>JAKSBE010000309.1 GCA_022361275.1 Kiloniellales bacterium
CGGTGACCTCGAGCGAGAACGCGGCGATCAGGCGGTCGCGCGCCGCCGCCGGGGTGCCCTGGAAGATCGGGTCGAGGGCGAGCAGCGGATCGCCGGGGAAGTACATCTGGGTCACCAGGCGGGTCGCCAGGCTGGGCCCGAGGAGCGAGAAGTGGATGTGGTTGGGCCGCCAGGCATTGTCGTGGTTGCCCCAGGGATAGGCGCCCGGCTTGATGGTCACGAAGCGGTAGCGGCCCGCGTCGTCGGTCAGGCAGCGCCCGGCGCCGAGGAAGTTGGGGTCGAGCGGCGCGGGATGCCGGTCGACCTTGTGGATGTAGCGCCCGGCCGCGTTGGCCTGCCAGACCTCGACCAGGGTCTGCGGCAGCGGCCGTCCTTCCTCGTCGAGAACCCGGCCGGTGACCACGATCCGCTCGCCCAGGGGCGCGCCGTCCCTGGCGGCGTTGCGGGTCAGGTCGTGGTCCAGGGGGCCGAGGCAATCGTGGCCGAAGACCGGGCCGGTCAGCTCCGAGAGGGAGGGCGCCAGGGGCACCAGCGGCTTGCGCGGCGCGCGCAGGGCGGTCGACTTGTAGTCCGGATAGAGGTAGGGCGGGTGGCTGTCCCAGTCCCGCGGCTTGAAGGGGCCTTGCGCGCTCATGCCGTCTCCCCGTTCGGCGCCTCGGTCTCGCCCAGGGCCCTGGCGGCGACCGCGAAGGCGCGGTTGGCCGCCGGCACGCCGGCGTAGACCGCGACGTGCAGCAGCGCCTCCTTGACGTCCTCGGGGCTGGCGCCTGTGTTGCGGGTCGCGCGGACGTGCAGCGCCAGTTCCTCGTCGTGGCCCAGGGCGGCGAGGAGCGTGATGGTCAGCAGGCTGCGCTCGCGCCGGGTCAGGCCGGGCCGCGACCAGAGCGAGCCCCAGGCGCCCTCGGTGATGAAACGCTGGAAGTCGGCGTCGAAGTCGGTCTTCCTCGCCTCCGCCCGGTCGACGTGGGCGTCGCCCAGGACCGCGCGGCGGGTCAGCATGCCGGTCTGGTGACGGTCCACGGGGGGCCGATCTTCAGGGGGCCGATCTTCAGGGGGCCGGTCTTCAGGGGGCCGGTCTTCAGGCAAGCCCGGCCTCCGCGAAGAAGTCTTTCATCAGGCCGGCGAGGGTCTCCGGCGACTCGACGCAGGGCAGGTGTCCGGCGCCCTCGATGACCTCGAAACGCGCGCCCGGGATCAGGCCCGCCAGGGCGCCGACCAGCTCGGGCGGCGTCGCGCCGTCCTCCGAGCCGCCGACGCAGAGGGTCGGGACGCCGATCGCCGCGGCCTGCGCGGTCATGTCGGCGTCGCGGATCGCCGCGGCGGTGCCGAGGTAGCCCTCGGCCGGGGTGCGGATCAGCATGTTGCGCCAGCCCGACAGTTCCTCCGGCCGGTCCCGGCGGAAGGCCGCGGAGAACCAGCGCTCCATGACCGCGTCGGCCAGGGCCTCGATGCCGCCGGCCTCGATCGCGGCGATGCGCTGGTCCCACATCTCCGGCGGGCCGATGACATGCGCGGTGTCGCAGAGCACCAGGCCCGCGATCCGCTCGGGCTGCAGGCCGCTGAGTCCCTGGGCGATGATGCCGCCGACCGAGAGCCCCACGACCACCGCCGACTCGATCCCGAGATGGTCGAGCAGGGCCGCCATGTCGCCGACGTGGTCGGCGATGTCGTAGGGCGCGGGCCGGGCCTCCGACAGGCCGTGGCCCCGCTTGTCGTAGCGGACGCGCCGCAGGTCCCGGCCGAAGTAGGCGAGCAGCGGGTCCCAGACCCGGAAGTCGGTGCCCAGGGAGTTGGAGAAGACCACGGCCGGCGCCCCCGGCGGTCCCTCGACCGCGTGGTGGAGCACCACGTCGTTCACCCTGGCGAAGCGCATGGTCTTTTCCAACTCCCTGGGCACCGCCCACCAGCTTGGACCGCACCTCCGGTTATGTAAAATGAGAAAGGAGGCGCGACGAATAACCCAGGGGGAATGCATGGCGCCCGACGTGCGTCAGGCCGGCAGTGGTCCGGTGATCGTGCAGCGGATCAAGTTCCGGCACCTGCAGTGCTTCCTGGAAGTCGCGCGGCAGAAGAGCGTGGTCAAGGCGGCGGACGCCCTGGCGGTGACCCAGCCCGCGGTCTCCAAGACCCTGCGCGAGCTGGAGGAGACCCTGGACGTCCGGCTCTTCGACCGCAGCAAGCGCGGCGTCACCCTGACCCGCTTCGGCGAGGTCTTCCTGCGCTACGCCGGGGCCAGCGTCACCGCCCTGCGCCAGGGCGTCGACAGCATCGCCCAGGCCCGGGCCAAGGGCGGCTTCGCGATCACCGTCGGCGCCCTGCCGACCGTCGCCGCCCGGGTCATGCCGGCGGCGATCCAGGGCTTCAAGGCCGACGGGCTCGAGACCACGGTCCGGGTCGTGACCGGCGAGAACAGCGTGCTGCTGTCGCAGCTCAGGGTCGGCGACCTGGACCTGGTGGTCGGGCGCCTGGCCGAGCCGGAGCTGATGACCGGCCTGGCCTTCGAGACCCTCTACTCCGAACCGGTGCGCCTGGTCGTGCGCCCCGGCCATCCCCTGCTCGCCCCCCTGCGCGACGGGGGCAGCTTCGACCTGGAGCGGATCAGCGACTTCACCGTGCTGATGCCGATCGAGGGCTCGATCATCCGGCCCTACGTCGACCGCCTGCTGATCGCCCAGGGGGTCGGCGCCCTGCCCGACCGCATCGAGACGGTTTCCATGGCCTTCGGCCGCAGCTACACCCGGACCTCGGACGCGGTCTGGATCATCTCCCAGGGGGTGGTCGCCGACGACCTGGCGGACGGGCTGCTGGTCGCCCTGCCCTTCGCCAGCGACCCGGCGACGACCGGGCCGGTCGGCCTGACCACCCGGGCCGACATCCCGCCCGGACTGGCGACCCAGATGCTGATGCAGGCGGTCCGCGACATCATCGCCCGGGGAACCGCCCAGGGGGCCGCCGGACGCGGCCAGGCCGAGATCACGCCATAACCAGACCGGCATGGGAACGGCCGAAGAATTCATTTCTCATAACCTTAAGCGACTTACATACTCCGGTCTGCAAGGGTCCCGAACGGCCGGACGTGAAGAAGGCCAGAGGTTCCGAAGGGGAGGACGACCATTGAGAGCGATCATCCGTCTTTGCGCCGCGGCGCTGACCGCCACCGTCTCGGTCTCGGCCGCCTCGACCGTGACCGCCGCCGCGCCGGCCGCCGAGGTCACGCTGACCGTGCACCACTTCCTCAGCCCCAGGTCGCCGACCCACACCAAGTTCATCCTGCCCTGGGCCGAGCGGGTCGAGGCACAGTCCAAGGGCCGGATCAAGGTCGAGGTCTTCCCTTCGATGTCGATGGGCGGCAAGCCGCCGGAGCTCTACCGCCAGGTGCGCGACGGTGCGGCCGACATCGTCTGGACCCTGATCGGCTACACGCCCGGGGTCTTCCCGCGCTCCGAGGTCTTCGAGCTGCCCACGGTGCACCGGGGCAGCGCCCGCGCCACCACGCTGGCGATCCAGGACAACTTCGACCTGATCGCCGCCGACTACGCCGACCTCAAGCCGATCCTGGTCCACGTCCACGCCGGCAACGCGCTGCACCTGCGCGACAAGGCGGTGCGCTCGGTCGAGGAGGTCAAGGGGCTCAAGCTGCGCACGCCGTCGCGCAGCGGCGCCTGGATGATCGAGGCCTGGGGCGCCGAGCCGGTCGGCATGCCGGTGCCCGCCCTGCCCGAGGCCCTGTCCAAGGGCACGGTCGACGGCGCCCTTGTGCCCTTCGAGATCATGCTGCCGCTGAAGCTGCAGGAGCTGACCAGGTACTCGGTCGAGGGCGGCGACGGCTCGCGCTTCGGCACCTCGGTCTTCCTCTACGCCATGAACAAGGAGCGCTACGAGGCCCTGCCGGCCGACCTCAAGGCGGTCATCGACGCCAACGCCGGCGCCGCCATCGCCGGGGAGATCGGTGCCGTCTGGGACGGGGTCGAGGCCCTCGGAAAGGACGCCCAGACCAGGTCCGGCGGCGAGGTCATCGCCCTGAACGCCGAGGCCAAGGGGGGCTTCGACGCGCGCGGCGCAGAGGTCGTGGACCGCTGGATCCGGGAGGCCCGGGACAACGGCATCGACGGCGAGGCCTTGGTCGAGGCCGCCCGCGCCGCGGTCGCCAGGCACGGCGCGCGGTAGCGGCGCGAAGTAGCCGCGCGAAGTAGCCGCGCACAAGGCTTCGCCTTCGGAGTTCTGGCCCCCTCACCCTTCGACAAGCTCAGGGTGAGGAGCGAGGTGGCCGCCTCACCCTGAGCCTCCTCACCCCGAGCCTGTCGAGGGGCGAAGGGTGAGCCCCCGATGAATCACGGTCGAGACGAGCGACGGATGAACTGGATGCGCGATTTCGTCGAAAGGTTCGCGGCCGCCTGGGCCCTGATCGGCGGCCTGGTCCTGCTGGCCATCGTCCTGGTGACCACGGCCAACGCCGGGGCCTTCGCCCTGGACCGCCTGGCGCGGGGCTTCGGGACCACGGTCTCGGGCCTCCCCGGCTACGAGGACTTCGTGCGCCTGGCGGTCTCGGCGGCCGCGCTCATGCTGCTGCCCTACTGCCAGCTCCGGCGCGGCCACGTCGCGGTCGACCTCTTCGTCAAGGGGCTGCCGCTCCGGATCCGACGCGGGCTCGACAAGGCGACCGCCCTGGCGATGGCGGCGCTGGCCCTGTTCCTCGCCTACTGGATGACGATCGGGCTCGCCGAGACCCGCGCCGACGGCGTGCTGTCCCGGGTGCTCGGCTGGCCGGAATGGCCCTTCTACCTGCCGGGCACCGCCTCGCTGCTGCTCTGGGCCGCGGTCGCCGGCCTCCAAGCTTTCGAGGGGCAAGCTTCCGGGGGGCAAGCTTCCGGGGGGCAAGCTTCCGGGGGGCGGGCCTCCGGGGGGGAAGACCATGGGCGAGCGTGAGCTGATCGGCCTGGCCGGGCTGGTCCTGCTGTTCGGCCTGCTCGCGCTGAGGGTCCCGGTCGGGCTGGCGATGATCGCGGTCGGCATCGCCGGCAACTACGTGCTGAGCCTGGCGCTGCCCTACCTGCGTTTCGAGCCCTACCTGAAGCAGTACAAGACCCTGCTGTGGAACAGCGTCGCCAACTACGAGCTCTCGGTGGTGCCGCTGTTCGTGCTGATGGGCTTCCTCGCCTCCCACGCCAACCTCAGCCGCGACCTCTTTCAGGGAGTCAACGCCCTGATCGGGCGCTTCCGCGGCGGCGCGGCCATGGCGGCGATCGGCGCCTGCGCCGGCTTCGGCGCGGTCTGCGGCTCCTCGCTGGCGACCGCCGCGACCATGGGCCGGGTCGCGCTGCCCGAGCTCAAGCGCATGGGCTACGCGCCGCGCCTGGCGACCGGCACCCTGGCCGCCGGCGGCACGCTGGGGATCCTGATCCCGCCCTCGGTGGCGCTGGTGGTCTACGCCATCATCGTCGAGGCCTCGATCATCGAGATGTTCCAGGCCGCGCTGCTGCCGGGCCTGATCGCGGTCGGCTTCTTCCTGCTGGTGATCGCGGTCCTGGTGCGGCTGCGGCCCGAGACGGCGCCGCCGACGCCGCCCCTGGAAGCCGCCGCGCGGCGCCGGGCCATCCTGCGGCTGATCCCCGTGGTCGGGATCTTCGGCGCCATCATCCTGGGCCTGGGCGCCGGCCTCTTCACCCCGACGCCGGCAGCCGGGGTCGGGGTCTTCGCGGTGCTGGCCTACGGCCTGATGCTGCGCCTGCGCGAGGGGCCGGACGGGGGCGGCCTGAGCGTCAAGGGGATCAAGCAGTCGCTGCTCGACACCGCGGTGACCGCCGGGATGATCTACTTCATCCTCTTCGGGGCCGAGGTCCTGAAAGGCTTCTTCACCCGCGCCGGCCTGCCCGGCGCCCTGGCGAGCTGGGCCGCAGGCGCCGGCCTCGACCCTTGGCTGGTGCTGATCGCCATGCTGGTGCTGCTGATCGTCCTCGGCTGCTTCATGGAATCGCTGTCGATGATCCTGGTCGTGGTGCCCTTCTTCTGGCCGGTGCTGGTCGATCTGAACGGCGGCGACACGGTGACCGCGGCGACCGCCGCCTACGGCATGAGCAGCGAGGAGCTGAAGATCTGGTTCGGCATCCTGGCGTTGATCGTGGTCGAGCTGGGGCTGATCACGCCCCCGGTCGGACTCAACGTCTTCATCATCTCGACCCTGGCCGACAACACCAGCATGCGCCAGGTCTTCCGGGGGGTGATGCCCTTCTTCGCCGTCGAGATCCTCCGGGTCACCCTGCTGCTGGCGCTGCCGGTCCTGGCGCTCGCGATCCCGCGGCTGCTGTC
>JAKSBE010000078.1 GCA_022361275.1 Kiloniellales bacterium
CCAGGCGCGGATCTGTCATTCGACCACGGTCGCGGGTGTCGCGAACACCTGGGGCTACGGCGCGATGACCAACAGCTACAACGACATCCACAACTCGCGCGCCATCTTCCAGATCGGCGGCAACCCGGCCGAGGCGCATCCGGTCGCGATGCAGCACATGCTGAAGGCGAAGGAGCAGAACAACGCGCCCTTCATCGTCTGCGACCCGCGCTTCACCCGGACCGCGGCCCATGCCGACGAATTCGTCCGTTTCCGGCCCGGCACCGACGTCGGGCTGATCTGGGGCATCCTCTGGCACGTCTTCGAGAACGGCTGGGAGGACAAGGAGTTCATCCGCCAGCGCGTCTGGGGCATGGACCAGATCAGGGCCGAAGTCGCCAAGTGGACGCCGGAGGAGACCGAGCGGGTCACCGGCGTGCCGGGCTCACAGCTCAAGCGGGTCGCCCGCACGCTGGCCAACAACCGTCCCTTCACCATCATCTGGTGCATGGGCGGCACGCAGCACACCAACGGCAACAACAACACCCGTGCGTACTGCGTGCTCGGCCTGGCGCTGGGCGTCGTCGGCACCTCCGGCGGCGGCACCAACATCTTCCGCGGCCACGACAACGTGCAGGGCGCGACCGACCTCGGCGTGCTGTGCCACACCCTGCCGGGCTACTACGGCCTCAAGGCCGGGTCGTGGAAGCACTGGGCGCGGGTCTGGGACGTCGACTACGACTACCTGCTCGGCCGCTTCGCCAGCAAGGACCTGATGGAGAAGAAGGGCGTCCCGGTGTCCCGCTGGTTCGACCTCGCCCTCGAGGACAAGGCCAACATCGATCAGCCGGACGGCCTCCGGGCCATGTTCTTCTGGGGCCACGCGCCGAACTCGCAGACCCGTCTGCCGGACATGAAGAAGGCCATGGAGAAGCTCGATCTCCTGGTCATCGTCGATCCCTATCCGACGATGTCGGCGGTCATGCACGACCGCACGGACGGGGTCTACCTCCTGCCGGCGGCGACGCAGTTCGAGACCTACGGCTCGGTCACGGCGTCGAACCGCTCGCTCCAGTGGCGCGAGAAGATCTTCGATCCGCTGTTCGAGTCCCTGCCGGACCACACGATCATCTACAAGCTCGCCAAGAAGCTCGGCATGGCCGACGAGATGTTCAAGAACATCGAGGTCAAGGACGACGAGCCGCTGATCGAGGACGTCACGCGGGAGTTCAACCGCGGCATGTGGACCATCGGCTACACCGGCCAGTCGCCGGAGCGGATGCGGCTGCACATGGCCAACCAGGCGACCTTCGACAAGACCACCCTGCAGGCCCGCGGCGGTCCGGCCGACGGCGACTACTACGGTCTGCCCTGGCCCTGCTGGGGCAAGGCCGAGATGGGCCATCCCGGCACGCCGCTGCTCTACGACACCTCGAAGCCGGTGGCCGAGGGCGGCCTCTGCTTCCGGGCGCGCTTCGGCGTCGAGAAGGACGGCGACAACCTGCTGGCCGAAGGCAGCTATCCGGTCGGCTCCGAGATCCGGGACGGCTATCCGGAGTTCACCATGGCCCTGCTCAAGAAGCTCGGCTGGGACGGCGACCTCACCGACGACGAGCGGGCCACCATCGAGAAGATCGCCGGCGACAAGACCAACTGGAAGACCGACGTTTCCGGCGGCATCCAGCGCGTCGCGATCAAGCACGGCTGCGCGCCCTTCGGCAACGCCAAGGCGCGGACCGTGGTGTGGAACTTCCCGGATCCGGTGCCGCTGCACCGCGAGCCGCTCTACACCTCGCGCCGCGATCTCGTCGCCGACTATCCGACTTACGACGACGGCAAGAACTATCGCCTGCCGATCCTCTACAAGTCGATCCAGGACCAGGACTTCTCGAATGACTTCCCGACGATCCTGACCTCGGGCCGCCTCGTCGAGTACGAAGGCGGCGGCGACGAGACCCGGTCCAACCCCTGGCTGGCCGAGCTTCAGCAGGACATGTTCGTCGAGATCAACCCTTTCGACGCCAACAACATCGGCGTCAAGGACGGGCAGATGGTCTGGGTGCACGGTCCGGAAGGCGGCGCCAAGGTCAAGGTCAAGGCCATGGTGACCGAAAGGGTCGGGCAGGGCGTCGCCTTCATGCCCTTCCACTTCGGCGGCCACTGGATGGGCGAGGACCAACGCAGCAAGTACCCGGCGGGCGCCGATCCCTACGTGCTCGGCGAAGCCACCAACACGGCACAGACCTATGGCTACGACTCGGTGACCAACATGCAGGAAACCAAGGCCACGCTGTGCCGGATCGAGCCTGTCTAGGGAGGACCTGAGAAATGGCACGTATGAAGTTCCTCTGCGACGCCGAGCGCTGCATCGAGTGCAACGCCTGCGTCACGGCGTGCAAGAACGAGCACGAGGTCCCCTGGGGCGTGAACCGGCGGCGCGTCGTCACCATCAACGACGGCAAGCCGGGCGAGCGGTCGATCTCGGTCGCTTGCATGCACTGCTCGGACGCGCCCTGCATGGCGGTCTGCCCGGTGGACTGCTTCTACCAGACCGACGAAGGCGTGGTCCTGCACTCCAAGGACCTCTGCATCGGTTGCGGCTACTGCTTCTACGCCTGCCCCTTCGGGGCGCCGCAGTATCCGCAGGCCGGCAACTTCGGCAGTCGCGGCAAGATGGACAAGTGCACCTTCTGTGCGGGCGGACCGGAGGAGGACAATTCCTCCGCCGAGTTCCAGAAGTACGGGCGCAACCGTCTTGCCGAGGGCAAGCTGCCGCTTTGTGCCGAGATGTGCTCGACCAAGGCGCTGCTTGCCGGCGACGGCGACACGGTGTCCGACATCTACCGCGAGCGCGTGGTCGCCCGCGGCTTCGGTTCGGGCGCCTGGGG
>JAKSBE010000142.1 GCA_022361275.1 Kiloniellales bacterium
CCGCTTCGGCGGCGCCGGGGGAGGAAAGTCCGGGCTCCACGGAAACACGGTGCCGGGTAACGCCCGGCGGGGGCGACCCCAGGGAAAGTGCCACAGAAAGCAAACCGCCGGCCTCCGGGCCGGCAAGGGTGAAAGGGTGCGGTAAGAGCGCACCGCGCGCCCGGCAACGGGGGCGGCATGGTAAACCCCACCGGGAGCAAGACCGCATAGGGACGGCAGGCCGGCCGCGAGGCGGGCCGGGCGGGTTTCCGCGTCGCCGTCCGGGTAGGTCGCGCGAGGCGTCCGGCGACGGGCGTCCCAGATGAATGGCCATCCCCTCGGCGCGTCCCCGCGGCCCGCCGAGGGACAGAACCCGGCTTACAGGCCGTCTGACCCTTCCTTCACCCGGCCGCCACCCGCCTTCGAACTCCAGAGACCGCAAGTATCGATCCCCGGTCGCGGCCCGATCCTCGGGCGGACTTCCTGGCGGTCTCACTTGGAACATATAGTGAACAGACTTTAGCCGCAATCTCAACTTATACGATGACTGCAGGGCGGGAAATCAGCTTGCGAATTTACATGGACGGGGTCTCAAGAAGCCCTGGTTAATCATTTCTTAACTAGAGACTTTTACTTCCGGTCCCGTTGACACCCATCAGATCCCATGATATCCCATGAACTCCCGCTATAGGACGATGGATACCCATGCGCAGTCGAAAGTCCGATTCGGGAACACGGGGCCGGGCCGGAAAGGCAGGGGACGCAAGTGTCGGTGTTCATTGGCACCTTCGAGAACAAGGTCGACCGCAAGGGACGGGTCTCCGTCCCGGCGACCTTTCGTTCTGCGCTCCAGGGCCAGGCCTTTCACGGGATCATCGCCTTCCGCTCCTACCGGGCGCCGGCGATCGAGGCCTGCGGGATGGACTTCATGCTGCGCCTGAACGAGAGCGTCTCGGACATGGACCTCTTCTCCGAGGCGCACGACGACCTGGCGACCACGATCTTCGCGGACTCGCATCAGCTGGCGCTGGACGGCGACGGCCGGATCATGATGCCGGCGGAGCTGGCCGAGCATGCCGGCATCACCGACAAGGCCGCCTTCGTCGGCAAGGGCCCGATCTTCCAGATCTGGGAGCCCGGACGCCTGGACGAGCACAAGACCGCGGCCCGGGAACGGGCCCGCAGCCAGGGCCTGACCCTGCCGCTGCGGCCGGGCGGAGGTGGCCAATGACCGACCTCCGCCGGAACGACCGCCAGGCGCCAGGACGGCACGTCCCAGTGCTGCTGAAGGAGGTGCTGGAGGCGCTGGCGCCGCGCGACGGCGCGATCTACGTCGACGCCACCTTCGGGGCCGGCGGCTACAGCCGCGCCATCCTCGAGGCTGCCGACTGCGCGGTCTGGGGCCTGGACCGCGATCCCGGGGCGATCGTCGATGGCCGCGCCCTGGCCGAAGACTATGCCGGCCGGCTGACCCTGGTCGAAGGCCGCTTCAGCGAGATGGACCACCTGGTCCCGGCGCGGCCCATCGACGGCGTGGCGCTCGACCTCGGCGTCTCCTCCATGCAGCTCGACCGGCCGGAGCGCGGCTTCTCCTTCCGCGCCGACGGCCCCCTGGACATGCGCATGGGCGGCAGCGGGCCGAGCGCGGCCGACCTGGTCAACGAGACACCGGAAGCCGGGCTGGCCGACATCATCTACCGCTACGGCGAGGAGCGCCGCTCCCGCCGCATCGCCCGCGCCATCGTCGAGGCGCGGGGCGCCGGACGGATCGAGCGCACCCTGCAGCTCGCCGAGATCGTCCGCGCGGCGGTGAAGCCCCACGCGAGGCCCCAAGCGAAGCCCCGGGGCGAGACCATCCATCCGGCGACCCGGACCTTCCAGGCCCTGCGGATCGCCGTCAACGACGAGCTGGCGGAGGTCGACGCCGGCCTGGCCGCGGCCGAGCGGCTGCTCGCCCCCGGCGGGCGCCTGGCCGTGGTCGCTTTCCATTCCCTTGAAGACCGCAAGGTCAAGAGCTTCCTGCGCACGCGGAGCGGGGCCCTCCCCAGGACCTCCCGTCACCTGCCCGCCACTACGCAGGTCGATCGGGCCCCCACCTTTGAGCTCCTCCTCAAAGGGGCCCGGAAGCCGACGGCGACGGAAATCTCCGTCAACCCCAGGGCGCGCTCTGCCCGGTTGCGCGCCGCCCGTCGCACGTCGGCCAATGCTTGGCGGCCAGCCGCCTCGGGAGGCGACTCGTGAGCCGGCTGGCCGCCGTTCTTTGGATCTTCAGCGCCGCGCTGATCGCGGTCGTGCTCTTCGCGCTCAAGTACGAGGTGCAGCGGCTGGAGCGCGAGCTGCAGCTGGTCACCCGGCAGACCGTCGTCGACCAGCAGGCGGTGCACGTGCTCAAGGCCGAGTGGAGCTACCTCAACCAGCCGGCGCGGATCGCCGACCTGGCCGAGCGTCATCTTCGGCTCCAGCCGCTGAGCACCGCCCAGATCGTCGAGATCGAGGCCGTGCCGACGCGGCCGGTACCCGGCGTGAAGCCGCAACCGCCGCGGAAACTCGCCAACGCGGAGCGCCTCCCATGACCCGCCGTATCCCCTCTCCGCGCCGCCCTCGCCGGCCCCTGCCCACCGGGCGCGGGCCGGCCCCGGTCGACCTGATGCTGCTCGACGGCACGACCTCGCAGGCCCTGGAGGCCGGCCGGACGCGGCTGATCGCGGTCGGCCTGCTGTTCTGCCTGGCCTTCGGCATCATCGGCCTGCGGGTCATGGACCTGGCCCTGCTGCGCGACGGCAACGAACCGCGTCTGGCCGCGGAGGCCGGCCGCAAGACCCTGGTGACCGACCGCGCCGACATCGTGGACCGCAACGGCATCGTCCTGGCGACCAGCCTGCCGACCGCCTCGCTCTACGCCAACCCACGCCAGGTCCGCGATCCCGAAGCGACCGCGGCCGCCCTGGCGCGCGTGCTGTCCGACGTCAGTCCGGTGGTCCTGGCCGGCAAGCTGCGCAGCGACCGTTCCTTCGTCTGGCTCAAGCGTAACCTCTCGCCGCGCGAGCACTACGAGGTCAACCGCCTGGGCGTCCCCGGCCTCGACTTCAAGCGCGAGGAGCAGCGGGTCTACCCGCACGGCGCCCTGCTGACCCACGTCCTGGGCCTGGTCGACGTCGACAACAAGGGGATCGCCGGCCTGGAGAAGCGCTTCGACGCGCAGCTGCGCGGCGGCACCGAGCCCCTGGCGCTCAGCGTCGACCTGCGCCTGCAGCACATCCTGAGCGAGGAGCTGCAGGGCGCCATGACCGCCTTCGAGGCGATCGGCGCCGCCGGGATGATCCTCGACGCCGAGAGCGGCGAGGTTCTGGCGATGTCCTCGCTGCCGAGCTTCGATCCGGACCAGGCCGGGCGCGCCAGCGAGGAGGCCCGCTTCAACCGGGCCGCGCTGGGCGTCTACGAGATGGGCTCGGTCTTCAAGATCTTCACCACCGCCCTGGCGCTCGAGAGCGGCACGGTGACCCTGGCCGACGGCTTCGACGCCAGCGAGCCGATCCGGGTCGCGCGCCACACGATCCGCGACTTCAAGCCGAAGAACCGCTGGCTCTCGGTGCCCGAGATCTTCGTCTACTCCAGCAACATCGGCACCGTGCACATGGCCATGGAGACCGGCACCGAGGCCCAGCAGGGCTTTCTCGATGCCCTCGGGCTGACGACTCCGGCCGCGATCGAGCTGCCCGAGGTCGGCGCGCCGATGCTGCCCTCGCCCTGGCGCGAGATCAACACGATGACTATCTCCTTCGGGCACGGGATGGCGGTCTCTCCCGTGCAGTTGACCAGCGCCGTCGCCTCGGTGGTGAACGGCGGCGAGCTGCGCCCCGCGACCCTCCTGAAGCGGCCGGAGGGCGCGCCCAAGGGAGGCCGACGCGTGCTCAGCAAGGCGACTTCGGAGCAGATGCGCTGGCTGATGCGCCAGGTGGTGCTGCAGGGCACCGGCGGCAAGGCCGCCGCGCCGGGCTACCTGGTCGGCGGCAAGACCGGGACCGCCGACAAGCTGCGCGACGGCCGCTACGCGCGCGGATCGCGGATCGCGTCCTTCGTCGGCGCCTTCCCGATGCATGCGCCGCGCTACGTGATCTTCGCGATGGTCGACGAGCCCAAGGGACAGAAAAAGAGCTACGGCTACGCCACCGGCGGCTGGGTCGCCGCCCCGGCCGTGGGCCGGGTGGTCGCGCGGATCGGCCCGCTGGTCGGCCTCAAGCCCTTGCCCGTGCGAACGGAGGAAGAAGAGGGGGAGGACCAGGACCTGATGGTCCAGGCGTCGGCAGGGGGCTTCGCCTTTGCGTTTGAGTGACTTGGCAGAAGGAACAACCTGTGAAATGGCTGCAGGCGCTAAGCTAACAGACATCGAGATCCGCGGCCTGACAGCCGACAGCAGGCAGGTTGAGGACGGCTACCTCTTCGCCGCCCTTCCCGGATACCGGCAGGACGGCCGGGCCTTCATCGACGACGCCCTGGACCACGGTGCAGCCGCGGTCCTGGCGCCTTTGGGGACCCGGCTCAAGGCCCCGAAGCGTCCGGTCGCGCTGCTCACCGACGAGAACCCGCGGCGGCGCCTGGCGCTGATGGCGGCCCGCTTCTTCGCCGAGCAGCCGGCCAACATCGCAGCGGTGACCGGGACCAACGGCAAGACCTCGGTGGCCAGCTTCACCCGGCAGATCTGGGAGGCCGACGGCCAGCGCGCCGCCAGCCTCGGCACCCTGGGCCTGGAGCCGCCGGTGATGGAGAGCCCGGGCGGCCTGACCACGCCGGACCCGGTCGCCCTGCACCACTGCCTCTCGGACCTGGC
>JAKSBE010000270.1 GCA_022361275.1 Kiloniellales bacterium
CGATACGTCCATAGCCGGAAAAGTCATCCGGTACGATCGGTTCTTCGAACCACAGGAGATCGAAGGGCCGAAACGCCTTGCAGGCGGCGACCGCCTGATCCACATCCATCGCGTAATTGGCATCCGCCATGAGCGTCCTGGCCGGTCCGATGAGCGCCCGCACGGCGGCGAGGCGCTCGACGTCCTCCGCGAGATCGGGGCGCCCGACCTTGATCTTGACCGCGTCGAAGCCCTCCTCGAGATAGCCGCTGACGCTGTCCAGGAGTTTGGAAAGCGGAAAATTGAGGTCGATTCCGCCGCGATAGGCACGGCAGCGATCCGCCGCACCGCCGGCCATCTGCCACAACGGCTCGCCCCGCGATTTGCCGCGCAGATCCCAAAGCGCAATATCGACCGCCGAGATGGCGAAGGACGCGATGCCGCCGCGCGCGACATAGTGGACATGGGTCTGCATGGCGTCATGCAGCGCCTCGACCGGGTCCGCGTCCCGGCCGATCAGAAACGGGGCGAGATCATATTGGATCATCGCCAGAACCGCATGTCCGCCGCGCCCGCCCGTATAGGTGTAGCCGGTGCCTTCGCGGCCGTCCGCCAGCCGCACCGTTGCGGTGACCAGTTCGAAATGGGTGTGATCGCCATGCATCGCGTCGCTCAGAACTTCGGTGAGCGGAATGGCAAAGTGCCGGGCTTCGATGTGCTCGATGATCGCCATGCTCGCTAACCGGATTTCAGGCTTGATGCGGTCATGCGCGTCTGCAGCAGGATCACCACGAACAGGAAGCCGCCGCGAATGACCATCTGCCAGTAGGCGCTCAGGCTGATCGTTCCGCGCCCGTTCTCGAAGTTCAGGATGTTGAAGACCAGTCCGAGCAATAGGGCGCCGGCGACCGTCGCCGGAACCGATCCGAGGCCACCGGTCAGCAGGGTGCCCCCGACGACGACGGCGGCGATGGCCGACAATTCCCAGCCCACCCCTTCGAGCGGCTGACCGGCACCGAAGCCCGATGCGAGAAAAACACCGGCCAGGCCGGCGCAGCCACCGCTCAGCAGGTAGACGAATGCCTTGGCCCGATTGACCTTCAGGCCCATGAGATTGGAGGCATCCTCGCTGTCTCCGATCGCCAGCACCGAGCGTCCGAGCGGGGTGTGCTCGAGCACGACCCACAAGGCGACGGCCGCCAGGGCGACGATGACGATGGTCCAGGGCAGGGTGCCGAAGGCCTTTTCCATGCCGAGTTTCGTGAAGTTGCTGCCCCAGTCGACGGCGATCGTCTGCGCGCCCGAGATCACCAGCGCGCCGCCCTTTGCGCCGAGCATGGTGGCAAGCGTGGCGATGAAGGGCGGAATGCGCATGGCGATGATGAAAAACGCGTTGACCGCGCCCAGCGCGACGCCGGTCAGCACCCCGAGCGGCAGCGCTACCTCGATCCCGTACGGGCTGAGATAGGCCGCGACGACCGAGGTGAAGGCGGCGACGGACCCGACCGACAGATCGATGCCGCCGGTCATGATGACGAAGCACATGCCGATCGAGATGATGATGAACATCGAATTGTAGTTGAGGAAGGAGACGATGTTGTAGGTGCCGCCGAAATTATCGTAACGGGCGAGGCCGAACAGGATCAGCGCCACCAGCGCGATCCACACGCCGGCATTGCGGCCGTCGCTGTGAAGGAAACGTCGAAGGTCGAATGCTTCGGAACCCGGCATGACTATTCCTTTCGCGCCTGTTGGATATAGACCGCCAGAACGATGATGGCCGCTTTGGCGATCAGGGCGACTTCGTCTTCGACACCGTTTGCAAGCAGGGTGTATTTGACCAGCTGAATGATGATGGCTCCAAGAATGGCCCCGAAGATCGGCGCGCGGCCGCCCTGCAAAAGTGCGCCACCGACGACGGCGGCGGCGATCGCGTCGAGCTCCATCAGATTGCCGTTGCGTGCCGC
>JAKSBE010000077.1 GCA_022361275.1 Kiloniellales bacterium
CCGCCGCCGCCGCCACCTTCGCCGCCGCCTTCGCCACCACCGCCGCACCCGGCGACAGCCTCATTGCTCTCGAACGACAAGCTGCTGATATCGACTTTGACCGGAAGGACCGCAACCAAGGAAATCGCCGCCAGGACCGAGGTCAGCAGGGTCGTCTGGCGCAACCGAGAACGAGACACAATCTTCATGTTTGTAATCCCTTAGCCTTCAGGGCGGCAGCCCCATGGGCTTGCCGCGAGGAGTGTTGAGAACCACAACCAGTCGTGAGGGTTGCGGCAACCGATGCAGTCCCTTGCCTAGGTCCTGCCATAGCTGACGTAATCGTCCCTGCCGCCTCGGAGGATAATTTAGCGGATTATTAGGATTAATAAAGCATAAATATTGATCGCAAGGTTTTTTTTGGATTCATTAACATCCGTTAACGATTGCGACCGGCTGATAATGGCGAACGGGCGGCATGTCGGAGCGAGAAAAGCCCAGAGCGACCGGCGATTCGTCCGCTGCGGGAAGGACTCCCAGGCCATGCCCTCGCCAGGACCGAGGGTCCTGCGGCGCGGCCTTCTAAAACGGCCAAGTCCTAGCGGATTAGTGTGGCAATACTTGACGTGACCAGTCCGAGCCCGAGGTAGGAGGCGCTCTGCCTTCCGGCCTGCAAAACAACGCCTTATACCAAGGAGCAGTGATCATGACCCATTTGATGGCGCGCGCAGGAGCCGTCTATACCGAGGCCCGGATACCGATTATCGTCACCTAGAATCAAAGCGTTAGGAAAAACAACCATAGACGCCGAGAGCATATCCGTTTGCCCTGGCACATCTGGTCCCGGAAGGTTTTAAAGACTCCCGCAAGAAGACCTGAGCGGACGAAGCTGCCTTCGACCGGCGGAAGGCGAGGCTTCAGGTGCGGGAAACGAGGTTGCGGCGCGCCTGGCCTCGCCCGACCGAGTCCGGCCTGGCTTTACTTGCTTTACCACCCGCAGCAGCGCACAAGGGCGAAGCCCGGGTGGACGTCCGGCCTGGAAGGCCCGTTTACGGTCATTACATAGACACTGGTAGTAAGGCAACGACCGAGGCAAAACTCGGCTTTGCCGTCGCCAGCCATCGGGCCAGCCATCGTGATTGACAGCGCCAGGGCGACAGGTCTCGCTGTCAAACGCCGGTGTCCGGCGGCAGCCGGTCACCATC
This sequence comes from Kiloniellales bacterium, assembly GCA_022361275.1. Classification (GTDB taxonomy): domain Bacteria; phylum Pseudomonadota; class Alphaproteobacteria; order Kiloniellales; family JAKSBE01; genus JAKSBE01. Next base: position 1,185 of record JAKSBE010000077.1, read on the forward strand.
AGGAGAGTGCGAAGAATACCATGGTGCTGTGGTTCGTCTTTGCCGCGATGGCCATCGCGGCCGCCGGTCTTTTGGTCTCGTCCTTCCTGCGTCAGCCGGACGCCTCGGGCGAACGCGCCGATTATGAGCTGGAAGTCTGCCGAGCGCAGTTGCGCGAGCTGGAGCGCGACTTCGAGCGCGGCGTCGTCACCGAGGACGAGGTCGAGGCGGCGAAGGTCGAAATCCAACGACGGATTCTGGCCGCCGACTCGGCACGCGGTGCCAGGACCTCGGCCGCGGCGAGCCCCCTGGACCAGGCCCTGCCTGTCGTCCTGGGCGCCTTGCTGCCCTTGGCCGCCTTCGGCCTCTATGCCTGGCTGGGCAGTCCCGGGTTGACCGGGCCTGCCGTCACCGTCGCGGAGCGCCCCGCCTCCGGACAGCAGCAGAGCAGCCTGCCCGACGTCCAGGGCATGATCAGCCAGTTGAAGGGTCGCTTGGCCGAGCAACCGCAGGACATCGACGGCTGGATCACCCTCGGCCAGTCCTACATGACGATCGGCCGCTACATGGACGCGGTCAGCGCCTTCGACCGGGCGTTGGAGATCCGCGGCAACCTGCCCTTCGTCAACGCGTCGCGCGGCGAAGCCCTGGTGTTCGCCGCCGAGGGACGGATCCCCCAGGAGGCCCGGGCCGCCTTCCGGAAGACGCTGGAGGACGATCCCGCAGAGCCGCGTGCGCGTTTCTACCTGGCCATGGCCGCGGAGCAGGACGGCGAGCCGCGCAAGGCGCTGGACGGCTTGACCGCGCTCCTGGCCGAGGCGCCGCCGGGGGCGGACTGGGCCAGGGCGGTGCGCCACCGCGCTACGGTCCTGGCAGAGCAGCTGGGCGAGGACCCGGCGGAGGTGCTGCCGGTCGCGCCGGTGGTCGCCGCCGCGACCGGCGCCGAGAGATCGGCGGCCGAGACCGCGGCCGATCCGGAGGAGCTGGCCGCGAGGCTGGCCGAGAACCCCAAGGACTACCAAGGCTGGATCGCCCTCGCCCGGCTGCGGGCCGCGGCCGGCGACGAGGCGGGCGCCCGGGCCGCCCTGCAAAGCGGCGCCGAGGCCTATCCCAGCGCGCCCTTCGTCCAGCAGCAGCTTCAGCAGGCCGCGGCCGAGCTCGGGCTCGAGAACGGTGGCCGGGCCCCGCGCGGGCCGACCGCCGAGGACATCCAGGCGGCTCAGAACATGAGCGAGTCGGAGCAGCAGGAGATGATCCGCGGCATGGTCGACGGCCTCGCCGCGCGGCTGGAGACCGAACCCGAGGACGTCGAGGGCTGGCGGATGCTGGCGCGCTCCTACGGCGTGCTGGGCGAGACCGACAAGGCGGCCGAGGTCCACAAGAAGATCATCACCATGGTGCCCGAGGACGCCGGCGCCCGGGTTGACTACGCCGAGGCCCTGATCGCCGCCGGCAACCCGACCGCGCCGCCGCCGCAGGAGGCCGTGGCCGCCCTGGAGCAGGCGCTGGTGCTGGACGAGGCCAATCCCGACGCGCTGTTCCACCTCGGCGAGGCCGCCCGCCGCAAGGGCGACGTCGCCGGCGCCGGCCTCTACTGGCAGCGGCTGCTCGACCAGCTACCGCAGGGCACCGAGGAGCGCAGCTGGCTGCAGCAGCGCATCGACGAGCTGGAGTAGGGCGTATAGCGCAGGATCCCGGCGCGGACCCGCCTGCCGCAGGACCTCGGCGCGAGCTCGTCGCTGACCCTGCTGGAGGTGGTTCTCCTGGGCCGGATCCGGTCTCTCGGCCTCGCCGTGCCGCGCGACCTCGTCGCGGGCGCCGAAGCGGCGCTGCAGGACCGCAGCCTGGACGCGGTCAGTGGCGGACAGCGTCAACTCGTCTTCCTCGCCCAGGCGATCTTCCGCGCGCCGCGGGCCTTGATGCTCGACGAGCCGACGGCGTCGCTCGACCTCCGCCATCAGCTCTCGGTCCTGGAAACGGTCCGTGCCCACGCCCGGACGCAGACCGTCCCGGTCATGATCGCCATGCACGACCTCTCGCTCGCGGCCCAGTTCGCCGAGCAGGTCATCTGCCTGGCCGACGGCGCCGTCGACACCTGCGGCAGCGCGGCCGAGGTCATGGAAGTGGCGCGGCTGCGCCGGCTCTACGGCGTCGAGACCGAGATCGCACGCAGCGAATCGGGCCATCTCCGGATCGCGCCGCTGCGGGCGATACAAGGATGAGGGCGCCGGCTCTACGCCGGCACGGGGGCCGACGCCGTCGGGATAACGCGTGCCTTCCGCTCGATGGTGCGGGTGGAGGGACTTGAACCCCCACGGCCTTGCGGCCACCAGATTTTGAGTCTGGCGCGTCTACCGGTTCCGCCACACCCGCCGCCTCGCGAAGCTTCCCGGCCGCCGGGACGCAGCGGCCTGCGCAAGCGCGCCCGCATCATAGTGCGCGCCTGTGTCAAGGCAAGTGCCCAGGAACCGCCGCGCGGTCGGTTACTGAAGCGGCCCGCTGGCCGGCTCCGGCGCGGGCGGCGGCGCCTCGTGGCAGGGCCCGGCCTGGTGGTGCACCAGCCGCCAGGCGCTGCCGTCGCGACGGAAGAGGTTGGTCGCCGCCAGGAGGCTGCCCGCGATCTCCTCGTAGCAGAGCACCACGGCGGTGTCGCCGAGCAGCAGGGCCTCGGCGTTGCGGCAGGTGACCGGGGGCGAGGCCGGATTGCCGAGGATCCCGCGCCAGGACTCCAGCACCGCCGGCCGGCCGGTCAGGGCCCGCCACCCCGGATGGATGCAGGAAACCGGCTCGGCCTCCGCCCAGACCGCCGCCATGGCGTCGAAATCTCGGGTCGCAAAGGCCAGATAGAAGGCCTCGTTGGCGAAGAGCACGGCGTCGATTTCGCTCATGGCGCCCGGCCTCCTCTCGGGTAAAGGGGCATACAGACTTAGAACCTAGCATCAGGGCGGGCGCTGCGGGCCAGCGAATCGCTCAGACGACGCGCTCCGGTGAATCCGCTGCGGCGTCAAGGCGGCGATTGCCTGCCGCGGCTCCGCCTGATAAACGACCCTCGCCGTCCCAACCCGGAGCCTCGCCCGCGTGCTGCGCCGTACCTACGACTGGACCATGGGCCTCGCGGCCCATCGCTATGCGGCCAGCGCCCTGGTCGCCGTGGCCTTCATCGAAAGCTCTTTCTTCCCGATCCCGCCCGACGTGCTGCTGATCCCGATGATCCTGGCGGCGCGGGAGCGGGCGTGGCTGCTCGCCGGGCTGGCGACCCTGGCCTCGGTCGCCGGCGGCATGTTCGGCTACGGCCTCGGCTACTTCTTCTACGAGGCGATCGGCCGGCCGCTGATCGAGTTCTACGGCCACGCCGCCAAGTTCGGCGACTTCCAGCTCCGCTATCAGGACTGGGGCGCCTGGATCGTCTTCATCGCCGGGGTGACGCCCTTTCCCTACAAGGTGATCACCATCACCAGCGGGGTGGTGCAGCTCGACCTCGTCGTCTTCACCGTGGCGTCGGTCCTGGCCCGCGGCCTGCGCTTCTTCGTCCTGGCCGGGCTGCTGTGGTACTTCGGGCCGCCGATCCGCGACTTCATCGAGCGCCGCCTGGGCCTGGTCTTCACCCTCTTCTGCATCCTGCTGGTCGGCGGTTTCGTCGCCGCGCGCTACATGGTGTAGCGGGCGATCTTCGCTGGCCAGGGCAGGGCCCTGTGCCTATATCTGACGGGATGCTTCTCGACACCCTCGCCCGGCCCCGGATCGCGCCTGCCGCCGTCGCCCTGGTCTGCCTGATCGCCCTGGCGGCGGCCCTGACCGCGGAGTACGCCTTCGGCCTCAGGCCTTGCGTGCTCTGCGTCTATCAGCGCGTGCCCTACGCCGTCGCGCTGGGTCTCGGCCTGCTGGGCCTGATCCTGCTGCGCCCGGCCGTTCTGCAGCCGCTGCTGGTGCTGGCCGCCGGGCTGGCCTTCCTCGCCGGGGCCGGCATCGCCGGCTTCCACGTCGGGGTCGAGCAGCATTGGTGGGCCGGCACGCCGAACTGCGCGCTGCCCGGCTTCGACACCAACCTCTCCCTGGCGGAGCTGCAGCGCCAGCTCGACGAGGCGCCGGACTTCGTCGCCTGCGACGAGGTCCCCTGGGCGCTGTTCGGCATCTCCATGGCGGGCTACAATCTGGCGGCCTCGCTGATCCTGGCGGCCGTCTTCCTGCTGACCGCGGCGAGGCTGAGGAGACCGAAGGCGGCATGAGACCGGAAACCGATCCGAGCGACGCCGGCAAGGGAAAGGTCAAGCGCAGCGGCCGGCCCTACCTGCCCGGCGACCTGACGCCGGCGGAGACCCTGGCGCGGATGATCCGCGTCGACCAGGCCGGGGAGTACGGCGCCCGGCGGATCTACGAAGGCCAGCTCGCGGTCCTGGGCCGCAGCCCGGTGGCGGCGACCATCCGCAAGATGCACGAGCAGGAGCTGGCCCACCTCGAGACCTTCGACCGCCTGGTCACGGAGCGCCGGGTCCGTCCGACCCTGCTGCAGCCGGTCTGGCACGTCGCCGGCTTCGCCCTGGGCGCGGCCACCGCGATGCTCGGCGAGAAGGCCGCCATGGCCTGCACCGTGGCGGTCGAGGAGGTCATCGACGAGCATTATGCCGGTCAGGCCGAACGCCTGGGCGAGGACGAGGCGGAGCTGAAGGCGACCATCGAGAAGTTCCGCGCCGAGGAGCTGGAACACCGGGACACCGGCCTGGAGCACGACGCCGAGGGCGCCCCCGCCTACCCCCTGCTGTCGGGTGCGATCAAGGCCGGCTCGCGCCTGGCGATCTGGTTGTCCGAGCGCCTCTGACTCCGCCCTGCGCAGGCTGGGGACGAGGGGCCGGGTACAAGGGGCCGGGTACAAGGGTCTGGGGACGAGGGAAGAGTGACCATGAGCGATGCCGCCGGTCCCCGCGTCGCCCTGGCCGGCATCATCCTGGAAAGCAACGCCTTCGCGCCGCCGGCGAGGGCCGCCGACTTCCGCGAGAAGCTCTACCTCGAAGGGGCCGCCCTGCTCGCGGAGGCCCGGCGGGCGCCCTCCCTGGCCCCCGGGGAGGTCTCGGCCTTCCTGCGGGCGATGGACGAGACCGGGCCCTGGCAGCCGGTCCCCTGCCTGCTGACCGCCTGCCCGCCCAAGGGGCCGGTCGAGGCCGGCTTCTTCCGCACCTGCCTGACCGGGATCGTCGCGGCCCTGGAGGCCGCGAAGCCTGTGGATGCGGTCTACCTGGCCCAGCACGGCGGGATGACCGCGGAGGACGATCCCGATCCCGACGGCACGCTGATCGCCGCGGTGCGCGCGGCGGTCGGGCCCGAGGCGAAGATCGTCGTGACCCTCGACCTCCACGCCAACGTCTCCGAGCGCATGGTCGAGGCCGGCGACCTGCTGATCGCCTACCAGACCAACCCCCACGTCGACATGCGCCTGCGCGGCGAAGAGGCGGCGGTGACCCTGCGCAAGCTGCTGGCCGGCACCCGGGCCGAGACCGCCTTCATCCGCCTGCCCCTGGTGCCGCCCAGCGTCACCCTGCTGACCGCCGAGGGGCCCTACGGCGAGATGATCGCCTACGGGCAGCGCCGCCTGCAGGAGCTCGGCGGCCGGATCCTCAACGTCTCGATCCTCGGCGGCTTCGCCTTCTCGGACACGCCGAAGAACGGGGTCGCGATCCTGGTCGCCGGACGCGACGACCTGGCGGCGGCGCACGACCTGGCGCAGGAGATCGCCGCGCTGGGCTGGGCCGAGCGGCACCGCTTCACCCGCCGCCTGACGCCCCTGGACGCAGCGGTCGATCTGGCCCTGGCCACGGCCGCGGACCCGGCGCGACCGGCGGTCATCTTTTCCGACGCCGGCGACAACCCGGGCGGCGGCGGGGGCGGCGACACCACCGCCCTGCTGACCGCCCTGGCGGCGGCCGGGGCCACGGGGGTCCTGATCGGCGGCTTCTTCGACCGGGCCCTGGCCGAGGAGGCCCGCGGCCTCGGCGTCGGTGCCCGCTTCGAGGCGGTCTTCAACCGGGATGGCGGCGGCAGGTATGCCGAGCGCCTGGCCCTGCCGGCCCGGGTCCTGGCCCTGAGCGACGGCGACCTGGTCGGCCGCCTCGGCCTCTTCGCCGGCCGGCGCCTGGCGCTGGGCCCCTGCGCCGCCCTCGCGCTCGGCGCGGATGAGGGGATCGCGGCGGTGGTCGTCTCGAGCCGGCAGCAAGCCGCAGATCCGGTGTTCTTCGAGGCCTTCGGCCTCGACATCGCCGCCGCCCGCGTGGTTGCGGTCAAGTCCCGCGGCCACTTCCGCGCCGGCTTCGCGCCCTGGTTCCCGCCCGAGCAGGTCTACGAGGTCGACACCCCGGGCCTGACCTCGCCGGTCCTGGAGCGCCTGGCGTGGCGCGGCCTGCCGCGCCCGGTCTACCCCCTCGACCCGGATACGGAGTGGACCCCGCCGGACTGGACCCCGCCGGACTGGACCCCGAGCGACTGATACCGGGGCCTCAGACCAGCTCGGTGTAAGGCGTCCTGACCGTGTTCAGGCGCACGTGGCGCAGGAAAGCGCGACCGGCCGCGGGCAGGGGCGCCGAGGCCGAGATCACGAAGGAGGTCAGGTAGGGCAGGCGCGGCTCGAAAGGCCGGATCTCGATCTCGCTGCCGGCACGCTGCGCCACCGGGAAGGGATTGAGCACCGAGACCCCGATCCCCGCCGCGACCAGCTGGTAGGACGAGACCGCGGTCGCCGTCTCGACCACGATCCGCCGCTCGACGCCGGCCTCCGCGAAGATCCGGTCGGTGGCGGCACGCGCCGAATGGCGCCGGGTCAGGGCCACGTAGGGCAAGCCGCGCAGATCCTCAGGCCGGATCACGGCGCGCGCGGCGAGGGGCGAGTCCTTGGGCAGGATGCAGACCCCCTCGGAGCGCAGGAAGGGCTCGATCCGCACGCCGTTGTGGCGCACCTCGGAATCGGTGATGCCCAGGTGATAGCGCCCCTCGGCGATCCCCGGCACCACCACGTCGGTGCCGCGGACGTCGATGCTCATGGTCTGCTCCGGATGGAGCTTCAGGAAGCTGGCGATGTGGCCCTGCATGAAGCGGTGGGCCAGGGTCGCCGGGATCGCCAGGCGCAGCGCCTCGGAGGAGGTGATCGACCAGCCGACGTCGTCGAGGCGCGAGAGGGAATCGAAAAGCGGCTCGAGCTCGCGGTTCAGGGCCAGGGCCTCGGCGGTCGGCAGCAGGCGACCGCCGTCGCGCTCGAAGAGGATCTTGCCGAGGCGGGTCTCGAGCTGGGCCAGGGCGCGGCTGACCGCCGGCTGGGAGACCCCGAGGCGCCGCGCCGCCGCGGTCGCCGTGCCCGCGCCGATCACCGCGCGCAGCGCTTCCAACTCCCTGAGACTCCGCCAGTTCGCGCGCATCCGCAGCCTCTCCACGCCCTGCCCGGCTTATGCGGGCATAACCATAACGCATAGCCTTTATTCTATTCCATGCCAATTCTTTAGCTAGACTGGCGTCGAATTCCGCCCCGGCGGCGAAGTCGCCGCTTCTCGGCGGTTTGCTTGGTGGTCCAGGTCGTTCGGGCTAGAGCAGCCCGCGTCCGTTTGAACGCGGATAAGCTGCTCTAACTCTATGAAATAGATCAAATTATCTGCGCTTAACCGATTCCAATTATGCGCAGTTTGATCTAGCATCGGGCCGCTCAAGAAGGGCCCCGACAATAAGGCGTCGCGACCAAGGCGCCCAGGCATCATGGGGGCCACCACAGGGAGAGTAAGCGAATGCGAGTTTCTCTAAGCCTGGCTGCCGGCGCTCTGGCGGCCGTCCTGGCGCTGCCGGCGACTCTGGCGGCCAGGGAACTGACGGTCGGACTGGCCTCCGAGCCCTCCTCGATCGATCCGCACTACCACAACCTCACGCCGAACAACGCCCTGGCGCGGCAGGTCTTCGACCGGCTGATCATGCCGGACGAGAAGCAGGTCCTGAAGCCGGGCCTGGCGGTCTCCTGGAAGGCCCTCGACGACCTGACCTGGGAGTTCAAGCTGCGCGAGGGCGTGACGTGGCACGACGGCTCGCCCTTCACCGCCGACGACGTGGTCTTCACCTTCGAGCGCGCGCCCGAGGTCCCCAACAGCCCCTCGAGCTTCGGCACCTACCTCAAGGGCAAGACCATCGAGAAGCTCGACGACTTCACCGTCCGGATCAAGACCGAGACGCCCTATCCCTTGATGCCCAACGACATGTCGACCTTCAGCATCGTCTCCAGGAAGCACGGGGAAGGCGCCGGCACCGAGGACTACAACTCCGGCAAGGCGGCCATCGGCACCGGCGCCTACAAGTTCGTCGAGTGGGTGCCGGGCGACCGCATCGTCCTGGCGCGCAACGACGACTTCTGGGGCGAGAAGCCCGAATGGGAGAAGGTCACGATCAAGCCGATCAAGTCGGGCCCGGCGCGCCTGGCGGCACTCCTGGCAGGGGACGTCGACTTCATCGAGGGCGTGCCGACGACCGACATCGAGCGGCTGCGCGACGACAAGGAGATCACCCTGAGCCAGGGCATCTCCAACCGGGTGATCTACCTGCACCTCGACCACTTCCGCGACGACTCGCCCTTCGTGAAGGCGGCGGACGGCGGCGCGATCGAGAACCCGCTGCGCGACGCCCGGGTGCGCAAGGCGATCTCCAAGGCGATCAACCGCGACGCCATCGTCTCGCGGGTCATGGAGGGCGTGGCGGTCAAGGCCGGACAGCTCCTGCCCGAGGGCTTCTTCGGCGTCAGCGCGAAGCTGCAGCCGGTCGACTACGACCCCGAGGGCGCCAAGACGCTGCTGGCCGAGGCCGGCGTGCCCAACGGCTTCCAGCTCACCATCCACGGCCCCAACGACCGCTACATCAACGACGCCAAGATCGCCGTGGCGATCGCCCAGATGCTGACCCGCGTCGGCATCAAGACCGCGGTCGAGACCATGCCGAAGAGCGTCTACTTCAAGCGCGCCTCGCGCGGCGCCGAGGGCCTGCCCGAGTTCAGCCTCATACTGGTCGGCTGGGGCGCCGGGACCGGCGAGGCCTCCTCGCCGCTGAAGTCGGTGCTGCACACCTACGACAAGGAGCGCGGCTTCGGCGCCTCGAACCGCGGGCGCTACTCCAACCCCGCGGTCGACAAGCTGGTCGAGGAGGCCCTGTCCACCATCGACGACGGCAAGCGGGCCGCGCTGCTGGCCGAGGCGACCGAGGTCGCGATCGAGGACGGCGGCATCATCCCGCTGCACTACCAGGTCAACACCTGGGCCGGCCGCAAGGGCATCGTCTACACGGCACGCACCGACGAGACGACGCTCTACACCGGCATCCGCAGCGAGTAGGCGAAACGGGCGGGCGGCCGGACGGGCCGTCCGCCGACTTGGCTTCTTGACGGCCAGATGGAACGCACCCGGGACACCCTCGCGCTGTCACGGCTGGGCTGTGCCCACCGTGGTCAGGTCAAGACTGTGTCCGGTGCTGCGCCTGAATCCCCTCCCCCCTTGTGGGGGAGGGGGCGCGTACGCGCGGCGCTTCGCGCGGTGGGGGGGCAACCGCACAGCGATTGGAAGACTGTGCGGCCTTACGGCCGCCACCCCCTCCTCGATCCTCCCCCATCAAGGGGGAGGAAGAATCTATCGGCAGTAACGAGGCCGGGCAGCCGCCAGGTCCCGACGGGAGCCTAGGGCATGTCGGTCTTCATCATCCGCCGGCTGATGCAGAGCGGTGTCGTCGTCCTGGTGATGTCGGTGCTGGTGTTCTTCGGCGTCAACGTGGTCGGCGATCCCGTCGACATGCTGATCAACCCCGAGGCCGACCAGGAGGACATC
>JAKSBE010000553.1 GCA_022361275.1 Kiloniellales bacterium
CGCATCCAGACGAAGCGCGCGTCCATGGTCAGGTTGTAGCCGGTGGTGCCGGCGCAGAAGACCACCATGCCGCCGCGCTTGACCACGAAGCAGGAGACCGGGAAGGTCTGCTCGCCCGGGTGCTCGAAGACGAAGTCGACGTCGTTGCCCTTGCCGGTGATCGCCCAGATCGCCTTGCCGAACTTGCGGCAGGCCTTCATGTACGCGCCGTAGCCGCCCTTGTCGTTGACCTCGGGCAGGCGGCCCCAGCAGTCGTAGTCCTTGCGGTTGATGATGCCCTTGGCGCCGAGCTGGGCGACGAAGTCGCGCTTCTCGTCGTCGGAGATCACGCCGATGGCGTTGGCGCCCGCCGTGGCGATGAGCTGGATCGCCATGGAGCCGAGGCCGCCCGAGGCGCCCCAGACCAGGACGTTGTGGCCCGGCCGCAGGATGTGCGGGCGATGGCCGAAGAGCATGCGGTAGGCGGTCGCCAGGGTCAGGACGTAGCAGCCGCTCTCCTCCCAGGTCAGGTGCCGGGGGCGCGGCATGAGCTGGCGGTCCTGGACCCGGCAGAACTGGGCGAAGGAGCCGTCCGGCGTCTCGTAGCCCCAGATCCGCTGCGAGGGCGAGTACATGGGATCGCCGCCGTTGCACTCCTCGTCGTCGCCGTCGTCCTGGTTGCAGTGCACCACGACCTCGTCGCCGACCTTGACGCGCTTCACCTTGGAGCCGACCGCCCAGACGATGCCGGAGGCGTCGGAGCCGGCGACGTGGTACGCGGCCTTGTGTACGTCGAAGGGCGAGATCGGCAGGCCGAGCGAGGCCCAGACGCCGTTGTAGTTGACCCCCGCGGCCATCACCATGACCAGGACGTCGTGGCTGTCCAGCTCGGGCGTGTCGACCACCTCGACCTGCATGGCGTCCTTGGGTTCGGCATGGCGCTCGCGCCGGATGGCCCAGGCGTACATCTGCCTGGGCACGTGGCCCAGCGGCGGGATCTCGCCGACCTCGTAGAGGTCCTTCTTCGCCTGGCCGGCGGTCAGCTCGATGATCTCGGCGGTGTTGTCGTTCATCCCCGTTCCCTCTCTCTTCGGCGCCCGGCACCGGCCCAGGCTGTAAAGCGGGCCGTACGGGCTCGGCGGGTGGTCCCGAAACGCC
>JAKSBE010000562.1 GCA_022361275.1 Kiloniellales bacterium
ACGCCCGGGCCGAACACGCCGAGGCCGACCATGGCAAGCGAGGCGAGCAACACCGTGAGGGCGTTTTCGATCTCCACGTCGCCGGCCGTCAACGCGGCCGCGAGTGGTCCGAAAATGGTCGATCCGATGCCGATGATGACGGCGAGGACCATGACTTTGACGCCGGAGGAGATGACGTTGCCGAGGACGCGCTCGGCGAGGAAGGCCGAACGGTTCCATAAGGCGAAGGGGATGAGAATGAAGCCGGCGAGCGTCGTCAGCTTGAATTCGATGATGGTGATGAAGACCTGGACGGCAAGAATGAAGAACGAGATGACGATCAACGCATAGGCGATGCCGAGAATGAGCAGCGTGGGCAGATTGACGAAGGTCGCGACAGGGCCGACGAGCTGGCCCAACTCATTGAGGATGGGGTACGCGGCCGTGAAGCCCGTATGGGCGACAAAGCCCGGACTCAACAGATCGTCCGGCGTCAGGCCGGCGCGCGTCGCATTCAGCCCGGCGCGGCTGAAGCTGTCGAAGACGATCTGCGTCAGGGCTTGGAAATTGTTGATGATAAAAGCGAAGAAGCCGACGTAGAGCACCTTGCGGATGAGCGCGCCGATGACGTTGTCCTCGCCGCGCAGGGCCCAGAAAAGACCCGCCAGCGTGATGTCGATGGCGATCAGGATCGAGGTCAGGAAGGCCACGTCCGGCCGCAGCAGTCCGAAGCCGGAATCGATGAACCGGATGAACGTGTCCAGAAACGTATCAATAACGCTGAAGTCGTCCATGCGCTTTTCTCCGTATGCGCCGCTGTCCGCCGACTATGGCCGCGGACGGCGCGTATAGGCGTCGCCGTCGCCAATGAAGCGGGCGAAGCGGGCGCGGCCGCGTTCTTCTTCCATGGCGGCGCGCGCCTGTTCGAGGGACTGCGCGCGGAAATGCGCGGCGAGCATTTCCTGGGTTTGAAGCTGCTGCTTGGCGTTCAGCGCCATGATCTGATTGCCGGCCTGGCGCGCCTGCAAGGCGCCGACGGAGGCCTGGCTTTCGGCGACGAGCCGATCGAGCAGCGCGCTGTCGCGCTCGACGGCGGCGACGATTTGAGACTGGACGACCATGTCCTGTTCGAAGGCGACGCGGGACAAGCGCCACCGCTCCAGAGCGTCGGCGAGCAGCGCGTTATTGGCGAGGGCGCTGCGATACTGTTTCGGATAGAGCCGCCGATACTCCGCTTCGACGGCGGTGACGTCGAAAGCGAGCGCCTCGGCGTGGGTCATCAAGGCGCGAATCTCGCGCAGCGCCGCGTCGATCTCGGGACCTGCGGAGAAGCCGAGACGGCGCAGATTGGTTTCCTGCTTGCGCAGCATGTCCGCCTCGTTGGCGAGCTGCTCGATCTGGTTGCGGGTCATTTCCAGGGTGCGCGCCGCGGTCAGGATATTCTGCGCGAAGTTCGCCGAATCGAAGACTTTCAGCGCATGGCTCGGGCCGGCGGTCGCCAGGCACAGCGCGCCGGCGACGAGCATCGATGTCAGGGTGCGTTTCACGATTCATGCTCCTTGTATTGATGGTGAGAGGACGTGCGTCTCGGCGGCGGTGATGAAACCCGCCCAATGCAGTCCGAGGGACCGGCCGCCGACGCCGGCGAACGGATCGAGCGCTTTCATGAAGCGCCCCCTTCCCCGAACCGCGGATCGTTGTCGATGAGCTCGGCGGCCCAATCGAGACCGCAGGCGGCGAGATAGCGTGCGGCGAAGGTGCCGGAGCCATGCCGCTCCAGCACGTCGGCGATGCGGGCCTTGTCCTCTTCGGAGGATGCGGCGCAAAAGGCGAGCGTGATCGGTCCGAGGCCGAGTTCGAACAAGCGGTTGCCACGAGACGATTGGAAGTAGTAATCCCGCTTCGGCGTCGCGCCGGCGATGATTGAGATCTGCCGGTCGTTCAGTCCGAAATCGCCGTAGATCTTGCGCTCCTGCGGCTCATGGGCGTGCGCGTTCGGGAGGAAGATGCGGCTCGGGCAAGATTCGATCAGCGCCGACGCGACGGCGCTGCCGGAGATGTCCGACAGGGACTGCGTCGCGAAGACGACCGAGACGTTCCGTTTGCGAAGGGTCTTGAGCCATTCGCGGATCCGGCGGGCGAACAGGGGATTGTCGAGAAACGCCCAGGCCTCATCGAGGATCAGGAGCGAGGGGCGGCCGTCAAAACGCTCTTCCAGGCGGTGAAACAGATACGTCAGCACCGGGAAGACGGCGGACGCTTCCTGGCGGAGGTCCTCGGTTTCGAAGCACTGGACCGAGCCGGTCTCGAGCCGGTCCGCGTCGGCGTCAAGGAGCCGCCCGAACGGCCCTTCGAGCGTGTACGGATGAAGCGCCTGCTTCAGCGCGTTGCTTTGCAGAAGAACCGAAAGCCCGGTGAGCGTGCGTTCGGGCTTCGGCGCGGCGGACAGGGCGACGAGCGCGGACCAGAGCGCCTCTTTCACTTCCGGGGTGATGTCGACGCTCTCATGGGCGATGAGACCGCATAGCCATTCGAGCGCGAAGGCCTTGTCATGATCGGTTTCGATGGCCGCCAGAGGCTGGAAGGCCAGACCGCCCTCCCCGCCCAGGTCGTAGAAATCGCCGCCCATGGCGAGCACGGCGGCCCGGGCGGACGCGCCCTTGTCGAAGACATAGATCTGCGCGTCCTTGTAGCGCCGGAATTGCAGGGCCAGGAGCGCGAGCAGCACGGATTTGCCGCCGCCGGTCGGGCCGACAACGAGGCTGTGGCCCACATCGCCGACATGGGTGGTCAGGCGGAACGGCGTCGAGCCGTGGGTCTTGGCGTAGAGCAGCGGCGGACCGTCGAGATGGGCGTTCGTTACGTCGCCGGCCCACACCGCCGAGAAGGGGATCATATGCGCCAGATTGATCGTATTGATCGGCGGCTGGCGCACATTGGCGTAGAGGTGGCCCGGCAGCGAGCCGAGCCAGGCGTCGACCGCGTTGACGGTTTCGCGGATCACGGAAAAGCCGCGGCCGGACAGCACGCGTTCGACCGCGCGGGCCTTTTCCTCGACCATGCCCGGATCGCGGTCCCACACGGTGACGCTGGTGGTCGCATAGCCATAGGCGGCGATGTCGGCGCCCAGCTCCTGCAGGGCTTCGTCCGCGTCGGCGGCTTTGTTGTCAGCATCCGTGTCGACCAGCGCGGATTGCTCGTTGGTCATCACTTCCTTGACGATGGCGGCGATCGACTTGCGCTTGGCGAACCATTGCCGGCGATAGCGGCGCAAGACGGCCCCCGCCTCGGTCTTGTCGAGGGCGATGAAGCGCGTCGACCAGCGATAGGGAAAATCGAGATAGTTGAGATCGTCGATCAGTCCCGGGCTGGTCGCATCGGGAAAGCCGAGCACGGTCAGCGTGCGCAAATGCGCCTCGCCCAGCATCGGTTCGAGCCCGCCGGTGACGGCCTCGTCCACCAGGATCGCGTCGAGATAGGCGGGAATGTCCGGGGTGCGCAGGTCGTGGCGTCGCGTCGACACGGTCCCGTGCAAATAGGTCAGCGTCTCGTCGTCGCCGAGGGCGCGGGCCTGGGCGAAGACGTCTTTCATGAGATCGATGGCGCGGTCGGTTTGCGCGATGAAGGCTTTGAGGTGATCGCGGTAGTCGAATTTACGCCGGCCTTCGGGCGCGTCGAGAAACAGCCGCTCGGCGCGGCCGGCGGTTTCGGCCGGCGGCATCCACACCAAGGTCGCATAGTAGGCGTTCTCGAAATGCGCGCCCTCGGCCTCGAAATTCGCGCGCCGCTCCTGGTCGACGATCCAGGACGCGGGATCGGGAAAATCAGACCTTGGATACGTCAGCGCGGGCTGGCGGTCGGCCTCGAAGAAGAGCGCCCATCCCGAGCCGAAACGCTTCAGCGCGTTGTTCAGCCGTCTGCAAGCGCCGACGAGCTCGCCCGCGGTCGCGCTTTCCAGGTCCGGTCCGCGAAACCCGGCGGTGCGTTGAAACGACCCGTCCTTGTTCAGGACGACGCCGGGCGCGACGAGACACGCCCAGGGAAGGTAGTCCGCCAGGAGGCGCGGCTTGGCGCGATACTCGCCCAAATTCAGCATGACAGATATCCCTTGTGGCGGATGTGGCGGACGAGCACCTCCATGAATCGCGGATCCTTCTTGGCGGCGTAGACCGAGGCGGCGTGGCAGATGATCCAGACCACGATGCCCACGACCCAGAGGCGCAGTCCGAGCCCGATCGCCGCCGCAAGGGTGCCGTTGAGGATGGCGACGAGCCTCGGCACGCCGCCCATCAGGATCGGCTCGGTGAGCGAGCGGTGGAGCGGCACTTCAAACCCTTGCGGCGGTTTGGCGGTCATGGCGGGGGTCCTTCCCGATCAGGCGATGACGGCGCCGCCGCCGAAGGAGAAGAACGAGAGGAAGAAAGACGTCGCGGCGAAGGCGATCGACAGACCGAAGACGATCTGAATGAGCCGGCGAAAGCCGCCGGAGGCCTCGCCGAAGGCGAGCGACAGCCCGGTGGTGATAATAACGATCACGGCGATGATCTTGGCGACCGGGCCTTCGATCGATTCCAGGATCTGCGTGAGCGGGCCTTCCCAGGGCATGCCGGACCCGGCGGCGTGGGCGGCATCCGGCAAGAGAAGGCACGCCGCGGCCGCAAGGGCGGCGACGGCGACGGACGACCGCAGCGGGGCGATGAGGGGCTTGGCGTGGGGCTGCATCGTGAAGGCTCCTTTGGCAGCTTACGAGGTTGCGAGTTTGAGGGACGGCGGGGCGTCGAGTTGGTAGTCGCCCAGGGAATCGAGCCCGGTGACGTCCGCGACGGTCTCGACCCGGCGCGCGTCGCCGCGCCCGCGCAGGAACACGACGACGTCGATGGCGTCGGCGATCAGGCGGCGCGGGACGGTGACGACGGCTTCCTGGATCAGTTGCTCCAGCCGGTAGAGCGCGGCGTGGGCGGAATTGCCGTGGATTGTGGCGACGCCGCCGGGGTGGCCCGTTTGCCAGGCTTTCAGCATGTCGAGGGCTTCCGGCCCGCGCACCTCGCCGACGATGATGCGGTCCGGGCGCAGGCGGAGCGTCGAGCGAACGAGATCGGACAAGGCGGCGACGCCGGCTTTGGTGCGCAGGCTGACGCAATCCTCGGCGGCGCATTGCAGCTCGCGCGTGTCTTCGATGATCACGACGCGGTCGCCGGAGGCCGCGACTTCCGCGAGCAAGGCATTGGCGAGCGTCGTCTTGCCCGAACTGGTTCCGCCCACGACCAGGATGTTGCGCCGCCGCGCGACGGCCTCTTTCAAGAGGCCCGCCTGGGCGACGCTCATGATCCCGGCGTCGACGTAATCGACGAGGCGGTAGATCAGGCTCGCCGGCTTGCGGATGGCGAAGCATGGGGCCGCGGCCACCGGCGGCAACAGGCCCTCGAAGCGTTCGCCGGTGCCGGGGAGCTCGGCGCTGACGATGGGCTGGGCGGCGTCGCACTCGAACCGGATATGGCTGGCGACCATGCGGATGATCCGTTCCGCGGCACCCGGCGGCAGCGTGCGGCCGGTGTCGAAACGGCCGCGCCCGGCCTTGTCGAGCCACAGCCTGCCGTCCGGGTTGACCATGATTTCGATGACGGCCGGGTCGGCGAGCGCGTCGCGGATCTCCGGGCCCATCGCGGTCGCCAGCATCGTCCGGCGGCGCGCCCGCGTCGCGTCGGTGTCAAGTTCGGACATGGGCGCCCTCCTTGGCGGTGGGTTCATGGGGGACGGGGCCATCCGCCGCGCCGTCGGAGCGAGGCGACGGCAAGGGCTCGCCGGCCAGGTCGGCGGAGGTGAAGAAATCGTTCGCCTCGGGCGCGAAATGCTCGGTCACTTCGCCGAGGAGCGAGCCCCCGGCGGCGAGCCGCTGAGCGAGCTGTTCGATGAAATAGTCGTAGCGGTCCCTGCCGAGGGCGCGGGCCGCGTCCTTGTCGGCCTCCGGCAGCGGCGGCGTGATCACGAGGTAGTAGCGCACGAACTGTGAGAGGGTTTCGGCGGCGACGAGGACATCGCGCGCGAGGGCCTCGAGGCGGCGGTCGCAGCGATCCAGCCGGCGGATGATGGCGGCGTCGCGCTGATCGTCCCGTTCGGGCGACAGGAAGCTGCGCAGCGCGGCCTCGACGATGGCGGCCTCCGACGTGCCGGGCCGGTTCGCGGCCGCGTCGAGCTTGGCGAAGACCTCCGAGGCGATGTGAACATTGACGCGGGGTTTGGCCATGGCGCGTCTCCTCAGAAGCCCTTGAGCCAGTCGTCGTCGGCGAGGCCTGCGCCATAGGCGCGTTTGGCCGCGGCGTCCGGCTGGAGCGGGTCTTGGGTTTTGGGCGTCAGCGGATTGTCGAAATCCGGCTCGACCAGGCCCTTGTCGGGATTTGCGGGTTTGGCGGGCGGCGGCGGATCGAGCGGCAGTTCCGGGGCACGCTGTTTGCCGCCCTCGTCCGGATCGCCGACCAGGTCGAACCAGGATTGCTCCAGGTCCTCGTGAACGTCGCGGACCACCCCGCTCCAATCGTCCGTGGACGGCTTTCCGGGCGGGCGCGGGCCGGCGTCGCTCGCGGCGGGCGGCGGCGCGACGCGGGCCGTGAAGTTCCGGTCCTTGAAATACCGGATCTTCCTGGCGCGGATCGGGGGGACGCCTGACACCATGACCAGCTCATGCAAAGGCGGCAGTTGCATGACCTCTCCAGGGGTGAGCAGAGGACGCGCGGTCTCTTGGCGGGAGACCATGACGTGGCTGAGCCATGGTGCCAGGCGGTGGCCGGCGTAGTTGCGTTGGGCGCGCAACTCGGTCGCCGTGCCGAGGCTGTCGGAGATGCGTTTGGCGGTGCGTTCGTCGTTGGAGGCGAAGGCGATCCGCACATGGCAATTGTCGAGAATGGCGTTGTTCTCGCCATAGGCCTTGGAGATCTGATTGAGGGATTGGGCGATCAGATAGGCGCGGATGCCGTAGCCGGCCATGAAGGCCAGCGCGCTCTCGAAAAAGTCGAGACGGCCGAGCGCGGGAAACTCGTCCAGCATCATGAGAAGCTGGCGGCGCGGCGCGCGGCCTTTCGGGTCGGGGCGGCCGACAGCGAGCTGTTCGGTCAGACGGCGGCCGATCTGGTTGAGCATCAGGCGAATGAGCGGCTTCGTCCGCGAGATGTCCGAGGGCGGCACGACGAGATAGAGCGACAGGCGCTGGTCGGCCGACATCAGGTCGGCGATGCGGAAATCGGACCGCGAGGTGGTTTCGGCGACGATGGGATCTCGATAGAGCCCGAGAAAGCTCATGGCGGTCGACAGGACGCCGGAGCGCTCGTTCGGCACCTTGTTCAGGACCTCCCGCGCCGCGCTCGCGATTTGGGGATGGACTTTCGGTTCGTCCGCCGTCCCGAGATGATTGGTGGACAGCATGATCCGCAGCGTGCGTTCGAACGACCGGCTGGGATCGGACAGGAATTCCGCGACGCGCCGCAGCGTCTTTTCCTGCTCGGCGTAGAGGACGTGCAGGATGACCCCGACCAGGAGCGCGTGGCTGGTCTTCTCCCAATGGGTGCGCCGTTCGAGACTGCCTTCGGGATCGACGAGGATGTCGGCCACGTTCTGGACGTCGCGGACTTCGAAGGCGCCTTTGCGGACCTCGAGAAGCGGGTTGTAGCGCGCGCTCGCCGGGTCGGTCGGATTGAATTTGAGGCAGCGGGAGAACCTGGCGCGCCAACCGGCGGTGAGCTCCCAATTCTCGCCCTTGATGTCGTGAATGACCGCGCTTTCGGTCCAGCTCAGCAAGGTCGGGATCACCAGGCCGACGCCTTTGCCCGAGCGCGTCGGGGCGAAGGCCATGACATGCTCCGGGCCATCGTGGCGCAGATAGGCGTCTTTCCAGATCCCGAGAAACACGCCTTCGGGCTCGAACAGGCCCGCCGCGTCGATGTCCTTGCGCCGCGCCCAGCGCGACGATCCGTAGGTGGTGACGAAGCGGGTCTGCCGGGCGCGCCAGATCGAGCCGAGGATCGCGGCCGCGGCACCGATCAGGCCGCCGGCGGCGGCGAGCGCCCCGCCCTGGCGGAACACCGTGGGGGCGTAGGCTTCGTAGGCGTACCACCATTCGAAGAGCCGCCACGGCGCGTAGACGGGATAGCCGCCGAGCTCGGCCCACGGCGCGCCGAGGGCGGCCTGGTGGCCGAGCCGCCCCGCGGTCCATTGGGTCGCCGTCCACAGCGCGCCGATGATGATCGCGAACACGATCAGGATCTGGCCGATAAGGATGCGGGTCGGGGTCATGGGGTCCGTATCTCGCGTCTAGGGTGAAAGAACCGTTCGAGAACGGACGCGAGGATGACGCCGGAAAACGAGCTTCGTCAATTGAAAAATAACATTTAAAACAATGACTTATGGTAATAATCGAGAGGCGAACAAGGAGCGGTGGGGAGCCCGGGGAGCCGGCGGGAAACAACGGGAGCGAGAATTTTTTGCGTCCCCGGCCGGGGCTGCGCCGCCTTGATTTCGGCGGACATGCCCCATATATTGCCCCATATAGCGTACAAATGGTGAGGCAATGTCTGAAGCCAGCTTTCTGTCGACTGTCGTGACCCCCGAAAACGTGGTCTCCCCGTCCGCCCTCGCCAGCCGGCTGAAAATCACGAAGATGGAGCTTGCGGCGGCCGCAGGCCTGCCGCGGGACTCCGTCTCGAAACGGGCTCGGGTGGAAGGCCGGAAAACCCAGGCGAGGCTGCTCGACGTGATCGAGATCATCAATCGCGTCGCGCCGTGGGCCGGTTCGGAACTCGCCGCATTCGCCTGGTATCGCTCGCAGCCCCTGCCCTCCTTCGGCGACAAAACCGCCGAGGAGCTCGTCGGCGAAGGCCGGGCCGGCGCCGTCAAAAGCTACCTCAATCGGATCGCCGAGGGCGGCTACGCTTGAGGCCGCCGTTCACGAAACGAACCGCGCCGGTCTATCGCGGCCATCATCCGAAATGGTCCCACGATCCGGAATCCGGCGCGGGCGCGGCGCGCCACGGCGGCCGCTTCAACCGTCCCGGGCTATCGTGTCTGTACACCTCCGCTTCTCCGGAAACCGCATGGCTGGAAGCCCAGCAAGGCTTCGCTTTCAAGGCGCAGCCCTTGACGCTGTGCGCCTATGACGTCGCCTGCGAGAACCTGCTCGATCTCACCGACGCCGCGATCCGCAACGCCGTCGACGTGACGCTCGAAGACATGGCCTACCCGTGGGAGACGATGGCGGCGGCGGACGAGGAGCCGCCGAGCTGGCGCGTCGCCGATCGCCTGATCGCGATGGGCACGGCAGCGATCCTGACGCCGAGCTTCGCCAGCCAGGCCTGCGCGAACGACGTCAATGTCGTGTTCTGGACGTGGGGCCGCGAAGGTCCGCATCGGCTGC
>JAKSBE010000011.1 GCA_022361275.1 Kiloniellales bacterium
CAACGGCAAGAACCCCTCCTGGACCAGCTACGAGAAGATCCGCGAGGTCATCGAGAAGCGGATGTTCAGCCAGGTCGAGGACCTGCTGCCGGTGATCAGCTTCGGCACCAAGAAGGACAGCCAGACCGACAAGCAGCACACCGAGTTCGTGCACCGCATGACCGACCGCGGCTACACCGAGCGGCAGGTCCGCCGCCTGGTCGAGTGGTACATGCGGGTGAACAAGGCCGGCTGAGGCGCGCCGGCCCCCCCCCCTGGGCCCGGACCCCTGGGCCCGGAAAGGGCCCCAAGGAGGGCGGACGTCATGCGACACTTCATCGATCGGCGCCTGAATCCCAAGGACAAGAGCCTCGTCAACCGGCAGCGCTTCCTGCGCCGCGCCCGGGCGCAGATCAAGGACGCGGTCAACAAGTCCCTCAAGGACCGCAAGATCACCGACGTCGGGAGCGGCGAATCGATCTCGATCCCGAGCCGGGGGATCCGCGAGCCCCGCCTGCGTCACGCCTCCAGCGGCGGCCGGCGGCAGCGGGTCTTCCCCGGCAACAAGGAGTTCACGCCGGGCGACCGCATCAACAAGCCGCCCGGCGGCCGGGGCGAGGGCGGCAAGGAGGCCAGCGACAGCGGCGAGGGCGAGGACGATTTCACCTTCGCGCTGACCCGAGAGGAGTTCCTGGACCTCTTCTTCGAGGACCTGGAGCTGCCCGACCTGGTCAAGACCAATCTCAAGGAAACGACGGCCTACAAGCCGCAGCGCGCCGGCTACGCGGTCGACGGCACGACCACCAACATCAACGTGCTGCGCACCATGCGCCACAGCCTGGGCCGGCGCATCGCGCTCAAGCGCCCGGTCCTGGGCGACGTCGAGAGGCTGCAGAAGGAGATCGACGAGCTGGAGGCCAAGGCCCACCTCGACGCCCGCGAGATGCGCCGCCTGATCGAGCTGAAGGTCGAGCTGGAGAACCTGCAGCGGCGCTGGAAGGCGATCCCCTACATCGATCCGCTCGACATCCGCTACAACCGCTTCGAGCAGGTGCCCCAGCCCAAGACCAACGCGGTGATGTTCTGCCTGATGGACGTCTCCGGCTCTATGGGCCCGCGCGAGAAGGACCTCGCCAAGCGCTTCTTCATCCTGCTGCATCTCTTCCTCGAGCGCCGCTACGAGCGCATCGACATCGTCTTCATCCGCCACACCCACAAGGCCTCCGAGGTCGACGAGGAGACCTTCTTCTACAGCCGCGAGACCGGCGGGACGGTGGTCTCCACCGCGCTGGTCGAGATGCGCAAGGTGCTGCGCGAGCGCTACCCGGTGCAAGACTGGAACATCTACGCCGCCCAGGCCTCGGACGGCGACAACTTCGAGGACGACACCGGCTATTGCCTGGACATCCTGGCCCAGGAGCTGCTGCCGGTCTGCCAGTACTTCGCCTACGTCGAGATCCTCGACGAGCGCGAGTTCCAGCTGTTCCAGAACTCGAACGGCGGCAAGACCCTGTGGCGCGGCTACCGCCGGCTCGCCGAGGACTTCCCGAACTTCGAGACCAAGCGGATCTCCAAGCCGGGCGACATCTATCCGGTGTTCCGCGAGCTCTTCGCCAAGAACAAGGAAACGGCCTGAGCGGCCGGGGGAGCTGACATGGCTGCGGCAAGCAAGCGCAAGACGGCGAAGCCGAAGACGACCAAGCCCCAGGGTACGAAACCCCAGGGTACGAAATCCCAGGGCGCGAAGCCCAAGACCCCGGCGTCGAAGCGGCCGAAACCGAAGGCGGCGGCAGGCTTCCTGTTCGAAGGGTCGGAATGGACCTTCGCGAATCTGGAGGCGACCTACGCGGCGATCCAGGAGATCGCCCTCGAGGACCTCGGCCTCGACGTCTACCCCAACCAGATCGAGATCATCTCCTCGGAGCAGATGCTGGATGCCTACTGCGCCATCGGCATGCCGCTGATGTATCAGCACTGGTCCTTCGGCAAGCGCTTCGTCCACGAGGAGACGCTCTACCGCAAGGGCTTCCAGGGCCTGGCCTACGAGATCGTGATCAACTCCAGCCCCTGCATCAGCTACTACATGGAAGAGAACACCATGGCGATGCAGACCCTGGTCCTGGCCCACGCCGCCTTCGGCCACAACCATTTCTTCAAGAACAACTACCTCTTCCAGCAGTGGACCGACGCCGAGGCGATCCTCGACTACCTGGAGTTCGCCAAGGGCTACATCGCCAAGTCCGAGGAGCGCCACGGCCTGGACGCCGTGGAATCGGTCCTGGACGCCGCCCACGCCCTGATGGACCAGGGCGTCTTCCGCTACCGCCGGCAGAACTTCATCACCGAGCGCCAGCGCCGGGAACGCGCCGAGGCGCGCCAGGCCTACGAGGACCAGACCTACAACGACCTCTGGCGCACCCTGCCCCGGCCGGCGGACAGCAAGGACCCGGACGAAGCCGAGAAGCTGCTGGCCGAGCGCAAGAAGCAGCTCAACCTGCCCGAGGAGAACCTCCTCTACTTCATCGAGAAGAACAGCCCGGCGCTCGAGCCCTGGCAGCGCGAGATCCTGCGCATCGTCCGCAACCTGGCCCAGTACTTCTATCCGCAGAAGCAGACCAAGGTGATGAACGAGGGCTGCGCCACCTTCGTCCATCACTACATCGTCAACGCGCTCTACGACCGCGGCCTGATCACCGAGGGCGCCCTGATGGAGGTGCTGCACAGCCACTCCAACGTGGTCTTCCAGCCGGACTTCGACGACCCGCGCTTCTCGGGCATCAACCCCTATGCCCTGGGCTTCGCCATGATGCGGGACATCGTGCGGATCTGCACCGAGCCCACGGACGAGGACCGCGACTGGTTCCCCGAGATCGCCGGCTGCGAAGACTGGCGCGGCGTCCTGCGCGACGCCTGGGCCAACTTCCGGGACGAGTCCTTCATCCGGCAGTACCTCAGCCCGCGCCTGATCCGCGAGTTCAAGCTCTTCCTGCTGCACGACGATTCGCGCGACAAGTATTACGAGGTCGGCGCGATCCACGACGAGCGCGGCTATCGCGAGGTCCGCGACAAGCTCGCGACCTCCTACGACATCTCGCAGACCGAGCCGGACATCCAGGTCGTCGACGTCGACCTCAAGGGCGACCGCGAGCTGGTGCTGCGCCACAACGTCCGCCACGGCATCCCCCTGGACGAACGCAACCGCGACGAGGTCCTGGCCCAGGTCCGCCGGCTCTGGGGCTACGACGTCCGGCTCAGCGGCGTCGACGTGGAACGCGAGAAGACCCTCTACGAAACCCGCTCCCTCGT
The DNA here is from genome assembly GCA_022361275.1 of Kiloniellales bacterium. Classification (GTDB taxonomy): domain Bacteria; phylum Pseudomonadota; class Alphaproteobacteria; order Kiloniellales; family JAKSBE01; genus JAKSBE01. The sequence continues at coordinate 3,286 of JAKSBE010000011.1, forward strand.
CCAGCGCTCCAAGAAGGACGACTGAGGGCCCGGCGCAGTGGAAACAGCCCTTGGGCCGGCCCGTTTGTGACAAAGATCACAGCGCCGTGAAAGCCCGGGCCCGACCCTGGACTCCATAGGGGACGACCAGCCATCATGGAGGCTGCGCCATGGCGGCGCCCCGCGAGACGGCCCGGGTCGTCCCGGACGGCCTTTCCGGCAGCGAAGGCCCGGACCGGGCGCCTGCCTCCGCGCGAGGCCGGCCGCGAAACGAAGCCCCCATGGGGCCGACCGCTCTGGGACCGCTGGGTCCGGGAGGTTCTCATGGCGATGACGACGGTCATGGTGCTGGTCGAGAGTTCCGATCAGGGACGTTGCGCGATGCGGGCGGCCTTCCTGGCCGCGCGGCGCGACGGCGGCCACGTGGTCGGCCTCTACCCGGTGCCGCCCTCGGAGCGGCTGACGCCGCAGGCGATGTACTTTTCGCGTGCCTCGCTCGAGGTGCCGGGGGAGGACGGGCTGGCCATGCTGGACCGGGCCGAGCGGGACGGCGGCGCGGGGGTCGAGGCGGCGCGCCATGCCTTCGAGGCGGTCGCCGCCGGCCTGGGCGCCACGCTCCTGGAGCGGCCGCCGAACCCGGGCAAGCTGACCGCCTTCTTCCGGTCCTTGTCCGACGGCGGCCCCGAGGCGGTGGCGGCGCGGGGCCGGGTCTTCGACCTGGTCACGGTGCAGCAGCCCCGTGACGATCCCGAACACCGGGTGCGCAAGCTGCTGCGGGCGGTGCTCTTCCAGGCCGGCCGCCCGGTCCTGGTCGTGCCGCCCTTCGCGCGGGACGGGCAGCCGGCCAGCCTGGGCCGGCGGCCCCTGATCGCCTGGAACGGCAGCGCGCGCGCCGCCCGCGCGGCCGCCATCGCGCGCAACTTCTTCGACGGCGCCAGGGAGATCGGGATCCTCTCGGTGCGCACCAGGAACGGCGCCGGCCCCTCAGCCCCCTCAGCCCCCTCAGCCCAGGACCTGGCCGACTACGTCGCCTGGCACGACATGAAGGCCAGCGTCATCGAAGTGGACCTGGACGGCCACCGCCTGGGCGACCTCTTCCTGCGCGAGGCGATGCGCTTCGGCGCGGATCTCCTGGTCATGGGCGCCTATGCCCAGAGCCCCTTCCGCGAGTCCCTGACCGGCGGCGTCACCAACCACGTGCTCAGCCACGCCGACCTGCCGGTGCTGATGACCCATTGAAGCGGGCGCCAGAGCACGATGAAAGAGCACGATGAAAGAGCACGATGAACAAGTAGTATCAAGGAGCGTTGATCCGGCCACGAGAGGCGTGCGTGACCTTCCTAGCCTTTCAGACCCTGTACTTCGAGGACCTGAGCCTGGGCATGACCGAAGCCTACGCCAAGACGGTCAGGTCCTCGGACGTGGTCGGCTTCGCGGAGATCACGGGCGACCGGAACCCGATCCACCTCTCGGAGCACTTCGCGGCCAGGACGCCCTTCAAGGGCCGGATCGCCCATGGCCTCTACACCGCCGGCCTGATCTCGGCCGTGATCGGCACGCGGCTGCCCGGGCCGGGGGCCATCTACATCTCGCAGACCTTGCGCTTCCTCGCGCCGGTGAAGATCGGGGACGAGGTCGACGCCATCGTCGAGGTGGTCGACCTCGACCCGGAACGGCAAAGGGCGCGCCTGGACTGCCGATGCGAGGTCGGCGGCGCCGTCGTCCTGGAAGGCGAAGCCGTCGTCAAGGTTCCGCGCCGCCCGCAGGACTGACGCTTCTTCTCACTCGAAGGGCAGGCCGACGTAGTTCTCGGCCAGGGTCGTGGCGGCGGCGCGCGACGAGGTGACGTAGTCCAGCTCGGCGAGCTGGACCCGGCCGCCGAAGCCGCTTTCCTCGGGGAAGCGGTGCAGCAGCGAGGTCATCCACCAGGAGAAGCGCTGGGCCTTCCAGATCCGCCTGAGACAGGTCGCGGAGTAGCCCTCGAGCAGGTCGTCGCGGCCCTCCCCGTAATGGGCGATCAGGGCGCGCGACAGGAAGCGCACGTCGGCGGCGGCCAGGTTCAGGCCCTTGGCGCCGGTCGGCGGCACGATGTGCGCGGCGTCGCCGGCCAGGAACAGGCGGCCGAAGCGCATGGGCTCGGCGACGAAGCTGCGCATCGGCGTGACGCTCTTCTCGATCGCGGGCGCGGCCTCCAGGCGCGCGGCGGCCTCGGGGTCCAGGCGCAGGCGCAGCTCGTCCCAGATCCGCTCGTCCGGCCAGTCGTCGAGCTGCTCGTCCGGGCTGCACTGGATGTAGAGCCGGCTGCGGCTCGGCGAGCGCATCGAGTAGAGCGCGAAGCCGCGCTCGTGGCGGGCGTAGATCAGCTCCTCGGAGACCGGCCTGGTGTCCGCCAGGATGCCCAGCCAGGCGAAGGGATAGACCCGCTCGAAGGTGGCGAGCGCCCCGGCCGGGACGCTGCGCCGCGAGACCCCGTGGAAGCCGTCGCAGCCGGCGATGAAGTCGCAGCGCAGCTCCTGTTCTTCCCCGTCCCTGCGGTAGGTGAGGCGCGGCCGCGTGCCGTCGAAGTCGTGCAGGCTTACGTCCTCGGCCTCGAAGACCGCCGCGCCGCCGGCGGCCTCGCGGGCCCGGTTCAGGTCCTTGGTCACCTCCGTCTGGCCATAGACCGTGACCGCCTTGCCGCCGGTCAGCGTCTCGAAGTCGATCCGGTGGCGCTTGCCGCCGAAGGCCAGCTCGATGCCGCCGTGGACCAGGCCTTCGCTGCGCAGCCGTTCGCCGACCCCGGCCTGCTCCAGCAGCTCGACCGTGCCCTGCTCCAGGACGCCGGCCCGGATCCGGCCCTCGACGTAGGCCCGGCTGCGCCGCTCCAGAACCACGCTCTCGATCCCCGCATGGTGGAGCAACTGCGACAGCAGCAGACCCGAGGGCCCGGCTCCGACGATTCCGACCTGTGTGCGCATGG
>JAKSBE010000445.1 GCA_022361275.1 Kiloniellales bacterium
ACCAGGATCTCCGCCTCGTAGCTGCCGGCCAACTTGACGAACTTGGCCGCCGCCCTGGCATGCAGGCCGCGCTGATTGACGATGGTCACCCGCCGCTTCGCGACCATGACCTGATCCCGGTTCATTTCTTGACCTTCGCGGCGGCCTCCCCGGCCAAAAGCTCGGACGCGACGTTGATGTACTTGCGCCCGGCTTCGCGCGCCTCGGCGACGACCGCCCCGATCGCCTTGTCGCCCCGCAGGCTGGCCAGCTTGATCAGCATGGGCAGGTTCATGCCGGCGATCACCTCGACGTGGCCCTGGTCCAGGACCGAGATCGCCAGGTTGGACGGCGTTCCGCCGAACATGTCGGTGACCACGACGACGCCGTCGCCTTCGTCGACCTGGGCGACGCCGTCGATGATCTGCTCGCGGCGCTCTTCGATGTCGTCGTCGGGCCCGATGCAGACCACCGCGACCCGTTCCTGCGGACCGACGACGTGCTCCACGGCGGCCAGAAACTCCCGCGCGAGGCCGCCATGGGTAACCAGCACCAGTCCGATCATGATTCGCCCTTCTCCGACCTCGGCGCCGCGCCTTGGCTGCGTCCCACATCGCGGTGGCTGAGCTTGACCTGGGGCACCTTGTCGGCGAGCCAGGCCGCAAGCCGCTCGGCCACCGCCACGGAACGGTGACGGCCGCCGGTGCAGCCGATGGCCAGGGTCAGGTAGCTCTTCCCCTCCCGCCGATAGCGCGGCAGCAGCGGTTCGAGCAGCACGGTCAGATTATTGAAAAAGGCCGCAAATCCAGGATCCGCTTGGACGTGGGCCGCGACCGCCTCGTCGCGACCGGTGAGCGGCCTGAGCAGCGGGTCGTAGTGCGGATTGGCCAGGAAGCGCACGTCGAAGATCAGGTCGGCGTGTCGCGGCAGGCCGAAGCGGTAGGAGAAGGACAGCACCGAAACCAGCATGCCGCCGTCCGCTTCCAGCCCCAGGCGATCGGCAAGCTGCGCCCGCAACCCGCCCAGGGTCAGCTCCGAGCTGTCGATGACCAGATCGGCCCGAGCCCGCAAGGGGGTCAGAATCCGGCGCTCGGCCTTGATGCCGTCCGCGACCGGACGGTCGAGGGCAAGCGGGTGGCGGCGCCGGGTCTCCGCGAAGCGGCGCACCAGGACCTCGTCGTCGCAGTCGATGAAAAGCAGCAGGGGATCGGGGCCAGGCCGGTCCGCCAGGGACTCCAGTTGCGCCAGAAAGGTCTCCACCGCGAAGTGCCGCGTGCGCGTATCGATGCCGATCGCGACGGGCCACTGGCCATTCTCGGCCTTCGCGGCAGGGGCCTCGCGGGTCACCGCGGCCAGGAAGCCCAAGGGCAGGTTGTCGATCGCCTCGTAGCCCTGGTCCTCGAGCGCCTTGAGCACCGAGGAGCGGCCCGCGCCGGAGAGGCCGGTCACCAGGACCAGGCGGCTGCCCGCCGGGACCTCAGGCCGCTCGACTCGATCTGAGGCGGGTTCGGCGGATCCGAGGTCGGCGGCCGTACGGCTGGTGCTGCTGCTCGCGGTCGTCATGGTCTCGGGCTCGAGCCCGCTCCAGGTCCCTGGACCCGGCTGTTGTAGCGCCCCGAGGCTGCGAGCGGCAAGGCGCAGCTTGGCCGCGGCCGAGGGGCCGAAGGGATCGAGCCGCAGCCGCGGAAGCGAGAGGCCGAGGATCTCGGCCTGCAGCGGCGCGGGCAGGCGCTCCTGCTGCTCCCCCGGGCGCAGGTCGACGACCAGCCCGACCTCCGCCTCGGCGCGGTGCGGCAGTTCCAGGATGCCCAGCCCCCGGACTTCCAGCCTGCCGGCCAGGGTGTCGGGCGGGCGGGCGACGAGACGACCGCCCCGGACCTGCAGGAAGGCCTGGTCGTCGGCGACCAGGGCGGCATCGGCGTCGATCAGGCGCAGGGCCAGGTCGGACTTGCCCGAGCCGGAGGGCCCGCGCAGCAGCAATCCGATGCCGCCGACCTCGACGCAGGTCGCATGGACCAGGCCTTCGGTCGCCGCGGACTTGGTCAATCGAGCGGCAGGCGGACACGGAAACGGGCGCCGATGATCGCGCCCTCCGTATCACGCCGGTTCTCGGCCGAGATCTGACCGCCCAGGGCCTCGACGATCTGCTTCGAGATCGACAGGCCGAGCCCCGAGTGGGTGCCGAACTTCTCGTCGCTGGGCCGCTCGCTGTAGAAACGGTCGAAGATGGCCGCCAACTTGGTTTGCGGTATTCCCGGTCCGTCGTCCTCGACCAGGATGTCCACGGCGCCGGCCTGAGGGCGCGCCAGCAGCCGGATCGCGCCGCCCGGCGGACTGAAGGATATGGCGTTGCTGATCAGGTTCCGGAAGACCTGCCCCAGGCGGCCCTCGATGCCCTGGACCACCACGTCGCGGGTCGGCAGGCTCAGCTCGAACTTGAGCTCCTTCTGCTCGATGACCGCGTCGTAGGTCTCGGCCAGGGCGCCGAGCAGCTGCCCGAGGTCGACGGACTCGGTCTGCGCCCGGGACAGCTCGGCATCCAGGCGCGAGGCGTCGGAGATGTCGCTGATCAGGCGGTCCAGACGCTGCACGTCGTCGAGGATGATGCTCATCAGCTTCTTCTGCTGCTCGGGATCGTCGACCCGGGCCACGGTTTCAACCGCGCTGCGCACCGAGGTCAGGGGGTTCTTGATCTCGTGCGCCACGTCGGCGGCGAAGCGCTCGATGGCATCCAGGCGGGTCCAGAGCGACTCGGTCATGTCGATCAGGGCCGCAGAAAGCTCGCCGACCTCGTCGCGGCGATGCGACATGTCGGGGATCTCGACCTGGCGGCCCTTGGCGTGCCGGACCCGGTCGGCGGCCTCGGCGAGGCGCTGCACCGGCCGGGCGATGGTGTTGGCCAGGTAGATCGACAAAAGGATCGTCACGCCGAGCGCGATGGCGAAGACCAGCAGGATGTCCCGGCGCCGATGGCGCACCGCGGCCTCGACGACGCCGCCGTCCTTGGACAGCATCAAGGCGCCGAGCACCTGGCGGTAGCGCTGCACCGGCACCGCCGCCGAAAGGACCAGGCCGCCACGCCGGCCCACCCTGGCCATGCCGCTGCCGCGGCCGACCCGAAGCACGTTGGCGACCTCGTCGTAGTCGGTGGCGCGCTGCACCGGCGCCTCGTAGTAGACCGGCAGGTGGTCGACCCCGGGCAGCCAGTCGATGGCCCGGTCGAGCATCCGGCTCAGGGTCCGCGACACGGCCGTCCCGCCGTCCAGAGGTGCCAGCTCGACCACGTGCACCTGGCCGCCCTTGCCGGTGAGACGGAAGGAATCGGCCACCAGGTTGCCGCCGCGGTCGAAGAGCCGTGCCCGGACGCCGGAGCCCGGCAGGAGGATCCGCATGACGTTGCGCGTCGCCTCGGGGAGGATCGATTCCTCGCCGCTGGGGCTGACGATGACGGCGCCGCCGGCCAGGGACAGCGAGAAGGCCCGGCCCTGCACGTTCAGCGCCTCAAGCTCGGCTTCGACCAGGCTGTCGCGAAACTGCTCGAGGTGCAGCAGGCCGAGGACCGGAATCAGCAGGACCAGGACGTTGAGCGTCAGGATTCGGCGGGTCAGGGGAGAGCCCAGGATCGGCAGACGGGGACTCCGCCGCGCCTGCGATTGCTCGGCGCCGTCGCTGACGTCTTCCGCCTCCGCCCGCGGCACGAGCAGCGGCTTGATCTCGCTTTCGGCCGTCATCCCCCTTGCAGGCGGCCCTTCGCCGCCCCTGACTTAGGCGTACCCGGTTCAGGCGTCCTTGTAGCGATAGCCGACGCCGTAGAGCGTTTCGATCTGCGAGAAACTATCCTCGACGACCTTGAACTTCTTCCGCAAGCGCTTGATGTGGCTATCAATCGTCCGATCATCAACGTAGATGTGCTCACCGTAGGCCGCGTCCATCAGCTGGTCGCGGTTCTTGACGTGCCCTGGGCGCTGCGCCAGGGCCTTGAGAATCAGGAACTCCGTCACGGTGAGATTAACCGCTTCCCCCTTCCAAGTGCAAAGGTGACGCGCCGGGTCGAGCATCAGGTCGCCGCGGGTCAGAGGTTTTTCCGCGCTGACCTCGGTCCCGTCGTCCTGCGAAAGCTTCTCGCGCCGCAGGAGGGCCCGGATCCGCTCGATCAACAGGCGCTGGGAAAAGGGCTTGGTGATGTAGTCGTCGGCGCCCATGCGCAGACCCAGAACCTCGTCGACCTCGTCGTCCTTCGAGGTCAGGAAGATGACCGGCAGGGTCGAGGACTTCCGCAGGTGGCCCAGCAGCTCCATACCGTCCATCCGGGGCATCTTGATGTCGAGGATGGCCAGATCCACCGGGCTGGCCTGAAAGGCCCGCAGGGCCTCGGACCCATCCGTATAGGTCCGCACCTTGAACCCTTCGGCTTCCAGGGCGATGGAGACCGAAGCCAGGATGTTGCGGTCGTCGTCGACCAGGGCGATGGTTGGCTGCATGGCTGCCGTTCCTTATCGCTTAGGGATGTAGGCAGAACGAGGCGGAATTGCCAGAGCCGGCTTAATGACCGGGGACTGTGGCCGCTTTGGGGCAATCCGGGGGCATTGTCGCGCTCTTTCCGTCGCGGCCGGACGCAGGGCGGCCCGGGCCCTTGACCGCAGTCCGGTCCGGGCGCAGTTGTTAACCCTATGGAACAGCCGGAACCAAGCGGCCCGCCCGTTGCCTCAGCCCCGGGGGCCATCGTCAAGGACCTGCTGCGCCGGGCCGAGACCGCGGCCCTGGCGACCACGCTGCAGCGCGACGGCGCGCAAGCGCCCTACGCCTCGCTGGTCCTGATCGCCTGCGACCATGCCGGGGCGCCCCTTCTGCTCCTTTCCGATCTCGCCGACCACAGCAAGAACATCGCCGCCGACCCGCGGGTGTCGCTGCTGGTCGACGGGCATGGACCCGAGGAGGAGCCGCTGACCGGCGCCCGCGCCTCGATCCAGGGCCGTGCGGCGGTGGTCCGCGACCAGGGGCTGCTCGACCGCTTCGTGGCCCGCCATCCCTCGGCGGCGACCTACGCCGGTTTCGGTGATTTCAGGCTGTATCGCGTCGAGCCCGAGGCGGCCCATCTGGTCGCCGGCTTCGGACGGATCCACTGGCTGGACGCCGAGGACCTGGGCATCGTGCCGGGTCCGGAGGCGCTGGCCGCCGCCGAGAGCGGGATCGTCGCCCACATGAACGAAGACCACGCCGACGCCCTGGATCTGATCGCCGGGCGCCTCCTCGCGCTGGACGGCGAAGGCTGGCGCCTGACGGGGGTCGATCCGGAGGGCTTCGACCTGAGGCTGGGCCGGCGCCTGGCCCGCGGGCTGTTCAAGAAGCCGGTTCATGACGCGGAATCCTGCCGGGTGGAGTTGGTCCGCCTGACCAAGGCGTCCCGGCGCCGGGACGCCTGAACGGCGCCCCGGATCCGGAAGGAGGCCGCTCCTGCCGTTTGGTCAGGCGGCCCGGGAGGCGCCGGTCTCGATCAGGCGCTCCGCCAGGTTCCTGTTGGCCACGTCCTCCAGGAAGGCGACTTGGACCCCCTCCATCGAGCAGCCCACGACCTTGCCGCGGAAGCTGCCCCGGTGCCCCGCCAGGCTGAGCTCTATCGCCGTGCCCACGGCCACCTCGAGCCCGCCTTCGAAGAAGGCCCCGTCGAGGGAGAGGTCGCGCAGGCCGCCGTCGACCCGCTGCCCGGCGGCACGGGCGTTCGCCGGCCAGGGCCCGTCGTAGCGCTGGTGCTTGCGCGGATCACCGCTAGCCGATTGGCGGATCTCCTGGAGGAAGCGGTCGGCCTGCCGGCGCAGTTCCTCCGCCTGCTCGGAGAGGTGCCGCGCGGCATCGAGCATGAGGTTGGCTTCTTTCCCGGTCTCCTGGGCGGCCTCGGTCACCACGCCGATGTCCTGGGTGACGCCATCGGTCCGGCTGGCGGCCTGCTGGACGTTGCGCGAGATCTCGTTGGTGGCGGCGTCCTGTTCGGCCGTCGCACTGGCGATGGCCGAGCCGATCTCGTCGACCCGGCGTATCGTCTCGGTGATCTCCCCGATCGCGGAGACGGCCTGCCCGGTGGCGTTCTGGACCTCCTTGATCTGTTGGGTGATCTTGTCGGTCGCCTTGGCGGTCTGGTTGGCGAGGTTCTTCACCTCGCCGGCCACCACGGCGAAGCCCTTGCCGGCGTCGCCGGCCCGGGCCGCCTCGATCGTCGCGTTGAGCGCCAGCAGGTTGGTCTGCTCGGCGATTTCCGAAATGAGCTGCACGACGCTGCCGATGCTCTGCGCCGCCTCGGCGAGCCCGGCGACCGCACGATTGGTGCTGTCGGCCTTTTCGGAGGCCTCGCGTGAAACCTTGCTCGATTGGTCGACCTGGCGGCTGACCTCGGAGATCGACTGCGACAGCTCCTCGACCGCGGCCGCCACCGCCTGCACGTTGCGGGTCGCTTCCTCGGAGGCCGAGGCGACCTCCGAGGTCTTGCCCTGGGCCTGGGTCGAGGTATCCGAAAGGGTCTTGGCGGCGGACTGGACCTGGGCCGAGGTGCCGCCGAAGCCCTCCACCAGGCCTTTCATGGTGGAATCGAAGTAGTCGGCCAGCTTGCACATGGCCTCTTCCTTCTCGGCCTGAATCCGCCGGTCCTGCTCGACCTGCTGGGCGCGGAGCCGTTCCATGTCCTGGGCGTTCCGCTTGAAGACCTCGGTGGCCCGAGCCATCTCGCCGATCTCGTCGGCCCGGTCCTGCGCCGGGACGATCACGTCCAGATCGTTCTGCGACAGGCGCTTCATGGCCTCGGTGATGGAGCCGATCGGGCGCCCGATCATCCGGTTGGCGATGAACGCCAGGAGCCCGACCAGCGTGGCCAGAAAGCCGAGCGAGATCAGTGCCTGATTGATCAGGGATTTCACGATCTTGTCGTTCAGGCCCTGAAGGCTCCAGGCGACCACGATGGCGCCGATCGGGTTGCCTTTCTTGTCCTTGCCCAGCGACGCGAAGACGAGGCTGTGCGATCCCGTGTTCCGCTGCAACACGCTGCCGTCCGCAGCCAGGCCCGCCTCGGTGAAGGCCTCGAGATCGGCGCCCTCCAGTTTCGTCGATTCGTAGCGGGTCAGGACCGAGCCGTCGCTGGTGAAGGTCACGATGTTGGCGATCATCGAGTCCTCCGCCGCGACGAAGTCGGCGTAGGCGGACTTGACGGCCTCCGCCTTCTTCCAGCGGACCCCGCCGGCGACGTTCACCGCCAGCAGACGCGTGATGGTCGCGAAGGCCGATTCGCCCTGGGAGATGAGAAGCCGGCGTTGCTCGAAGACGGTGACCGAGAGCAGCCCGGTCAGGCCGACGACGAGAAGCACGCCCACGATGAGGGCAAGGCGGCGGGCCAGCCCCAGGTTCCTCGAGCGGCCCGCCACGGTCTCTTGTCCCACGGCTCTGCTTCCACCGGAAACACCGATGGAGCCCTGGCCGGATGATGTCACGTTGGTGGTTGCATCGATCATTGCCTGCTCGTCCATATAGGGTGCCAAGATGATCGTCACCCAGTGCGATGATTTTGAAGTTCGGCACATTTCATGTGCCGAACTTCCGAAGACGAATCACACTGGATTCAACAAGCTAGCGTTCCTTTTGATTCCGGAATCCGCCCGGTCAGACGCCAGGGCGTCTGACCGGGGCGTACGCTAGAGAAGGTCGTCGACGTTGACACCGACGGTGATGGCGCCGATGACCTCGCCCGAGGTCGGATCCGTGATCGCCATCGAAATCTGGGACTGGAACACCTGGGTCGACTCGTCCTGCTCGACCTCGTCGACGAAGACCGCGTCCGGGCCCGCCAGATAGGTCTTCTGCCACTTGGCCTCGTCACCCTGCCAATAGTCGGAGGTCACGTCGCTCTGGCCAACGTTCAGACCCTTGTTGTCCATCACGAAGATTTCGGTCACCAGGCCTTGCTGATCGGCCTTGAGGCCGGAGAGGTGTTGCGAAAGCGCGCTGTTGAGCACCTGCTCGATCATGGGCTGGCTGGCGGCGCCGGTTTGGCTGCGCCACTGCTGGTCCAGGCCTTCGACCTCGGCCGGCGTCAGGCCGGCATGCTTGCTGTTCTGGGCCTTGACCGCGTCGACGATCGAGGGGTTGCGGATCCACTTGGCGACCTGCGCCTGGGCGAATTCCTTGACCGGGGCGACATGGGGCCCCTCGGCCGCGGCCGGGGTCGCGAAGAGCGCGGCGAGGACTGCGGTGACGGTGAGAACTCGGGTTGTGTTGGTCATGGCACTGCCTATCCAAAATCAAAGACTGCTCCAACGAGGCTCCGCGCTCTGGCGCGGGAAGCTCGGCCAGCCCTTTATCCAATAGACAGAATTAATTATGCCTTACTGAATATAACCTAACTTGCATAAAAGAGGTCGGCCTCTTCCCGGACAGCGCGCGGACCGTGCCTTGGGACAGCGCCTGCGCCGCTGAGACCGCGACGCAGGGCCTAGAGCAAGATGACATGAGGTCGAATCGACCTCATGTCATCTTGCTCTCAACCGTTGAAGTAGAGCGGGATTCAGATTTGAAGCCAAGCCGGCTTCAAATCATCCCGCTCTAGCGGCCGGCGAGATCGAACTGCGTGCGACTGGACTCAATTGAGCGTAGATAACTCGACCTATTTCATGCCGCTTAAAGCAGCTTGTCTGCGTTCGATCGAACGCAGGCTGCCTTGTACCAAGGCGTGCAGACTGGCGCGGTGGCGGAAGGGCGTCGGGCCGCCGCGGGAACGGCGGCCCGGGACTCTAGAGGCCGACGGCGTTCAGGCGGTCGACGTTGATGCCCACGGTGATCGCACCGACCACTTGGCCGGTCGCCGGATCGGCGATCGACATGCTGAGCTGGGACTGGAAGCTGTCGGTCGAGGCGTCGTGCTCCACGGCATCGACGAAGACCACGTCAGGCCCGGCCAGGAAAGTCTTCTGCCATTTGTCCTCGTCGCCCTGCCAGTAGTCGGAGGTCACGTCGCTGATGGCGACGTTGAGGCCGCGGTTGTCCATGACGAAGACCTCGGTCACCACGCCCTTGGTCCCCGCCTTCAGTTCCTTGAGCCGCTTCGACAGTTCGTTGCCGGAGACCTCGGTGATCAGCGGCTTCCGGCTCAGCACGGTCTCGGTGCGCCACTGGATGTCCAGGCTGTCGATCTGCGACTGGGTGATGTTGGCGTAACGCTGGTTCTGCGCCTTGATCGCGGCGAGCAGGACCGGCTCGCTGATCCACTGCTTCACCGTCGTCTTGGCGAAATTCTCCATCGGCTCGACGTGCTGTTCGGCCGCCTGCGCGGTGCCGGCGAAGAAGCCAAGGAGGCAGCCGGCAAGGACCAAGCCGCGGATTGGATGGGTCATCGGGAATCCCCCAGTGAATGCGGAAGTCTCCAAGTCAAGAATGCCATCAACTCTGCGATGACGTCTGCTTCGAAAGCTTTCCCGATAGTCAATCCAAATGCTACTAAGGAACCGTTAAATTGTATTCTATTTTTACCCATCCTATATAGATAAAAAATAAGGACTAGGCAGTATCTTGATTGCCGCCAACTGTGACACCGGGCAAGTATCGGGACCGGCCGCCGGGACGGCGCGGCGCCGACGACCCCGCGGCCTCGTTTCCCGGCCGCGCCGCTCAGGTCCCGCGGCGCTTCAGTTCGTCGATGTCGACGCCCACGGTGATCGCACCGATCACCTCCCCGCTCTCGGGATCGGTGACCGCGAAGCTGACCGCGGACTGAAAGGAATCCGTGGAGGAATCGAGCTCGACGGGATCGATGAACATGGCGCCCGGCCCGGCCAGGAAAGTCTTCTGCCACTTGTCCTCGTCGCCCTGCCAGTAGTCGGAGGTGATGTCGCTGATGGCGACGTTGAGGCCGCGGTTGTCCATGACGAAGACCTCGGTCACCACGCCCTTGGCCTCGGCTTTCAAGGTCGTAAGGCGCTTCGACAACTCGTTGCCGGAGACCTCGGTGATCAGGGGCTTCCGGCTCAGCGCGGTCTCGGTGCGCCACTGGATGTCCAGGCTGTCGATCTGCGACTGGGTCAGGCTGGCGTAGCGGGCGTTCTGCGCCTTGATCGCGGCGATCAGGATCGGCTCGCTGATCCACTGTCTCACCGTGCGCTCGGCGAAGCGCTCCATGAGTTCGACGTGAGGTTCGGCAGCCTGGGCCGCGCTGGCGAAAAGGCCGAACAGGCAGCCGGCCGCGGCCAGCGTACGGATCGGATGAATCATTGGGTCCCCCAAGTAAACAGGTCTGTTCTCGAGCGCAGGGTCTCGTCGCTTCATGATGACGCGCGACAATCGTCGGCGGAACGCTAAATAATCGCTAAGCCGGCTTCGACCGCGAATACTTGCACAGTGCCATAGCGAGCCCGGCGGACCCGCCCTTCCGGTGAGGATCAGATCCGCTCTTCGGACTCCGGGTCGGGCGGCCCGGAAAGGCGCCGCGACGGCTTGCGCGGCTCCGACAGGGGGCCTAGAACTGCCCCAGGGGAACACGGCCGCTGAGCGCACGCGAAGGCGCCGAAGCGCGGCCGGCAAGGCTAGAGGGAGATCCACATCTTGACCGACAGGGGACCGGTCGTCAGCCGCTGCGGCCTCGACCACCATGGCATCTTCAACACCGGCGCCGTCCACTGGAACCTGACCACGGCCGCGCTTTACGAGGAGACGCTGCGCCGCGACGAGGGCGCGCTCGCGCAGGGCGGCGCCCTGGTGGTGACCACCGGTGTCCATACCGGCCGCTCGCCGAGGGACAAGTTCATCGTCGAAGAGGCCGCGTCGCGAGACGACATCTGGTGGGGCGACGTCAACGTCGCCATGCCCGAAGACGATTTCGGCCGCCTCCACGCCAAGATCACCGCCTACCTCCAGCGCCGGCCGCTTTTCGTCCAGGACGTCCATGCCGGCGCCGATCCGGACTACCGGCTGCCGGTGCGGGTAATCAGCGAGAGCCCCTGGCACAGCCTCTTCGCGCGCAACATGTTCATCCAGCCCGACCGCGAATCGCTGCGGGGCTTCGAGCCGGCCTACACCGTGCTCCACGCGCCCTTCCTGCAGGCCGACCCGGAACGCGACGGCACCAACTCCGAGGTCTTCGTGGTGGTCAGCCTGGCCCGGCGGCTGGTGCTGATCGGCGGATCGATCTATGCCGGCGAGATCAAGAAGTCGGTCTTCTCGCTGCTCAACTACCTGCTGCCCGCGCGCGACGTGCTGCCCATGCACTGCTCGGCCAATCTCGGCCCCAAGGGCGACACCGCGATCTTCTTCGGCCTCTCGGGCACCGGCAAGACCACGCTCTCGGCCGAGGGCACCCGGGCGCTGATCGGCGACGACGAGCAC
>JAKSBE010000094.1 GCA_022361275.1 Kiloniellales bacterium
CCAGGGCCAGGGACCAGCCGGCGACCGCGCCGGGCACGGTGTTGGCGGCCAGGGGCCCGCGCGCCGGAATCTCGGCCAGGCCCCGTTCGCGGTAGAGTTCGGGAGTCACGGCGGCGCCGGCGCGGCCGGCGGCGTCGATCGCCCGCGGCGCCGCGCCGGGCGCGGCGATCAGCCAGAAGCCGTCGCCGCCCAGGCTGTTCATGTGCGGATAGGCCACCGCGATGGCCGCCGCCGCGGCGAGCATGGCCTCGACGGCGTTGCCGCCCTCGCGTAGGATTCCCAGGCCGGCTTCGGCCGCGAGGTGATGCGGTGCGGTGACCATCCCGCCGTAGGCCCGGGGGGTGTTGAGCATGATCCCTCACTTTCTGCGCAGCGTAGAGAGCGACAGCGCGGGCGGAACGGCAAAGCTAGCGCAAAACACGGAGGCCCCGCCATGCCGGGCAAGAACCTTCTCCTCACCGCTGCCCTTGTCATCGCTGCCCTTGTCTTCGCCCTCGGCGGCACGGCCGGCTCGCTGGCGGGCGCCCAGGAGGCCTCCGACCTCGGCGTGGCCGAGCGGGGCGCGATCCGCAAGGTGATCGAGAGCCAGCTCGAAGCCTTCCGGCGCGACGACGCGGCCAGCGCTTTCGCCTTCGCCTCGCCCAAGATCCAGGAGATCTTCGGCGACCCCGCCACCTTCATGGCGATGGTCCAAGCCGGCTACCAGCCGGTCTACCGGCCGCGCCGCTTCGCGTTCCAGGACCTGAAGGAGCTGCGGGGCCAGCCGGCCCAGGAGGTCTTCTTCGTCGGTCCCGACGGCAAGGAGGTCCTGGGCATCTACGTCATGGACCGGCAGCCGGACGGCCGCTGGCGGATCGACGGCGTGTTCCTGGTCAAGCCGGAGGACAGCGGCGCCTGAAGGCCGCAGGCCGGACCCCCTGCTCGGCGTTGCGGGGGCGCTTCGCGTTGCGGGACGGCCGGGGCTTCGGTTTAATCGGCCGGCGGATTCGAACCACCTCGGGGAACCCTTGAGAACATGATCGCGAGAACATGACCGCGGGCTATCACCGCTCCTTTCCCGTCTCCTGGCAGGAACTGCACCGCGATTCCAAGGCCCTGGCCTGGCGCCTGATCGAGCGCGGCCCCTGGGCGGGAGTGGTGGCGGTCACCCGCGGCGGCCTCGTGCCGGCGGCCATCGTGGCCCGCGAGCTGGAGCTGCGCCTGATCGACACGATCTGCATCGCCACCTATCAGGACCGGACCCGGGGCGAGCCCGAGATCCTCAAGGAGGCGCCCGGCGACGGCGAGGGCTGGCTGATCATCGACGACCTGGTCGACACCGGGAAGACCGCCAAGGTGGTCCGCGACATGCTGCCCAAGGCCCACTTCGCCACGGTCTACGCCAAGCCGGCCGGCCGGCCCCTGGTCGACACCTTCATCACCGAGGTCAGCCAGGACACCTGGATCCTCTTCCCCTGGGACACCGAGCCGCAGTCGGTGCCGCCGATCGCCCGCGGCGGCCTGGCGAAGTAGCTCCCGGCGCAGAGGCCCTAATTCCGTGCCGAAAACGGTCTTGCTTAACCCTTGTTAAGCCAAATCGGCGGTACAACGGCAGTCTTCCGGAACTGCCGCGGCGGAGCAGTGAATGCGCGTCCTCTACGTCGAAGACGACCACGCCATGGCCCGCACCGTCGAGCTGATGCTCAAGCAGGCGGGCCATGACTGCGAGACCACCGATTCGGGCCAGCAGGCGATCGACCTGGCCCGGTCCGAGGCCTACGACGTCATCCTCCTGGACATCATGCTGCCGGACATCGACGGCTACGAGGTGATCCAGCAGGTCCGGGACTCCGGGGTCGCCACGCCCTTCCTGATCCAGTCCGGGCTGGTCGACCGCGACCGCCTGCCCGACGGCGTGTCCTTCGGCGCCAGCCACTTCCTGGTCAAGCCCTTCAGCAAGGGCGAACTGGTCAAGAAGATCGACGAGACGGTCAAGGAGGCCAAGGCCAAGGCGGTGCCGGAAGCGCCGGCCTTTCGGGCGGCGCCAGAGGCAGTCGGGGAGGCAGTCGGGCGCGCGGTCGGGGGCGCGGCCCCAGAGGCAGTCGAGGAGCCGGAGCCCGAGGACACGCCCTCCGAGCGCCGCCTGCACCGCCGCTTCCGCACCCTGAAGTCGGCGCGGATCGTCTGCGACGATCCGGTCGACTGCGTGATCGTGAACCTTTCCTACAGCGGCGCCGCGCTCAAGCTCCAGCAGGCCAAGGGACTGCCCCGGCAGTTCATCCTGACTCTCAACTCCGGCCCGGTCCGCCGCTGCCGCCTCTGCTGGCGCCACGGCGACAAGATCGGCGTCAAGTTCATCTAGGCGGCTTCCCCTCTTCGACCTGGGGATCGGCGGCGCGGGCCTGGAGGGCGTGGGCGGCCCTGGGCCGCAGCGCCTTCGGCCAGCGCCTCGTAGCGGAAGACGGCGGTCATCAGCGCGGCGCCTTCGCGTCTTGACCCGGCCCCGGCCGGCCGACAGATTGCCCGCGCGATGCTGCAGACGGTCAAAGCCCGCCCCGAGATCCGCCTCAAGCCCGAGGCGCACAAGCGCCTGCTGCAGGGTCATCCCTGGGTCTTCTCCAACGAGATCGTCATGGACCCGGAGGCCAAGGCACTGAAGCCCGGCGCCGTGGTCCGCCTGATCTCGGCCGGCGGCGAGGCCCTGGGCACCGCGATCTTCAACCGCCGGCCGCTGATCGCCGCGCGCCTGCTGTCGCGCGACCCCGAGGCCGCGATCGACGAGGCCTTCTTCGTGCGCCGCCTGGAGGCCGCCCTGCGCTTGCGCGCGCGCTTCTTCGACCGGCCCTTCTACCGCCTGATCCACGCCGAGAGCGACGGCCTGCCGGGCACCATCCTCGACCGCTTCGGCGACTGCGTGGTGCTGCAGGTCAACACCGCCGGCATGGACCGCCTGCTGCCCGAGCTGCTGGCCGCGGTCGAGCGGGTCCTCGCGCCCGCGACCATGGTCCTGCGCAACGATACCCCGGCGCGCGAGATGGAGGGCCTGGCCAGCGAGTTCCGGATCGCCAAGGGCCGCCTCGACGGCCCGGTCGAGCTGGTCGAGAACGGCGTGCGCTTCCTGGCCGACCTGCGCGAGGGCCAGAAGACCGGCTGGTTCTTCGACCAGCGCCGCAACCGCGCCCAGGTCGCAGAGCAAGTCGCGGCCCTGGCCGCCACCTCGACCGGGGACGCCCGGGTGCTCGACCTCTACTGCTTCTCCGGCGGCTTCGCGGTCCAGGCCGCAGCCGCCGGAGCCGCCGAAGTGACCGGCGTCGACCGCTCGGACGCCGCCCTCGATCTGGCCCGCCAGGCGGCGGCACTGAACGGCGTCGCCGCACGCTGCCGCTTCGAGAAGCGCGAGGTCCTGGTCCACCTCGGCAAGCTGGCCGAGCGGGGCGAGACCTTCGACGTCGTGGTCTGTGACCCGCCGGCCTTCATCAAGTCGAAGAAGGACTACTGGCAGGGCCTCAAGGGCTATCGCAAGCTGACTCGTCTGGCGGCGCGCCTGGTCGCGCCCGGCGGCCTGCTCTTCGTCGCCTCCTGCTCGCACCATGCCGACCCGCCGGCCTTCACCCGGGAAGTCGGCCGCGGCCTGGCCGCCGCCGGCCGCGAGGGCCGGATCCTGGTCACCGCCGGCGCCGCCCCGGACCACCCGGTCCACCCCGCGGTCCCCGAGACCGCCTACCTCAAGGCCCAGCTCCTGGCGCTCGACTGACGGGGAGATCCAGGCCACGCACAAGCTCCCTCCCCCGCAAGAGGGAGGGAGCTTGTGCGCCGCCATCTCGCCCGAGACTGGATAGCCGTGCCCGGAGGCTAGAGCAGCCCGCGTTCAATCGAACGCGGATAAGCTGCTCTAACCCTATGAAATAGATCAAACTGCGCTTAATTGATTCCAATTAAGCGCAGTTTGATCTAGGCGAGCCTGCAATGCGGTCTATTCGCCCGTCCGTTCAGCCCCGCCCCGCCCTCACGCCACCTTCCGCTCGCGGCGCAGTCCGCGGCCCTGGTCGAGCGGCAGGGTGAGCTGGAAGCGGGTGCCCGCGGCGGTGCTCTCCTCGAGCCGCAGCTCGCCGCCGTGGGCGCGCAGCAGCTCGCGCGCGATGGCCAGGCCGAGGCCGCTGCCGCCCGGGGTGGTCGAGCCCTTGAAGGGCTGGAAGAGGTTCTCCCGCGCCCGCGGCGAGAGGCCGGGCCCGTTGTCGGCGACCTCGATGACCAGGCGGCCCTCGTTGCGGGCGGCGCTGACCCGCACCGCCGTGGCGCCGGCCTGAAGCGCGTTCTGCCCCAGGTTGGCGAAGACCCGGAAGAGCTGATCCCGGTCGGCCTCCAGCTCGATCCCGGGCTCCAGACGGGCCTCCCAGGCCGCCGCCGCGCCGCCCGAGGCGGCCAGCCCGGCGCCGACGTCGTCCAGCAGGTCCTTGAGGTCGAAGTGCGAAAGCTCCAGCCGGACCGGCCCCTCGCCGGTGAAGTTCAGGGTCTGGGCGCAGAGCTTCACCGCCCGGTCGATGGCCGCGACCAGGGTCGGGGTCACCCGCCGCACCTCCGGATCGTCGCTGCCGGCCAGGCGGTCCGAGACCAGGCTGGCGGTCGCCAGGATGTTGCGCAGGTCGTGGTTGATCTTGGTCACCGCCGTACCCAGGGCGGCGAGGCGCGTCTTCTGCTGCAGCGCGCCGCGCAGGCCCTCCTGCATGCGCGCCAGCTCGCGCTCGGCGAGCCCGACCTCGTCACTGCGCGCCGAGGGCCTGATCACGTTGTGGACGTCTTCCGGGTCGTCGCGGAAGGCGATCATGACCTGGGTGATGTCGCGCATCGGCTGCACCATGAGCCGGTGCAGGCTGAGGTAGACCAGGGCCGCGGTGAACAGCGAGATGACCAGCGACAGCGCCAGGATCCGCTGGGAATAGCCGAACATGGCCCACCTCAGCGGCGACTCCTCCATCACCACCTCGACCTGGACCTCCGGGTCCTTGGGCGAGGTGCCCGTCACCCGCAGCACGCGCCCGTCGCCGGCGGCCATGGCGGCGAAGGCGTCGCCGATCAGCCCGAAGAAGCTGCCCTGGTTCAGGTCATAGCTGCGGTCGACCGGCCCCGGGGACTCGACCATCAGCATCAGCTTCTGCCCTTCGGGCTTCTTCAGGCCGACGGTATAGGCGCCGACGTGGGTCAGCAGCTCCTGCTCCAGGGCTTCCGAGACCATGTTGTCCGGCGTCGCCTCCAGGGCCAGGATCGCCAGGTGACCGGCGGCCAGGCGTTCCTCCAGGTAGCTCAAACGGTAGCGGCCGATCGAGGGCGCGTAGATCAGCACCTCGGCCAGCATCACGAAGAAGATGGTCAGGACCAGAAGCTGCGCCGAGAGGCTCTTGGCCCAGGGCGGCAGGCTGAGTTTCGGCACCGTCATGGCGGGAATGATACCATGTCCCGGCCGTCCGGACAGGACCGGCGCAGGGGTGGCCTGGCCGGCTCCGCCGCGGCGGAGCCGGAAGAGCCGCGAAGACCGGCGCGATAGAGCCTTGCGTGGGCAGGGGACACGCCCGCAAGACCGCCATCGCGCCGGCCCCTCGAGGCGCGGACCGGCATCGGTGAGCCGGATCGACCCGCCTTGCAGGAAGGCACCGAGGCGGAAGTTTCGGGTCCGATCAAGGCAACGCCGGAGCAATGATCCGCTGACCGGGATATGGCCGGCCCCCGCCCCGGCTTCGAATCACGAGCCCGCGCCCGCGGTTCAACTCCGCGTGATGCCTTTCGGGGCGGTCTCGAGTCCTGGGTCCTCGCCGTCGGGCAAGCCTTCCCCTCGCTGTCATGCCCGGACGTGATCCACGGCCGTCCGGTTTACATCGGAGCTGGCCGGGTCACACGCCTCCTCCCCCATCAAGGGGGAGGGAGCCTCGCTGCGATCTCATCACCCGAGCCGCCTTCGGCCGCGATGGCGGTAATACCTCGGTAATACCAAGGAGCGGTGATAGGTTGCCGGGTCGCGCGAAGTGGTGCGGAGCGCTGGGCCTGGCCCCCTGTGCGCCCCGGCGACGATCGCGAGACGGTGGCTCAGGCCGCGGGAACGCCGCTGCTCTAACCATATGAAATAGATCAAGTTATCCGCACTTAATCGAGGTGTTTAGTCCGGTTAAGCGCAGTCCGATCTACCCCAAGAGCCGCAGGAAGCGCACCAGGCGGCGGGTCCGTTCGCTGAACAGCGAGGGCGTGTAGAAGCCGCCGGCGGCGCGCTTGCTGACCTCGCTGAAGGTCGGATAGGGCGCGATCGTCTGGGCCAGGGTGCCGATCTTCAGGCCCGCCGAGATCGCCAGCACCCAGGGCAGGATCAGCTCGCCGGCGTGGGCGCCGACGATGGCGCAGCCCAGGACCCTGCCGCGCCTGGTGGTCACCGCCTTGACCAGGCCCTCGGTCCGGCGCTCCGCCTGGGCCCGGTCGTTCTCGGCGTAGGGCCAGCGCAGGATGCGGATGGCCTCGTGGGCCTCCCGGGCCTGGGCCTCGGTCAGGCCGACCTGGGCCACCTCCGGCTCGGTGTAGGTGACCCAGGGCACCGCCGCGGTGTCGGCCCTGGCCGGCAGGCGGAAGAGGATGTTCTTCAGCGCCACCCCGGCGTGGTAGCCGGCGACGTGGGTGAACTGCAGCCCGCCGGCCACGTCGCCGATGGCGTAGATCTTCTTGTTGCTGCTGCGCAGGCGCCGGTCGACCGTGATCCCGCGGCGGTCGTAGTCGACCCCGGCCGCCTCCAGGCCGAGCCCCTCGACGCCGGGCTGCCGGCCCGCGGCGACCAGCAGCCGGTCGCCCTCGACCCGGCCCGCCTCGCCGTCGCGCTCGAAGTGCACCACCAGGGTCTCGCCCTCGGCCCCGCCCCGGGTGACCCTGGTGACCCGGCTGTCCTCCAGCAGCGTGATCCCGTCGCGGCGCAGCGCCTGGCGCAGCACCGAGACCGTCTCCGGCTCGTCCTTGGGCAGGATCGAGGCCATCTCGAGGATCGCGACCTCGCTGCCCAGGTGGCGGAAGGCCTGGCCCAGCTCGCAGCCGATCGCGCCGCCGCCGATCACCACCAGGCGGCGCGGCCGCTCGGTCAGCTCGAAGGCGGTCTCGTTGGTCAGGTAGGGGACCTGATCGAGCCCCGGGATCGGCGGCACCAGTGGAGTCGAGCCGGTGGCGACCACGAAGCGGCGGGCCTGGATCCGCTGGCCGCCGGCGACCACCTCCCGCGCCGAGGCGAAGCGCGCCTCGGCCTTGATCACCTTGACCCCCAGACCTTCGAAGCGCTCGACCGAATCGACCGGGGCGATGCCGGCGATGACGCCGTGGACGTGGTCGTGGACCCGCCGGAAGTCGATCCCCGGCGCGGCGTAGTCGATCCCGAAGGGCGGCGCGGCGGCGGCAGCGGCCGCGGCCTTGCCGGCGGCGAGCAGCGCCTTGGACGGCACGCAGCCGGTGTTCAGGCAGTCGCCGCCCATCTTGCCCTTTTCGATCAGGACCACCTCGGCGCCCATCTGCGAGCCGCCGGCGGCGACCACCAGCCCGGCCGAGCCGGCGCCGATGACGCAGATGTCGGGTTTCAGCAGCGCGGCCATCGCAGTCTCCTCACCTCGCTTTACGGTCCCGCTCAGCCCCGGCCGGACTGGTCGGTGACCGCCTTGCGCGCCTTGAGCCGCTTGTAGACGACCGGGACCAGGGACAGGATCACGAGACCGGAGAGCGCCAGAAGGATCTCGCCCCGGAAGATCGCGCCGAAGTCGGGGCTCTTGCCCTCGGCGATCAGGGCGCCGAGACCGTTGCCGACGCTGGCGTAGACGAAGGCCCCCGGCATGATCCCGAAGAAGGTCGCGATCACGTAGGTCCTCAAGGGCACGCCCAGGAGCGCCGGGACGATGTTCACCAGCCAGAAGGGGAACAGCGGCACCAGGCGCAGCACCAGGAGGTAGCTCATCGCGTCCTCGCGGAAGCCGTCCTCCATCTTGCGCAGCGCCGGGCCCGCCCGGGCGTGCAGAAGGTCGTAGAGCGCGGTGCGCGTCGCCAGGAACAGCACCACCGCCCCGATCGTCGCTCCGAGGACCGACAGCAGCGGCCCGAGGACGAGGCCGAAGAGGAAGCCGCCCGTGATCGTCAGCAGCGCGCCGCCGGGAAGCGAGAACGCCACCGCCGCGGCATAGAGGCCCAGGAAGGCGAAGGCCGCCAGCGGGCCGTGCTCGTCCACGAAGCCGAGGAGCCAGGCGCGTTGCTCCTTGAGAGTCTCGAAGCTCAGGTAATGGTGAAGGTCGAAGACGAAGAACAGGCCCAGTCCGGTCAGGAGCACGGCGATCGGGATCAGCCGGCCGAGGGAGACGCGGCGGCCCGGGCCGTCATGCGACATCTTGAGCGCCCTGACAGATGGGAATGGCCTGGCAGATGAGAATGGTCCCGCTCCCTCTTGGCGAGAGCTTTCCGGAGTCGGGACCGGGTGTCCACCGAAATCCTTGCCCGGCCCGGCGTCTCGCCGCCCCTGGCGGCGCCCGACCGGCCTGCGCCCGGCAGCGGCCCGCCGGGCACGCCAGGCGCGGGAATCCGCCGGTTCGGAGCCGTTGACAGGGGCCGGGCCGGGCCGTATACAGCCCCGTCATCCGAAAGAAAAGAACCCGTCGACGGAGTAACCCTCGTGAAGCGCACCTATCAGCCCAGCAAGCTGGTCCGCAAGCGCCGCCACGGCTTCCGCGCCCGCATGGCGACGGTCGGCGGCCGCAAGGTGCTGGCGCGCCGCCGCGCCAAGGGGCGCAAGCGCCTGTCCGCCTGAGCCCCAATGGCCGCGCCCCCCGTGGCCGCACCCCTCGGGCGGCTGAAGCGCCGGCCCGACTTCCTCCGGGTCGCCGGCAGCGGCCGCAAGTGGGTCACGCCCGGACTGATCCTTCAGGCCGCCCGCCGCGGCCGCGGGGATGACCCGGTCGGAGGTCCGGACGACCCCAAGGTGGCGTCAGAGGCTGTTCCGGGGGCCGTCCCGGGGGCGGTACCAGAGGCGGTCCGGGTCGGCTTCACGGTCAGCCGCAAGGTCGGCAACGCCGTCGCCCGCAACCGCGCCAGACGCCGCCTGAAGGCCGCCGCCGAAGACGTATTGCCGCTTGCCGCGGAGCCCGGCTGCGATTACGTCATTATCGGCCGTAGCGGCACCCTGACCCGGCAGTGGCCGGCGCTGAAGCAGGATCTGGAGACGGCACTGCAGGGCCTGGCCCGGCGCCGCGGCCAGGAGCGCCGGCCGAAACGGGGCGCACCGCGCGGCGAGCGCCGGGAACAGGGGCGCCGAGAACAGGGCAGCCGGAAACGGGAAAGCGGGAGGAAACGGTAAGCCGATGAATCCGCTGCGCGGTCTCATGCTCGCCCTGATCGCGATCTACAGGTACGGCATCTCGCCCTTCCTGGCACCCTCCTGCCGCTACTGGCCCAGCTGCTCCTGCTATGCCCAGGAAGCCATCGGCCGTCACGGCGCCCTGAAGGGCGGCTGGCTGACGCTCAAGCGGCTGGCGCGCTGCAACCCCTGGGGGGGCTGGGGCTACGACCCGGTGCCGCCGCTCTGCGAACATGAAGGACGGCAGTAACCCGTCATGGGATCTCAAGAACAGAAGAACCTTCTGCTGGCCATCGTGCTCTCGGTGGCCATTCTCTTCGCCTTCCAGCTGATGCAGCCGCCGCCCGAGCCGCTGCCGGACACGGCGCAGCCGCAGACGACCGTGCCCGGTGCGCCGGCGGTTCCCGGGGCCGGGGCCCCCGGCGCGCCGACGGCGGCCGCGCCTTCCGGGGTTCCGGTCGACGGCGGTATCCAGGGCCGCGCGACCGTGCTGGAGAGGACGCCGCGGGTGGCGATCGAGACCCCGGCCCTCTCCGGCTCGATCTCCCTGGAAGGCGGACGCATCGACGATCTGGTGCTGAAGAACTACCGGGAGACCCTGGAGGACAACAGCCCGCTGATCGAGCTGCTGCACCCTCTGGGCACCGCCGACGCCTACTACGCCGACTTCGGCTGGTCCGCCGGCGCGGCCGGGCTGGCGGTGCCCGACAGCAAAACGCTCTGGGAAGCGACCGGCGCGCGGCTCGAACCCGGACGGCCGCTGACCCTGTCCTGGGACAACGGCCAAGGCCTGCGCTTCGAGCGCCTCTACGAGGTCGACGAGAACTATCTCTTCACCGTCACCCAGCGGGTCGTGAACACGGGCGAAGCCACGGCCACGTTGTCGCCCTACGGCCTGATCTCGCGTCGCGGCACGCCGCAGGTCCAGGGCTTCTTCATCCTGCACGAGGGCTTCACCGGCGCCTTCAACGGTGAGCTCGAAGAGTTCACCTACGACGACCTGAGCGACGACGCGGTTCGCGGCCAGGCCGAGGAAACCTTCGAGACGACGGGCGGCTGGCTGGGCATCACCGACAAGTACTGGATGGTCGCGCTGATCCCGGACCAGGACAGCGCGGTCGAGGCGCGCTACTACTTCGACAACCTGAGCGGCACGGAGCGCTATCAGGCGGACTATCTGAGCACGGCCATGACGGTCCCGGCCGGGGGAGAGGTGCAGATCACCAGCCGGCTCTTCGCCGGCGCCAAGGTGGTCGGGATCATCGAGGACTACCAGGACGCCTTCGAGATCCCGCTCTTCGATCGCTCGGTGGACTTCGGCTGGTTCTACTTCCTCACCAAGCCCCTGTTCCACCTGCTCGAGTACTTCTACCACCTGCTGGGCAACTTCGGGCTGGCGATCCTGGCGCTGACCGTCCTGATCAAGCTGGCCTTCTTCCCGCTGGCCAACAAGTCCTATCGGGCCATGGCCAAGATGCGCAACCTGCAGCCCGAGATGGTGAAGCTGCGCGAGCGCTTCAGCGAAGACCGCCAGCGCCTGAACCAGGAGATGATGGAGCTCTACAAGCGCGAGAAGGTGAATCCCATGGCCGGCTGCCTGCCGGTGCTGATCCAGATTCCCGTCTTCTTCGCGCTCTACAAGGTGCTCTTCGTCACCATCGAGATGCGCCACGCGCCCTTCTACGGCTGGATCGAGGACCTCTCGGCGCAGGACCCGACCTCGATCCTCAACGGCTTCGGCCTGCTGCCCTGGGGCATCCCCGACCTCGGCTTCTTCTCCTTCTTCTCGATCGGCATCTGGCCCCTGCTGATGGGCCTGACCATGTTCCTGCAGACCAAGCTGAACCCGCAGCCGGCGGATCCCCTGCAGGCCAAGATCTTCCTCTGGATGCCGATCTTCTTCATGTTCCTGCTGGCGCCCTTCCCGGCCGGCCTGGTCATCTACTGGACCTGGAACAACGTGCTGTCGGTCATCCAGCAGTACGTCATCATGAAGCGGGCCGGCGCCCAGATCGGCGGCAAGGCGCCGCCTCTCGTGATCCCCGGACTGATGCCCGACAGCGGCGCGGCGGCGAAGGGCGAGGACGCGGCGAAAGACGGCGAGGACGGAGGCCAGGAAAAGGACCGGGAAGAGGGCTCAGGCGACGGCGCCGACAAGCGCCAGGGCGAGAGCCGGGACGAGAGCCGGGACAAGGGCGAGAGCCAGGACAGGGACGAGACGGTGAAGGCCGACCAGGCCTCGGCGCAGAAGACGCAGACCGCCGCCAAGAAGACCCGCAGCGCCCAGAAGAAGCGGCGCGGCAAGCGGGGCGGAGCCGCCAGGGACTCTCGGGGCGACTCCAAGGGCGGCACCGGCCGGGACGCCGGACAGAGCGGCTGAGCCGATGGGCGGATCCGGCCGATGTCGATCACCGAACCCCCGCAGCGCGCGGCCGGGAGCCTGCGCGACTTCGGTCGCTGGCTCTTCGCCCAGGACTGCGGCCTGATCGTCTCGGCGGCCCGGGTCGCCCAGGTCCCCGCGACCGAGTGCCCGGAGATCGCCTTCGCCGGCCGCTCCAACGTCGGCAAGTCGAGCCTGGTCAACGCGCTCACCGGCCGCAAGACCCTGGCGCGGACCTCCAACACCCCCGGCCGCACCCGCCTGCTCAACTTCTTCGACCTGGGCGGACGCTTGACCCTGGTCGACCTTCCCGGCTACGGCTATGCCAAGGCCGGCAAGGCCGAGATCCGGCAGTGGACCGGCCTGACCCGCGACTATCTGCGCGGCCGGGTCGAGCTGCGCCGGGTCTGCCTGCTGATCGACGCGCGCCACGGGGTCAAGGACAGCGACCGTTCCGTGATGAAGCTGCTGGACGAGGCGGCGGTGCCCTTCCAGGTCGTCTTCACCAAGGCCGACAAGGTGAAGCCGGCGGCCTTCGCCGCCCTGCGCGCGGCGACCGAAAAGGAGCTGGCCGGCCATCCGGCCGCCTTTCCGGTCCTGCTGGCGGCCTCCACGGTCAGCGGCGCCGGGATCGAGGACCTGCGCGCCGCCCTGGCGGCGGTGGCGGAGGGCGCCCCGGAGGACTCCGGGCAAGACGGCCCGGAGCGGGACGATGGCGGGAGTTAGTGCTGACTTGCAGAGTTCGGAGAGTCACCCCCACCCCAACCCTCCCCCATCAAGGGGGAGGGGGATGTTCCGGCGGACGCTCGCAAGAGCCCTCCCCCTTGATGGGGGAGGGTTGGCAGGGGGTGGCGCCGCGCCGTACCAAGCCAAGCACTGCATGGCGGGAGCGACATGATGACCTACAAGAACTTCCCCCACGCCAAGCAATGGCTGCGGACCGCGAAGACCCTGACCGAGGCCCTGCCCTACATGCGCCGCTACACCGGGCATACCTTCGTCGTGAAGTACGGCGGCCACGCCATGGGCGACGAGCGCCTGGCGCAGATCTTCGCCCGCGACGTCGTGCTGATGAAGCAGGTCGGCATCCACCCGGTGGTCGTCCACGGCGGCGGGCCGCAGATCGGCAGCATGCTCAAGCGCCTGGGGGTCGAGAGCGAGTTCGTCGACGGCCTCAGGGTGACCGACGCCAAGACCGTCGAGATCGTCGAGATGGTCCTCTCCGGCTCGATCAACAAGCAGATCGTCACCGCGATCAACGAGGCCGGCGGTACCGCCATCGGCCTTTCCGGCAAGGACGGCCACCTGATCCGGGCGCGCAAGCTGCGCCGGACCAGGCGCGACCCGGAATCCAACATCGAGAAGATCCTCGACCTCGGCTTCGTCGGCGAGCCCCGGGCCGTCAACCCCCAGGTCCTGACCCCGATGGAGCAGGCCGGGATGATCCCGGTGATCGCGCCGATCGGCATCGGCCCCAAGGGCGAGAGCTACAACATCAACGCCGACACCGCGGCCGGCGCCATCGCCGCGGCGGTCGGCGCGACCCGGCTGCTGCTCCTGACCGACGTCCCCGGGGTCCTGGACCCCGAGGGCGAGCTGATCCACGAGGTCGGCTTCGAGGACATCGACCGCCTGATCGCCGAGGGCGCGGTCACCGGCGGGATGATCCCCAAGCTCGAGACCTGCCGCCAGGCGGTGCGCGGCGGGGTCGACGCCGCGGTCATCCTCGACGGCCGGGTGCCGCACTCCATGCTGCTGGAGATCTTCACCGAACGCGGCATCGGCACCATCATCCGCGAGGAATCCACGACCCTCCCGGTCCCATCGGAGGTCACGCCCTAGTGCGCCGAGAAGAGGTGATGAGCCCTTGCCAGACGTCATGCTTCGACAGGCTCAGCATGAGGCGAAACGATTGAAACCGCTGGCCCTCACCCTGAGCTTGTCGAAGGGCGAGGGCGGCCGCCGACACGTTTTCGGCGGCCAGCAGGGACGAACTCCGCAATCGCCACGTCCAACATGCCCGACTTCCTGACCACCAAAGAAGTCGCCGCCCTGCTCCGGATCAAGGAGCGCAAGGTCTACGAGCTGGTCGCCGAGAACGCGATCCCGGTCAGCCGGGTGACCGGCAAGCTGATCTTCCCGCGCGCGCTGGTCGAGGCCTGGGTGCGCCGGCGGGTCGACTACGGCGGCGGCGCGGAAAGCCTGGCGCCGCGGCCGGCGGTCATCGCCGGCAGCCACGATCCCCTGCTCGACTGGGCCTTGCGCGAGTCCGGCAGCGAGCTCGCGACCTTCTTCGACGGCAGCCTCGACGGCCTGGCCCGGGTCGCCGCCGGCAAGGCGGTCGGCGCCGGCCTGCACGTCTACGAGCCGGAGGCGGAGCCGACGGGGAACGGCGAAGGCGGCGACTGGAACCTGGGGACGCTGCGCCAGGCCGCGCCGGGCCTGCCGCTGGTCCTGCTCGCCTGGGCCTGGCGGACCCAGGGCCTGGTCCTGCCGCCCGGCAACCCCAAGGGGATCGGCGGGCTGGCCGACCTCGCCGGCCTGACCCTGGTGCCGCGCCAGAAGGGCGCCGGCAGCACCCTGCTGCTCGGCCACCTGCTGGAACGGGCGGGGACGGCGCTTTCGGCGCTGGGCCTGCTGCAGCCGCCGGCCCGCAACGAGGCCGACGTCGCGCTGGCGGTCGCCGAGGGCAAGGCCGACGCCGGCTTCGCGGTCGAGACCGTGGCCCGCCAGTACCGCCTCGACTTCCTGCCCCTGTTCCGCGAGCGCTACGACCTGGCGCTCTGGCGCCGCGACGTCTTCGAGCCGCCGGTCCAGAAGCTGCTCGCCTTCTGCCGCAGCGGGGCCTTCACCACCCGCGCCGCCGAACTCGGCGGCTACGACCTGACCGGCCACGGCGAGGTCCGCTACAACGGGCCGTGAGCCCCCCTTCCGTCAGATCGAGCCTGCTTCGACCATGTAGTTGTTGGCGGTGCACATGGCGGCGTCGTCGGAGGCCAGGAACAGCACCATGCGGGCCAGGTGGACCGGCTCGATCAGGTCCGGCAGGCACTGCCGCCGGCGGTGCCGCTCCAGCGCCTCGGGGGTCGCCCAGAGCTCCTTCTGGCGCTCGGTCATGACCCAGCCGGGCACCACGGTGTTGACCCGGATGCGGTGCGGGCCGAGGTCGCGCGCGAAGGCACGGGTCATGCCGTGCACCGCCGCCTTGGCGGTGGTGTAGACCGGCATGCCGCCCGCGGCCTCCCACCAGGAGTTGGAGCCGAAGTTGATGATCGAGCCCCTGCCCGCCGCGATCATGCCGGGGGCCACGGCCTGGATGGCGAAGAACATGTGCCGCAGGTTGGTCGCGATGCGCTCGTCGTAGTCGTCGGGCTCGACCTCCTGCCAGGCATGGCGGTCGTCGCGCGCGGCGTTGTTGACCAGCACCGCCGCCGGCCCCAGCGCGGCCTCCAGCGCCGCGAAGGCCCGCTTCAGCGCCGGAACGTCGCGCAGGTCGCAGGCCTCGAAGCGCACGGTCGCGCCCGCCAGCTCCGCCGCCAGGGCCGCGCCGCGCTCCTCGTCCAGATCGACGAAGCCGACCCGCGCGCCCTGGCCGGCGAAGGCCCGCACGATCTCCGCCCCGATCCCGGAGGCCCCTCCGGTGATGAAGACCACCGCCTGCTCGAGGCTGGGATAGCGCGCAAAGGACATGGCGAGACTCCGGTTCGGACGGTGGCGGCACGGTCCCCACAGCCATAGCCGAGTTTCCCGGCGGAGTCCTCCCTCGATCGCAAGCGGAGCCGGGCGGGGGAAAAAGCGGCGTCAGCTTCCCCCGCCACCCTCGGCGTTGGGGAAGAAGAGCTGCTCGCCCGCGCGCTTGTAGGCGGCGATGGCGGCCTGGCCCTCCTTGCCGGTCAGCCAGTCGATGAAGGCCTGGCCGTCCTCGGCCTTGACCCGGGGATGCTTCTCCGGGTTGACCAGGATCACGCCGTACTGGTTGAAGAGCCGCGCGTCGCCCTCCACCAGGATCCGGAAGTCGTCCTTGTTCTTGAAGGCGATCCAGGTGCCGCGGTCGGTCATGGTGTAGGCATCCATGCCGACCGCCGTGTTGAGGGTGGCCCCCATGCCCGAGCCGGTCTCGCGGTACCAGGTGCCGCTGGCCGCCGCCGGGTCGACCCCGGCCGCCGTCCACAGGGCCAGCTCCTTCTTGTGGGTGCCGCTGTCGTCGCCGCGCGAGGCGAAGGGCGCCCCGGCCTCGGCGACGGCCTTGAGGGCCGCGGTCGCGTCGGCCTTGCCGGCGATCCCGGCCGGGTCGGCCGGCGGGCCGACGATGACGAAGTCGTTGTACATCACGTCGAGGCGCTCGACCCCGAAGCCCTCGGCGACGAAGGCCTCCTCGGCCGGCTTGGCGTGGACCAGCAGCACGTCGCCGTCGCCGTTGCGGGCGTTCTTCAGCGCCTGGCCGGTGCCGACCGCGACCACCCGGACCTCGACCCCGCTCCGGGCGGTGAAGCCCGGCAGGATGGCGTCGAAAAGCCCGGAGTTCTGGGTCGAGGTGGTCGACTGGAGAACGATGAATCGCTCCTCGGCCGCGGCCGGCGCGAGCGCGAAGACGGTCGCGAGAAGCGCCGCGGCGCAGAGATGCACTATCCTTCCGGTCATGTTTTCCCTCCTGAATTATAATTCATAAAACCAGCCGTCCGGCGACGAAGGCCCGGGCCCGCTCGCTGGCCGGCCGGACGAAGAAGTCCTCGGCGGCCGCGTGCTCCTCGACCCGGCCGCGGTAGAGGAAGACCACCTGCTCGGCCAGGCGCCAGGCCTGGCCCAGGTCGTGGGTGACCAGGACGACCTTGGTCCCGGCCGCCCGCGCCTCGCGGATCAGGGTCTCGATGGCCTGGGCCGAGGCCGGGTCCAGGCTGGCGGTCGGCTCGTCGAGCAGCAGGACCTCGGGCTCGCAGGCCAGCGCCCGGGCCACCGCCAGGCGCTGCTGCTCGCCGCCGGAGAGCACCCGCGCCGGCCGCCCGGCGAGATGGCCGAGGCCGGCCCGCGCCAGCCATTCGGCGGCCAGGGCCTTGCGCCGGGCGCGGTCGACGCCGTGGGCCGCCAGGGCATAGCGCAGATTGGCGGCGACCGAGCGGCGCAGCAGCACCGGGCGCTGGAAGACCAGGGCCTGGCGCAGGCGCAGCGCCCGCTCCGGCACCCGGCCGCCCCAGGAGACGCGGCCCGCGCTCGGCGCG
Source organism: Kiloniellales bacterium (assembly GCA_022361275.1). GTDB lineage: Bacteria > Pseudomonadota > Alphaproteobacteria > Kiloniellales > JAKSBE01 > JAKSBE01. The sequence goes on from JAKSBE010000094.1 coordinate 16,925, forward strand.
ATCAGGCCGTGCAGCAGGCGCAGCAGCAGGCTCTTGCCGGCGCCGTTGGGGCCCAGGATCGCGGTCAGCGGCCCGGCCTCCAGGCGCAGGTCCAGGCCGTCGATCAGCCGCTGGCCGCCGGCCTCGAAGACCAGGCCCTCGACCGCCAGCGGCAGCAGCCCGTCGGCACCGACCTCCAGGGGCACCCCGGCCTCCAACCCGATCCCGCGGCCGGTGTCAGGCATAGGCCGCGCGCGCCGCGGTGCCGCGCAGGGAGAGGGCCGCGGCGTTCACCGCCAGGGCCAGGAGGATCAGGATCATGCCCAGGGCGAGCGCCAGGGCGAGGTCGCCCCTGGAGGTCTCCAGGGCGATGGCCGTGGTCATGACCCGGGTCACGTGGTTGATGTTGCCGCCGACGATGATCACCGCGCCGACCTCGGCGATGGCCCGGCCGAAGCCGGCGAGCGCCACGGTCAGCAGGCCGTAGCGGCCGTCCCAGAGCAGGGTCGCCAGGGTCTGCAGCCGGCCGACCCCGAGCGAGCGGAGCTGCTCGTCGTACTCGGCGTGCAGCTCCTCGGCCAGCTGCCGGGTCAGGGCCGCGACGATGGGCGCGACCAGGATGGTCTGGGCGACGATCATGGCGGTCGGGGTGTAGAGGAGCTGCAGCACGCCGAGCGGCCCGGCGTTGGACAGCAGCAGGTAGACGCAGAGCCCCACGACGACCGGCGGCAGGCCCATGAGGGCGCTGACGGCGACGATCACGGCCCCCCGGCCGGGAAAGCGGAAGACCGCCAGGGCCGCGCCCAGGGGCAGGCCGAGGGCGCAGGCGATCAGCACCGCGGTCAGGCTGACCCGGAGGGACAGCCCGACGATCTCGGTCAGGGCCGGGTCCGCCGCCAGGATCAGGTCGAAGGCCAGGCCGAAGGCCGCCGCGAAGTCTTGCACGCTCACGTCTCCCGCTGTGGGAGACTATGCGAGGGGCTGTGTTTTTTGTCCAGAGTCGGCAGAAAATAGGATGAAGAACATGATTTTGCGTGATTTCACAGCCCTGCGGAGCGGGTTTTCGCCTGGACTGACCGCCTGCCGACCTCGCCCTTCGACAGGCTCAGGACGAGGTGAGAGGGCTTTACGCCGAGCCCGAACGCGCTCAAACCGCGCCGCGGAAGGACAAGATACGACCTCTCACCTCGTCCTGCGCCTGTCGAAGGGCGAGGCCGGCACCGATCGAAGGGCATGAGGTGCTTGGCGCCCGCGCCACTAAGAAGCCCTCCCCCTCGACGGGGGAGGGTCGGGGTGGGGGTGAACCTCCGGTGCCAGCCGAATGGCCCCCGGCCCGGCCCGGGCCCTCACCCCTTGGCGAAGACCAGGTCCACGGCGTCGGGGACGATGGAGATCTCGACGGGGAGGCGGGCGATGGTGTCGCCGTCGCCCTGGACCGGGTCGCCGAGGGGGCCTTCGATGGTGACGCGGCGGGCCGGGATGCGGCGCAGGTCGCGGCGCCGGGGCAGGCCGCCGGTCTGGAGGGCCAGGCCGTAGCGGGCCACGGCGAGCGGCCCGCCGCGGTCGAAGAGGCAGACCTGGAACACCGGCGCCTCGATCGAGGCCTCGGG
>JAKSBE010000599.1 GCA_022361275.1 Kiloniellales bacterium
CTGCACGGCTACGCCGAGGCGACGCCGCTCAACGACCTCGACGTGGTCTATTTCGATCCCGAGGACCGCGGCAAGGAACGGGACCGGGCGCTGGAGGCGGAACTGCGCAAGCGGGCCCCCGGCCTGCCCTGGTCGGCCCGCAACCAGGCCCGCATGCACGACCACAACGGCGACCGGCCCTACACCTCGGCCGGGGACGCGCTGTGTCACTGGCTGGAGACGGTTTCGGCGGTCGGCATCCGCATGACCGGAACGGGCGAACTCGAGCTGCTCGCCCCCTTCGGCTTCGACGACGTTTTCGAGCTGACCGTGCGCCCGACCCCGCACGCCCGGGACCTGCGGCCGGCCGCTTACCGGGCGCGCATGGCGCGCAAGGACTGGCCGGCGACCTGGCCAGGCGTCACCGTGCTGCCGGCCTGCAGCCTAGCCCCGCAGCACCCCGCCCGTGGCCTTCTCGACCTGCTGGACGACCTTCTGGCCGATGGCGTCGATCTCGGCATCGGTCAGGGTGCGGTCGCGGGGCTGGATGGTGACGGCGATGGCGAGGGACTTCTTGCCGTCCTCGACACCCTTGCCCTGGTAGACGTCGAAGAGGTCGACCCGGGTCACCATCTGCTTGTCGGCGCCCTTGGCGGCGCGCAGCAGCTTTTCCGCCGGCACCTCGGCGTCGACCACGAAGGCGAAGTCGCGCTCCAGCGGCTGGAGGGGCGAGGTCCGGAGCGCCGGGCGCAGCTTGCCGCCGGCCTTGGCCTTGGGCTCCGGGATGTTGCCGAGCCGGACCTCGAAGGCGACCACCGGGCCCTTGAGGTCCAGGGCGCGCAGGACCTTGGGGTGCAGCTCGCCGAAGCTGGCCAGGACCTTGGGGCCCAGGCGCAGACAGCCGGAGCGGCCGGGGTGATACCAGGCGGGCGCGTCGGCGGTGACCTGCAGGTTCTCGACCGGGGCCCCGCAGGCCGTCAGGGCGGCCAATGCGTCGGCCTTGGCGTCGAAAGCGTCGACCGGCCGCGCCCCGGCCCAGTGGCGCGGCCCCCAGGACCCGGCGCGCAGCCCGGCGGCGACCTCGTCCTGGCCTTCCGGCGTGTTGTCGCGGTACTGGCCGCCGATCTCGAAGAGCGCGGCGTCGCCCAGGCCCTTGTCGGCGGCGCGGGCCGCGGCCACCGCCAGATTGGGCAGGATCGAGGGCCGCATGACGTCGAGGTCGGCGCTGATCGGGTTGAGCAGCCGCAGGCTGTCCGGCACCGCGGCGAAGAGCCGGGCCAGGTCCGAGGACATGAAGGAGAAGGTCACGGTCTCGTCCAGGCCGCGCCAGGCCAGGGCGTTGCGGGCGAAGGTCTCGCGCCGCTGCGCCAGGGTCAGAACGCCGTGGGGCAGAACCGTCTCCCGCTCCAGCGGCACCACGGGGATCTCGTCGTAGCCGTGAATCCGCAGCACCTCCTCGACCAGGCAGGCCTCGCCCTCGACGTCGGGGCGCCAGGACGGCACCTGGACCACAAGCGCCTTCCTGCCGGCCTCGACCTGGAAGCCGAGACGCTCGAGGATCTCGCCCTGGCGCGCGGCCGGCAGCTCCAGGCCGCCGAGGGTCGCGCTGCGCGCGGGCCGCAGGGCGATCTCGCGCCGCCAGTCCGGTACTTCGCCGGCGCTGACCACGTGGCTCGCCTCGCCGCCGCAGAGCTCCAGGATCAGCCGCGCCGCGACCTCCACGCCCCAGCGGGCCGACTCGGGGTCGAGGCCGCGCTCGAATCGGTAGCGGGCGTCGGAGAAGATGCCGAGCTTGCGTCCCGTCGCCGCCGTGCGCACCGGATCGAAGAGCGCGCATTCCAGGAAGACCTCGGTGGTCTCCTCGGTGCAGCCGGAAAGCTCGCCGCCCATGATGCCGCCGATGCCCTGCAGTCCGGTCTCGTCGGCGATCACCGCCATCCCGGCGTCCATGACGTAGGTCTTGTCGTCGAGCGCCAGGATCTCCTCGCCCGCGCGGGCCAGGCGCATGGTCAGGTCGCCCTTCAGCTTGGCGGCGTCGAAGACGTGCAGCGGCCGGCCGAGGTCGTGGGTCACGAAGTTGGTGACGTCGACCAGCGCCGAGATCGGCCGGAGGCCGATCGACAGCAGGCGGTCCCGCAGCCACTTGGGCGAGGGTCCGTTCTTCACCCCGCGGAAGCTGCGCCCGGCGACGAAGGGGCAGGCCCCGGCGGTCTCCTTCGAGAAGTCGCGCCGCCACTTGACCGGGCTGTCGAAGTGGCCCGGCACCTCGGCGAAGTCGTGGGACTTGAGCGTCCCGAGGCCGGCCGCGGCCAGGTCCCGCGCCACCCCGCGCACGCCGAGGCAGTCGCCGCGGTTGGGGGTGATGGCGATGTCGACGACCGGGTCGTCGAGGCCCATGACGGTTGCGAAGGGCGCGCCCAGGGGCGCGTCCTCGGGCAGCTCGATGATGCCCTCGTGCTCGTCGGAGAGGCCCATCTCGCGCTCCGAGACCAGCATGCCGTTGGACTCGACGCCGCGGATCGTGCCCGTCTTGAGGTCGACGCCGGTGCCCGGGATGTGGGTGCCGGCCGGGGCGAAGACGCCCTTCATGCCGGTCCGGGCGTTGGGCGCGCCGCAGACCACCTGGACCTCGCCATGGTCCTTCGTCTCGACGCGGCAAACCTTGAGCCGATCTGCGTCGGGATGGGGCCTGGCCTCCTTGACGCGGGCGACGGTGAAGGGCGCCAGCGCCTTGCCGCGGTCCTCCACGCCCTCCAGCTCGAGGCCGATCATCGACAGCTTGCCGGCGATCTCCGCCAGCGAGGCCTCGGTCTCCAGATGGGTCTTCAGCCAGGACAGGGTGAACTTCATCGGCGGGCTCCCGTCCGGAGGTCGCACGCCCTCGGCGCGCCCCCCTCCCTGTCCCTCCCCCTCGCCGGGGGGAGGGGACGCTGTGGCGAGGCCGATGCTTCATTCCCTCCCCCTTGAGGGGGGAGGGTTAGGGTGGGGGTGACTGTCGAAGCCCGCACCGCGCTATGGAGGATCATCTCTATATCCCCCTGACCAGGCTCGGTGTCTCCAGCGGCAGGAAGCCGTAGTGCTTCAGCCAGCGGAGGTCGGAGTCGTAGAAGGTACGCAGGTCGGGGATGCCGTACTTCAGCATGGCGACGCGCTCGATCCCCATGCCGAAGGCGAAGCCCTGGTACTTCCTGGAATCGATGCCGCAGTTCTCCAGCACCTTGGGATGGACCATGCCGCAGCCCAGGATCTCCAGCCAGTCGTCGCCGTGGCCGATCTTGAGCTGGCCGTCGGCGCGGGTGCAGCCGATGTCGACCTCGGCCGAGGGCTCGGTGAAGGGGAAATAGCTGGGCCGGAAGCGGACCGGCAGGTCTTCGATATCGAAGAAAGCCCGGCAGAACTCGATCAGGGTGCCCTTGAGGTGGCCCATGTGGGTCGTCTCGTCGACCACCAGCCCCTCGACCTGATGGAACATCGGCGAGTGGGTGGCGTCGGAATCGCTGCGGAAGGTCCGCCCGGGCACGATGATGCGGATCGGCGGCGCGACCGACTGCATGGTCCGGATCTGCACCGGCGAGGTGTGGGTGCGCAGCACCATGGGCGCGCCGCTTTCCTCCTGCGGCGGCAGGTAAAAGGTGTCCTGCTCCTGCCGGGCCGGATGCTCCTCGGGGATGTTGAGGGCGGTGAAGTTGTGGAAATCGTCCTCGACGTGCGGGCCTTCGGCGACGCCGAAGCCCATCTCGCCGAAGATCGCGACCAGTTCCTCGACCGTGCGGCTGATCGGGTGGACGTGGCCGACCCGGTCCGGCCGCGCCGGCAGGGAGACGTCGATGCGCTCCGCCGCCAGGCGCTGCTCCAGGTCGGCGTCCGCCAGGTCCTGGCGCCGGGCCTCGATGGCCTCGGCCACCGCGTCCTTGATCCGGTTGTAGGCTTGGCCGCGTTCCTTGCGCTCCTCGGGCGTCAGGCCGCCCAGGGTCTTCATCAGCTGGGTGACCTGACCCTTCTTGCCGAGGATCCGCACCCGTGCCTGCTCCAGCGCCTCCAGGTCGGCGGCGTCTGCCACCTGGCCCAGAAGGCTGCTTCTCAGGTCGTCGAGGTTCTGATGCTCCATCTCGCGCTCCGCCTGTCTTGCTGCGACCGGCGGCCCCTCGCCTGGTTCCCGGGGCCGCCCCTCCGGCCCCTGGAACCGCGTTAGCGAGCTTGGCTCAGCGCGGCCTGGGCCTGATCCACCAAGCTCTTAAAGGCCTCGGGCTCGCGCAGCGCGATGTCCGCCAGGACCTTGCGGTCGACCTCGATGCCGGCCTTGTGGATGCCGTTCATGAACTGGGAATAGGTCAGGCCGTGCTCCCGGGCGCCGGCGTTGATCCGCTGGATCCAGAGGGCGCGGAAGTTGCGCTTGCGGACCCGGCGGTCGCGGTAGGCGTACTGCTGCGCCTTCTCCATCCGCTCGACGGCGACGCGGAACACGTTCTTGCCCCGGCCCTGGTAGCCCGAGGACTTCTTGATGACCTTCTTGTGCTTGGCGTGGGCGGTGACGCCCCGTTTGACACGAGCCATGTCTCTCGCTCCCCGGCGCTAGAAGCCGTACGGCAGGAAATTGCGCTTGATGATCTTGGCGTCCGGCGCCGAGGCGATGGTGGTGCCGCGGGCGCTGCGGATCATCTTCTGGGGGCGGCGGCGCATGAAATGGCGCTTGCCGGCGTAGTTGCGCTTGACCTTGCCCTTGGCGGACAGGCGGAAGCGTCCCTTGGCACTGCTCTTGGTCTTCAACTTGGGCATTTCGCGATCCTTCAACACATTGATTCCAGGCGACTTCATCATAGCGGCCGGGCATGCCCTCGAAGAAGCACCGGCGCGCCTTCGCCTTGAGCGGCGCGTGTTATAGCGGGGGCGGAGACGGAAGGCAAGGCGGGCGGCGCCGGTCGGGGCGGCGCCGACGAAGGAGGAAGGCGGACTTGCGGCGCGGCGCGCGCGCCGCGCAGTATGCCGCCATGGCGTTCCGCCCCGGCGATATCCAGATCCGTCCGGCCGAGCCGGAAGACTTGGACTTTGCCTGGGATCTGTATCGCCGGCTCATGAAGCCGCTCGCGGAAGAGCTCATCACGTGGAGCAACGAAGGCCAGAAAGCCGTGGTCGCGCCGGAAATCCTTGGCGGACGGGCGTCGATCATCCTCTTGGCGGGCCGGCACGCCGGTTGGTGCCACGTTCGCGAAGGGCCGGAGGTCGTGGAGCTTTGCCAGCTCCACCTCCTGCCCGAACTCCAGAACCTCGGCATCGGATCCCAGCTCCTCGCCCGGCTGATCGAGAACACCAGAAGGCGCGGGAAGACACTCACCCTCGAGGTCATGAAGAACAACCGTGCCAGAGCCCTCTACGAGCGTCTCGGCTTCGTCCAGACCGGCGAGAGCGATTTCAAGATTGAGATGACGTGGCGGGGCGACGGCCCTGTTTGATCCGGCCCGAAGCTGGGGCGGCCTGCCTGGCCACCGGCCCTAACGCGGCGCCATGACCATGGTCATCTGGCGGCCTTCGAGGCGGGGGAACTGCTCGACCTTGGCCACTTCCCCGAGCTCGTCGCGGACCTTCTGGAGCAGCTTGAGGCCGAGGTCCTGGTGAACCATCTCGCGGCCGCGGAAGCGCATGGTGACCTTGACCTTGTCGCCTTCGCCGAGAAAGCGGTTGATCGACCGCATCTTCACGTCGTAGTCGTGCTGGTCGATGTTCGGGCGCATCTTGATCTCTTTGACGTCGATGATCTTCTGCTTCTTGCGCGCCTCGCTCTTGCGCTTCTGCTCCTCGTACTTGTACTTGCCAAAGTCCATGATCTTGCAGACCGGCGGGTCCGCGTTGGGCGAAACCTCGACCAGGTCGAGCCCGACATTGGACGCGCGGTCGAGGGCCTCCGAGGTCGCAACGACGCCGACGTTCTCGCCGGTCTCATCGATCAAGCGGATCGTCCGATTGTCGATGTTTTGGTTCACACGCGGCCCACCGCGGGACGGCGTGGGATCAAAGGGTGGTCTGGCGATCGATAGCCTCCATATCAGTTTGCCCGGTCGAAAGGCGTAAAAGCCCTGCCTCGCACCCAAGTGGCGCCAGGCAGGGCCGCAAGCCCCGACCAGAAGTGATCATGCCGGTGGCCCGGCTTCCTCCGCAAGTCTAGAGACTGCCTCGTCGAGCGCAAGGATCTCTTGAGTCTTTCCGCCCAGGCGGCGCAGGGCCACCTTGCGGCCCTCGGCCTCGCGGCCCCCGACCACGGCGATGACCGGGACCTTGGCGAGCGAGTGCTCGCGGACCTTGTAGTTGATCTTCTCGTTACGCAGGTCGGTGACCGTCCGCAGGCCGGCGGCGGCCAGGACCTCGGCGGCCTCCTCGGCGTAGGCGTCGGCCTCCGAGGTGATGGTCGCCACCACGACCTGGACCGGGGCCAGCCAGAGCGGGAAGCGGCCGGCGAACTGCTCGATCATGATCGCCAGGAAGCGCTCGAAGGAGCCGAGGATCGCCCGGTGCAGCATGACCGGGCGATGCTTGGCGCCGTCTTCGCCGACGTAGCTGGCGTCGAGCCGCTCGGGCAGGACGAAGTCGACCTGGTGGGTGCCGCACTGCCAGTCGCGGCCGATGGCGTCGCGCAGCACGAACTCCAGCTTGGGGCCGTAGAAAGCGCCCTCGCCCGGATTGAGGGTATGTTCCAGGCCGGTTTCCTCCAGGGCGCTCATCAGCGCCGCCTCGGCCTTGTCCCAGGTCTCGTCCGAGCCGGCGCGGACCGCCGGCCGGTCCGAGAACTTCACGTGGACCTCCTCGAAGCCGAGGTCGCGATAGATGCTCTGCAGCAGCTCGCAGAAGATCACCGTCTCGACGTTGATCTGGTCTTCGGTGCAGAAGATGTGGGCGTCGTCCTGGGTGAAGGCGCGGACCCGCATCAGGCCGTGCAGGGCACCCGAGGGCTCGTTGCGGTGGCAGGCGCCGAACTCCGCCATGCGCAGGGGCAGGTCGCGGTAGCTCTTCAGGCCCTGCTTGAAGATCTGCACGTGGCCCGGGCAGTTCATCGGCTTGACCGCCAGGATCCGGTCCTCGCTCTCGGCGATGAACATGTGCTCGCGGAACTTCTCCCAGTGGCCCGAGGCCTCCCAGAGCGCTCGGTCGATCAGCTGCGGGGTCTTGACCTCGACGTATCCGGCGGCCTCCAGCCGGCGGCGCATGTAGGCCTCGACGCTGCGGTAGAGGGTCCAGCCCTTGGGGTGCCAGAAGACCGAGCCGACCGCTTCCTCCTGCTGGTGGAAGAGGTCCATCTCCCGGCCCAGGCGGCGGTGGTCGCGCTTCTCCGCCTCCTCCAGCATGTGCAGGTGGGCCTTGAGCTGCTTCTCGGTCTCCCAGCAGGTGCCGTAGACCCGCTGGAGCTGCTCGTTCCTGGCGTCGCCGCGCCAATAGGCGCCGGAGACCCGCATCAGCTTGAAGGC
>JAKSBE010000130.1 GCA_022361275.1 Kiloniellales bacterium
GAGGCGGACTGGGACAAGGTGGTCGCCACCAACCTCAAGGGCGTCTGGCTGATGGCCCAGGAGACCGCCCGCCACATGGCCGAGCAGGGCCACGGCGGCTCGATCGTCAACATCGCCTCGATCCTCGGCCTGGTCGGCACCGGGAGGATCCCGGCCTACTGCGCGTCCAAGGCCGCGGTGGTCAACCTGACCCGCTCGCTGGCCGGTGATCTGGCGCGCGAGGGGGTCCGGGTCAACGCCCTGGCGCCGGGCTACTTCGAGACCGACCTCAACCGCGACTACCTGGCCAGCGAGGCCGGGCAGGCCATGCTGAAACGGATCCCGCAGCGCCGCTTCGGCGATCCGGCGGAGCTGAGCGGACCCCTGCTGCTGCTGGCCTCGGAGGCCTCGCGCTACATGACCGGCAGCGTGATCACCATCGACGGCGGCCAGTCCGCCGTGATCTGAGCCCCGCCGTGATCTGAGCCCCGCCGAGACGAAGACGAGCCCTGGAACGAGCCCGCACCATGGATTTTGCCCTGCCTGCCGAGACCGAAGACCTGCGCCAGCGGATCCGCGCCTTCGTCGCCGCCGAGATCCTGCCCCTGGAGGCCGATCCGGAGGCCTACGACGATCACGAGAACATCCGCCTCGACCTGCTGGACGCGCTGCGCGCCAAGGCCAGGGCGGAGGGCCTCTGGGCCCTGCAGATGCCGAAGGCCAGGGGCGGGCAGGGGCTGCCGGTCGCCGGCATGGCGGCCTGCTACGAGGAGATGGGCCGTTCGATCTTCGGCCCGGTGGTCTTCAACTCGGCGGCGCCCGACGACGGCAACATGATCGTCCTGGAGAAGATCGGCAGCGAGGACCAGAAGGCCCGCTGGCTCCAGCCCATCGTCGACGGCAAGGTCCGCTCGGCCTTCGCCATGACCGAGCCCGCGCCCGGGGCCGGCTCCGACCCCTCGGCCATGCGGACCGTGGCCGAGCGCAAGGGCAACAGCGCCTGGACGATTCGCGGCCGCAAGTGGTTCATCACCGGGGCCGGCGTGGCGCAGCACTTCATCCTGGTCGCCAAGACCTCCGACGACCCCCGCAAGGGCCTGACCGCTTTCCTCTTCGACGGCGACCAGCCCGGCTGGGAGATCCTGCGCCGGATCCCGATCATGGGGCCGGAGGAGCACGGCGGCCACTGCGAGCTGGCCTTCGACGGCCTGGAGATCCCCGACGAGAACCGCCTGCTCGGCGTCGGCGACGGCCTCAAGGTGACCCAGATCCGCCTGGGCACCGCCCGCCTGACCCACTGCATGCGCTGGCTGGGCATGGCCAAGCGGGCCCTGGAGATCGCCGCGGGCTACGTCTCGGAGCGCGAGAGCTTCGGCAGCAAGCTGAAGGACCGCGAGGGCGTGCAGTGGATGCTGGGCGAGGCGGCCATGGCGATCGAGGTCGGCCGGCTGCTGACCATGAAGGCGGCGCTGAAGCTGGACGGCGGCGACTTCGCCCGC
>JAKSBE010000039.1 GCA_022361275.1 Kiloniellales bacterium
GAGGCCAGTTCCTGCAGGGCGCCCAGGATACCGGACACCTCGGCGCGCCGGGTGTAGTCGGCATCGACGTGGGCGAAGGCGATGATGCCGTCGCGGCCGATGACGTAGGTCGCCGGCACGGGCAGCTCGAAGCTGTCGTCGCCATTGAAGCTCGGCAGATCGACGCCGAGGCGGTCATAGGCCGTTCGGAAGACCTCCGGCACCCGGAAGGCGATGCCGTAGCTGCGGGCAACCTCGTTGCCGAGGTCGCTGAGCACCTCGCAGCGCAGGCCCAGCTTCTCCCGGGTCGAAAGGGAGCTTGTCGGGGTCTGAGGCGAAACCACGACCAGGCGGGCACCTCGGGCCTCGAAATCGGGCAGGTGGTCCTGGAGCAACTCGAGCTGGGCGCTGCAGTCGGGGCACCACTGGCCGCGGTAGAAGGAGAGGACCACCGCAGAGTCCTTCAGCCGCTCGGACAGCTTGACCCTCTCGCCCAGGGCGTTGGGCAGGGCGAAGTCCGGCGCCGTCTCGCCGCGGCCGACGGCGCGCAGGGCGATGTTGTCGTCCAGCAGCTCGCGGGCCTGCGCCTCCATCTCGCGTTGCTCGTCGCTGGAGGCGGCGAGCCCCCGGCTCGTCAGTTGTTCCACGAGGTTCCAGGCCGACATGTGCCGTTACCCTCCCCGGCCGTAGCGGTGTGCATACCCGGAAGATGTGGGCGGCATGGCGGATCTGAAAGGAAAAACCGGACGGGAGCGGTGTGAATTGGCGATGGGCGCAAAGCGCGCCTTCCCGGTGCCGTGAGGCCCGATCAGTCTCCGGAGGCCTGCTGCTCCGGCACCTTCGACAGGCCGGCCGCGACCGCCGGAAAGGCCTCTGCCTCGCCGAGCGGTAGCTGCTCGATGTAGAGCGAGGTCGAAGGGAAGGCGAAGCCGGCGCCGTTGCTCTCGACGATCTCCTTGATCTCCAGGGCGAGGGCCTCCTTGATCGCCAGCCACTCGCCCCAGTTCGTCGTCTTGGTGAAGCAGTAGAGCATGATGTCGATGCTGGAGCCGGCGAAGGCGTCGACCACCACGAAGGTCGAGACCTTGTTGGGATCGGTCTCGAAGGCGTCGTTGTCGTGGATGTAGTCGCGGATGCCGGCGACGACCTTGCGGAGCTGCTCCTGGGTGGTGCGGTACTCCAGGCCGATCTTCCAGTAGATCCGGCGGTTGGTCATGCGGGCGTAGTTGGTGATCGGCTCGTTCGTGAGCTGGCTGTTGGCGACGGTGACAAGGGCCTTGTCGAACTGCCGGATCTGGGTGGTCATCAGGCCCACGTGCTCGACCACGCCCTCGACGCCGGGGGTCTTGATCCAGTTGCCGGTCTCGAAGATCCGGTTCAGGAAGATCATCAGGCCCGAAAAGAGGTTGGAGACGATGTCCTTGGCCGCCAGGGCGACCGCCATGCCGACGAGGCCGAGGCCGCCCAGGACCGCGGCGACGTTGAAGCCCCATTCCTGCAGCACCGCGGCGATGCCCAGAGCGATGATCACGATCCGGAGCAGGCGCAGGAAGAAGGAGCGCAGCGCCTCGCGCGCCTGGCCCGTCGCGTGCAGGCGCATCAGCAGGCGGTTGATCAGGAAGGAGAGCGGCTCGACGATGTTGTAGACCGCCCAGAAGATCGTGAAGGCGATCAGGGAACGCAGCAGCATGCCGACCCAGGCCTGCTCCCGGCCGTCGATGCCGGCGACCTGGACGGCGACCGACAGGCCGATGACCACGAAGACGAAGCGCAGCGGCTTCTCTACCGCGGCGAGAAACATGTCGTCGACGTCTGTGCTGGTCCGCTGCGTGAGACGCCTCAGCGAGCCGACGATGAGCCTCGTGAAGGCGCCGCGGCCGAAGACGAAGATGGCCAGGATCAGCAGGCCGAGGAAGACGGCGCCGAGGTCGGCGCCGAAGACGCCGGTGTTCCAGACGCGGACGACCTCCGCCCAGAATGAGCTCAGATATTCCATCGCCGGGGTTCTGTCCCTGAAACGCCGGCCGACGATAGTTCAAGTGTTCCCGAACGGCAAGGGCAGGCGGCCGGCCGATGTATCTGAAACCTAGATCAAACCGCGTTTGACTGGACTCAATTAGACGCAGATAAGCTGCTCTGGGCTGGTATTCGGTCGGTTTGCTTGTCCGCGTGGGCGGTCCGCGGGCCCTTAGCGGCTCTCGGGAAAGCCGGCGCGCATGTAGATCACGACCTGCCAGATTTCGCGCTCGGAGAGCAGGTCCTTGTAGGCCGGCATGTCGCTGCCGAAGGCCGCGCCGCCTTCGGTGATGGTCCAGAGCAGATAGCTGTCGGCCGTCTGGGGCTCCTTCTCCAGATAGCTCAGCAGCGCCGGGGAGGGCGCGAGATCCTTGCCCGCGGTGCCGTCGCCCATGCCGCGCGGGCCGTGGCAGGCCACGCAGTGCTTGGCGTAGACCTTGCCGCCTTCCCGGATCACGCCGCCGGCCTTGGGATAGGGGCTGGACTGGTTGAGATATTCGACCGGCACGCCGCCCTGGATGAAAGCCCGGTGCCGGGCCGTCCTCTGTTCGTGCATCGGCGTCAGGATGTCCGGGGTCCAGACCTTGGCGGGCGGTTCCTCGGCCCAGAGGTCGTACTCCGGATTCTGCGGGGCCTGGGCCCGGCCGGGCAGGGTGACGGCGCTCAGGGCCAGAATACCCAGGGCCGCGCCGAGGCACCGGGGCATGCGCGTCGAGGCTTTCATGGCGGCTGGATACCCGGGCCCGACATGGGCGTCTATGATCTCCGTCAAATCATGTGCTCCGCTCTTCGACCGGAACCCCGGGATTCCGCGGCCGGCCCGGGGGAGGGCGGCGAGGTGGACCCCTTTCGCCCGCCGGTGATAGCATGTCCCTCGCGAGTGTTCTTCTTTGGGGGGAGCAATGATCGGACCAATCGGAGGCCGGCCGGGGTGGCCGGTCTGCCTGGCGGCAGCCCTGCTGGGCCTGGCGTCCTGCACCGCGAGCGCGCCGCCGCCCAAGGAGATAGAACCCTACGACCAGTCCGTCTCCAAATGGATGGAACAGACCGAGGCCAATCTGATCAATGCCTGGGGCATTCCCCAGAAGAGCCACAACATGGAGACCGGCGGGCGGGTCATCGAGTACGTTCGGACCAGGTCGGGCGAGACCCTCTGCACGACCCGCTTCACCATCGACGGTTATGGCATCGTGAGGAAGACCTGGTTCCGCGGCACCGACTGCCGGTTGCCCGGCCCCGGGTAAAGATCCGGCGCGGCTCGTCGCGCCGCAAACACGGCGGTCTCGATCTTCGGGCGCGGCTGATCCGTCCTACTGCGTGATCGAGATTCCGCCGCTCTCGCCGTAGGTGACCGCGCCGGAGAAGGAACGCAGGCGCAGAGGACCCTTGTGAGCCTGGATCTGGACCGCGCCGGAGCCGTTGACGCTGACGTCGGGGTTGACCGCCACGCCCTCGAATCGGACGTCGCCGGAACCGTTGAGGCGCAGCCTCAAGGGCTTCGCCGTGCCGCCGCCGAGACGCAGGCCGCCGCTGCCGTTGATCAGCACTTCGACCGGGCCGTTCACGGCCGCGGCGCTGGTGTCGCCGCTGCCGGCGCTGTCGTAGCGCAGCCCGCGGGCGATGGTGCCGAGGACGATGTCGCCGCTGCCCAGCTTTTCGATTTCCGCTTCGCCGACGTCGCCGATGGTCAGATCGCTGCTGCCGGTCGAGAGGATCGACAGCCGCCCTTCGACCTTGCCCAGCGCGATGTCGCCGCGGCCGTAGAGCTTGAGGGTCGCTTCGCTGACGTCGCCGACTTTGGCATCCAGCAGGCTGACCTCCATCTCCAAGGGGGCGGCGATGTCGCCGATCCGTGCCTCCCCGATCACGCCCTCGAGGGTGACCGGCGTGCCCGCGGGCAGACGCAGGGTCACGCTGGGGTAGACATCCCGCCAGGGATAGAGCTGCCGCTCGGGGAAGTCGAGCCAGTCCTTCCTGCGTGCGATGACCAGGGCATCGCCCTCTCTGCGCAGCGAGATGTCGTCCAGAAGACGAGGCTCGCCCTCCAGCAGCACCTCGATCTTCGGCGCCGTCCCGACCGTGATCTCGACGCTGCCGATCACGTCGACGATGCGCAGCGCGCCGGCCTCGAAGAGCTTCGGGCCGATCCGCCTGGTATCGGCGGCGGCGGGCACGGCGAGGGTCACAAGCAGGAGCGCCAGAAGGCTTCGGGAAAGGAGCGCAACGGGCGGAATCATGGCGGGCTTCACCGTTTCACTGGGTCCTGCTCCCTATCTAGGTAGGTATCCGGGTCTCGTGTCGCATTGATCGCCGTCAAGTAGGTGGGACGGCATAAATCACCCCTTCCGGAATCGGCGTGACTCCGGAGCCGCCTTGCGCCGACGCGGGCGCTCGGTCAGGACGACGGCTTGCCGTCGGCTATCGCTTCCCGCCCCGCGGCCGTCAGCTTGCAGACCAGCCAGTCCGGCTTGATCGGGTTGGCGAACCAGGGCTCCGCCCAACCGCGCGCGATGCAGCTCTTGATCGTCCTGGGGCTGATCGGCTGCCCCTCGCGATCGAAGAGCGGCAGCTTGCCGCCCGGTTGATCGAGCCCGCGCAGCAGCCAGGCCTGCTGGGCGGGCGAGGGCCGCGACGCGACCCTGGCTTCGCTGGTTCGCCGCCAACTGCGGCGCAGCGGGATCACCTTGGCCTCCATCACCTCTCCATCCCCCCGTCAAAGGGGCCCCCGTTGAGTGACTTCGGTGACCTCGCTACGATCCTAGGCCAGATCGCGGCGCAAAGCGACTCACGGCTGAGCAAGATGACGCATCGAGGCGGAGCGGAGAGCTGATGACCTACTGCCTGGTCTACATGACGGCGGAAACGCCGGAGGCGGCGCGGACCCTCGGTCGGGCGCTGGTCGAGGCGCGCCTGGCCGCCTGCGCCAATGTGATTCCCGGCATGATCCCGATCTTCTGGTGGGACGGCGAGGTGCAGGAGGGCAGCGAGGCGGTCCTGCTCGCCAAAACCCGCCGCGATCTGGTCGAAGACCTCACCGCCTTCGTGCAGGCGCGCCACGGCTATGACTGTCCCTGCATCGTCGCCCTGCCGATCGAGGCGGGCAATCCGGCGTTTCTGGACTGGATCGGCGCGGAGACCCTTAGCGGTCGGGGCGGAACGGACCCTGGCGCCTAAAGCAGTTCGTCCGCGTTCATTCGGACGCGGATGAGCTGCATCTAGCTCAGGTCGGCCTGCATCAGCCGGCGCAGCGCGGGCGCGACCTCCTGCTGGTTCTCGAAGTCGAAGGTGCCGCCGTCCAGCTCTTCATCGAGCCTGAAACAGTAGAGCCCGGAGTCGCCGCGCCCGGCCAGCCAGGTCTTCGCCTTCTGCAGGGCGGCGTCGGCGATGCGCTGCTCCTCTTCGGCGGGCAGGCCTCCGGTCCGCTCGATTACGGTCGACATCCGCTCGAGGATCGGATCGTGCCGCTTCTTCCAGGCCTCCGCGGCCTCGAGATAGGGCGGGTTCTCGCCGACGTAGCTGGGGCAGGCCATCAGGAACCCGGTGGTGTTCCAGAACGAGGTGAAGAGGACCATCGCGTCCGCCCGCAAGGGATCCTCGGCCCGGCCGGAAGACGGCGCGGCCAGGCTGGCAACAAGGCAGAGCGCAGCCCCTGCCTGGAGCGCGGCGCGGCGCCGCAGCGTCGGCCGATATCCGGCCGTCGATCGCCGTGGAGACATCTTGAGCCTTTACGTGGTGGGTCGGGCGCGTCCTGCACCCGAGGAATCGAACTCTTGAACCGGGACCATCCAGGATTTCCGATCGCCGTTCAAGCACGGAAAAACGGGCCGGGCGCGTGGGGCTCGGCGACCGGGGAAAAGGCGATCGAAACGGCGCCCTCAGCCGGAGTGGTTGAGACGGCGGCGGACTTCTTCGCGGTACTCAAGATCCCAGACGATCCGGTCGATGTCGATGTCATCGCACGAACCGTCGTGCCCCAATTGCGACGGGGCAGGGGACTGGCTGTTCATCAGTGCGTCGGCGGTCTGCATTATATCCTCGTCCTGCTACTGCCACACTTCCTTCCTTCTCCCGACGCCCTAAGCATTCCAAGGCATTGAGGCTAGTAAAGGGCGCAATTGGGGCGTCATTATGAAGACCATTCCCGACCTATCGTTGTCACAACTTGTGTCGCATGCGGCACAAATCTGTCACAGCGCATAACAGCCCTGCGCTTTCGCGTCTTGTCCACTTGCCGCGGGGCGTGTAACGACAGGAGGCCTATAACAAGGAACAAGCCGCAATGTCCGTCTGGCAGGCCAGACTTTCCCTGGGGTTCTCTTGCCTCGGCCATGCCTACATGCACATGCTCACGGCCTTCTTCTTCGTCATCGTGCTGGCGCTGGAGGCCGAGTGGGGGCGCCCCTTCCACGAGCTGATCGGCCTCTGGACCCTGGGGTCCCTGCTGGTCGGGCTCTGCGCCTTGCCGGCCGGCTGGCTGGCGGACCGCTGGAGCGCGCCGGGGATGATTGCGATCATGTTCCTGGGCATGGGGGCGGCCTGCTGGCTCTGCGGCCTCGCGCCCTCGCCCGACGCGATGATTCTCGGCCTGGCCGCCCTCGGGGTCTTCGCCGCCATCTATCATCCGGTCGGGATTGCCTGGGTGGTCCGCTGCGCCGAGGCCCGCGGCAAGGCGCTCGGCATCAACGGCATCTTCGGTGGCCTGGGGGTCGGCGCGGCCGGGGTGATCACCGGCGGCCTGATCGATGGATTCGGCTGGCGCGCCGCCTTCTTCGTTCCCGGCACGATCTCGATCCTGACCGGCCTGGCGCTGCTCCTCTGCATCGCGCGCGGCTGGGTCGCCGACCCCAAGGAGGACCGCACGCCCGAGCCCACCCACAGCCGCGCGGACATGCTGCGCGCCTTCCTGATCCTCCTGGTCACCATGTTCTGCGTCGGCTTCATCTTCCACGCGACCCAGACCGCCTTTCCCAAGGTCTTCGACCTGCGGCTCGCCGATATGCTGGGCGAGGGCGCCCTGGGCGTCGGCGCGGTGGTCACGATCGTCTACATCGTGGCCGCCGGGATGCAGGTCATCGGCGGCCATCTGGCGGACCGCTATCCCTTGAAGCCGATCTATCTGGCCGGCCTGCTGTGCCAGGTGATCATCCTGGCGGCGGTCGCCACCGCCTTCGGTCTGCCGCTGATCTTGTCGGCGGTGCTCTCGGTGATGATGAGCACCGCCGTGCTGCCGGCGGAGAACATGCTGCTCGCGCGCTTCACGCCGCAGCGGCATCGCAACCTCGCCTTCGGAATCAAATTCGTCCTCGCCTTCGGGGTCGCGCCTCTGGCGATCTGGTTCGTCTCCTGGACCAAGGGCACGACCGGCGAATTCACCTTGCTGTTCTTCGTCCTGGCGGCTTTCTCCAGCCTTGGTTTCCTGGCCGCGGTCCTGCTGCCGGGCGAGCAGCGCCCGCCGGTCGCCGTCCCGGCCGAATAGGGCATGCCGGCGATGACCCGGATCGTCATCGAGCGTCTCGACCACCTTGTCCTCACCGTGCGGGACATCGAGGCGACCTGCGCCTTCTACGAGGAGGTGCTGGGCATGGAGCGGCGCGGCTTCGGCAAGGGTCGGACCGCACTCCACTACGGCCGGCAGAAGATCAACCTCCACCCCCATCCGACGCCGATCGACCTGGTCGCCGAGCAACCCCTTCCGGGCAGCGCCGATCTCTGCTTCGTCACCGGCCAGGACATCGGCGCCGTGATCGCCCACCTTGACGCCTGCGGCGTGCCGATCGAATGGGGCCCGGGCGCGCGCACCGGCGCGGAGGGCCCCATCACCTCGGTCTACTGCCGTGATCCCGACAACAACCTGATCGAGATCGCCAGCGACCGCCGGGACTGACCGCCAGGACTGGCCGCCAGGACTGGCCGGCGGGCGCGCCTGATCGCCAAAGCTTACCAAAGTCATCGGACGGACCAATCGGAGCGCCCTTACCCTAGAGCCGCCCGCGTTCATTCGAACGCGGATAGGCCGCTCTAAATCTATGGGCTAGATCAAGTTATCTGCGTCTAATTGATTCCAGTTAAGCGCAGTTTGATCTAGCCCGCGGCTTGCGTTCGGCGGCGCCCGCTATATATCCCGAGAAGGATCGGCCGGGCAGTTCACGGCCTACCGGCATCTGCCTCGCACAACGGGGCGGAGCGGCCTTTTTCTGGACCGAAGGAGGAAGACGTGCAGAGCGACGTCAAGAAGCTGGACATGGCCGCGGTCAAGCAATGGCTGACCAAGGACGTGACGATCAGGCTACCCGGCTGGGCGCTCCTGCTCGGTGGCCTCCTCCTCCTGGCCTTGGTCCTCGACTGACCACCGTCCCGGCCGCCGGGGCGTCGGGGCATCGAGCCGCCTCGGGCGTTCTCGTCACGCCGGCACCGGCAAACCACCGGAGCCGGGGCGGCGAGGCTGGATCAGGGCCGAAACAGCCGACGCCGCGGGCGCCGCCGAGGCCGGTCTTCGCGGAAGGCCGACCAGGGCGTCCGCCTCGGCTCGGGCAGGCGCCAGATCATCAGCGAGATCGCGTCGTAGTAGGGTCCCATTCCAGTTCTCCCTTCGGCCAGTTCTTCCTTCGGTGTGCGGGCAGGGGTCACGACGCGCTGAGATCGATGCCGATGTCGCGCAGCAGGTGACGGCTCAGACCCTTGAGCGCATGGCTGACGGCGTGTCGCTGCGACGCCCGGATCCGTCCGGCGATGGCTTGCCGGTCCGCAAAGAGGACACCGCCCGCCCGTCGGGCCGTATCGCCGGAGAGGAAGGGCGGGCAGGCCGGGTTGTTGCAGTAGAGATGGTCGCGGGACATTCTCGTTTCTCCTCGGTCGTCGCTTCCCGAACGGGTGCCTTCATGCTAGGCGACGCCTCCTGACAACATGCTGTCAGTGAGGCTCTGCTAGTCTGCCGCCTCCTGACAGCAAGTTGTCAGGATGCGAAGGCTGTCCGAGCGAGAGGGGTGGGCGCGATGCGGCGGGCCGATCGCCTGTTTCAGATCATCCAGATCCTGCGCCGCAGGAAGCTGGTGCGGGCCCGGGATCTGGCCGAGAAGCTCGAGGTTTCCGAGCGGACGATCTATCGGGACATCCGCGATCTGGTCGGCTCCGGGGTGCCGATCGACGGCGAGGCGGGCGTCGGCTACGTGCTGCGCAACGGCTACGACCTGCCGCCTCTGATGTTCAACGAGCGGGAGGTCGAGGCCTTGGTGCTCGGCGCCCGCATCGTCGAGTCCTGGACCGACCCGGAGATGGCGGAAGCCGCCGCCGACGTCATCGCCAAGATCGAGGCCGTGGTGCCGGAAGAGCTGCGCAGGCACATGGCGCAGACCGCCCTGCTGGCGCCCGCGGCGCACTACGCCGAGCCGCTGTCGGTGGACCCCCGCACCCTGCGCCGCGCCCTGCGCGACCGCCGCAAGCTGGCCTTCAGCTATCGGGACCGGGAGGAGCGGCGGACCCGGCGCCGCGTCCGGCCACTGGCCCTGGCGTTCTACGGCCCGGTCTGGCTGCTGGTGTCCTGGTGCGAGCTGCGCCGGGACTTCCGCTGCTTCCGCCTCGACCGCATCGCCGCGCTGGAGGTCCTGCCCGATATCTTTCGTCCGGAGCGCGGCAAGCTGCTGCAGGACTTCCTCAGGCGGGACGCGGAGTAGCCCGCGTCCCGCCCCCGCGTCCCGCCCGTCGCCGCGACGGAGGGAATCAGGCGGCGTGCGGCCGGCCCTCGCCGTCGCGGTTGAAACGGCGGTCGCTGCGCAGTTCGGACAGAATCGAGTCGATGCGCGTGACCAGCAGCTTGACCTCGGAACTGGCGCCGGCCACGCTCTCGCGCAGCGTGCCGGAAAGCCCGGCGACGTCCTGCGACTCCTTGGCCACGGTCTGGATGTTCTTGGAGACCTCCCGGTTGCCCGAGGCCGCTTCCTGGATACTGCCGCTGATCTCCAGAACGGCCTGCTTCTGCTGCTCGGCCGCGGTGTCGATCGCCGCCGAGACCTCGTCCAGGCGGGCGATCACCTCGCTCATGCGGCCGATGGTGTCGACCGCGCCCCCGGTCGCGCCCTGGATCTTGGCGACCTGCTGAGAGATCTCCTCGGTCGCCTTGGCGGTCTCGTTGGCCAGGCTCTTGACCTCGTTGGCGACCACCGCGAAGCCCTTGCCGGCTTCGCCCGCGCGGGCCGCCTCGATGGTCGCGTTGAGTGCCAGGAGGTTGGTCTGCGCCGCGATGTCGGAGATCACCTTGATGATGTCGCCGATCTCCTGGGCGCTGGTATCCAGGTCGCCGATGACCCGGCTGGCGCTGTCCGCCTCGTTGACCGCCTGCTGGGTGACGTCCTTGGACTGGGTGGTCTGGCGGCCGATCTCCTGGACCGAAACCTGAAACTCCTCGGTCGCCGCGGCCACCGTCTCGACGCTGGTCGAGGCCTCTTCCGAGGCCGAGGCCACGGTCGAGGCGCTCGTACCGGCCCGCTCCGCCGCGGCGTGCATCTCGCCGGCGACGCTCGCGACGTCCTTGGTCTGCCGCGCGACCTTGTCGACGACGCCGTGCACCTCGGCTTCCAGGCTGTCGGCCAGGCGGCCGAGTTCCTGCTGGACCACTTCCTGGCCCGAGGCGATGTAGACCGAGGTCGCGAGCTCCATGTCGAAGAGGATGGTCCGGGTCACCGCGTCCACCGCCCGGTCCAGCTTTTCGGGCGAACGCCGATACTTGGCCGTGAGGACCGCCAGCATCTGGCTCAGCAGAAAGGCGTAGCCGCCGATGTACCAGTTCGGCGCCAGGCCGATGCGCTGATGGGTGCGGCCGATCGCGGTGGCGCGATCGAAGTATTCGGTGTCGAAACGGCCGGAGAACATCAGCCGCCAATGCGCGCTCTGCATCCGCTTCAAGGACTCGATCTTGACGTGCCCGGAAAGCAGGGACGCCAGGGTCGGCCAGCGATCGAGGTAGGCGTAAAAGCGCTCCAGGATCTCGGGAAGCTCGCCTTCCAGGGTCTGGAAAAGTTCCGGCAAGAGGTTTCGAACCTCGGGGGTCAGGCCAGCGAAGGCCAAACGTTCTTGGGCGGTCTGACTGAAATCCATCTCTTCTCTCGGCAGTTTGACGCTGTCGGCGACTGGCACCGAACCGTGAGAGAAGTGATCTAGACTATAAGGGTTAATGCTATATTTCCTAGGTGGTAATATTTAGTCATTAGGTGATGGCGTGTCGCCGTCACGATCGAAGTCTTATGGCCGGTCGAGGGCTTTCAGGCCGGGACTCGGGCGGAAAGCCGGGCGAGCGGCTTTTCATTGATCGGCAGATGCACGGCCGCCGCCAGCAGGCCGAGCGCGACGCCGGCCCACCACATGGAGTCGTAGGAGCCGGTGGCGTCGTAAAGCCGGCCGCCGAGCCAGACGCCCAGGAAGCTGCCGACCTGGTGGCTCAGGAAGACGATGCCGAAGAGCGTCGCCATGTAGCGGACCCCGAAGACCTGGGCCACGATGCCGGTGGTCAGGGGCACGGTGGAAAGCCAGAGGATTCCCATGACCGCGGAGAAGGCGTAGAGCGTCAGCTCCGTCTTGGGCGCCAGCAGCAGCGCCGTGATGGCGATGGCGCGGGCGAAGTAGATGGCCGAGAGCCCGCACTTCTTGCTCCAGCGCTGGCCGGCGGCGCCTGCGAGGAAGGAGCCGAAGATGTTGAACAGGCCGACGATGGCGATGGAATAGGCGCCGACCTCGGCGCCCAGGCCCAGGTCCTTGGCATAGGCCGGAAAGTGCACCGTGATGAAGGCGACATGGAAGCCGCAGACGAAGAAGCCCAGAGTCAGGAGCACGTAACCGCTGTGTCCGCCCGCTTCCCGCAGCGCCTGGCCGATGCTCTGCTCGGCGACTGTCTCGCCCGTGACGCCCGGGTCGCGCGGCAGGACGAAGGCGAGAGGGACGATGATCAGGGCCGAGGCGGCCAGGATCAGCAGCGCCGGCTGCCAGCCGAACTGGGCGATCATGGCCTGGCCGAGGGGCGAGAAGACGACCTGGCCGAAGGAGCCGGCCGCCGTCCCCAGTCCGAGCGCCAGGGAGCGCCGCTCGGGCCCGACCACCTTGGCCATCGACGCCAGGGCGATGGAGAAGGCGGTGAAGGCCACGCCCAGGCCGGTCAGCACCCCGCCGAAGACGTGCAGCGCCAGGTCGCTGTCGGCCCCGGCCATGCCCCAGACTCCGGCAGCGTAGACCAGGGCGCCCAGGATCATGACCCGGGCGGGGCCGTAGCGGTCGGCGAGGGCGCCTGCGACCGGCACGCCGATGCCCCAGAGCAGGTTCTGGATCGCCATGGCCAGCGCGAAGGTCTCGCGGTCCCAGCCCTTGGCCACGGTCATCGGCTCCAGGAAGAGGCCGAAGACCGAGCGCACGCCGAAGCCGACCATGGCGATCAGGCAGCCGGCGAAAATCACCAGGAGCGGCGTGCGCCAGCCCGGTGCGGCGGGCAGGGAAGTCTGGCCGGTCATCGGATCCTTCCTTCGTTCACGACCGGCCTTCGCTCATGACCGGATCATGGCCCGCCGCGCGCCTCACAGCGGGAAGATCAGGCAGGTGGTGGTGCCGAAGGCCAGCAGGCGGCCCTCGCCGTCGGTGATGCGGCCCTCGGCGACCCCGACCCGGCGGCCGGACTGCACGATCGTGCCCTCGGCCTCGACCGGCCCGGTCTTGTCGGTCATGCCGCGCACCAGGTTGATCTTGAACTCCAGGGTCGTGTAGCCGCTGCCCTGGGGCAGGGTCGACTGCACCGCGCAGCCCATGCAGGAATCGAGCAGGGTCGCGGCCCAGCCGCCGTGCACCGAGCCGATCGGGTTGTAGTGTTCGAAGGTCGGCTGGCCGCGAAACAGCGCGCGTCCCTCGGCGACCTCGGTCAGGAGGAAGCCCAAGGTCCGGGTGATGGGCGGCGCCGGCAGGCGCCTGTCGATCAAGGCCTGAAGAAACTCCAGCCCGCTCATCGACTTCAAGGTCTCCAGCGGGGCGACCCCGAACTCCCGATCCCGCAGCGCCTCGCTTACGATGGACATGGCCTCTCCGCGCGTCGTAAACTCGTGTAGCTACACTCGACGATGCGGCATCGGGAGTCAATCGCGATCGCCATGCAAGGAAAGCAGGGGAGGGTCCCCGAGCAGGGCGGCCCGCCCGACCGCCCTAGGCCGCCCGATGGCCCGCCGCCGCGCGACAGCCACTGCACCTGCGCGGTCCTGCGGCGCACGGCGCGGCGGGTCACCCAGGCCTACGACCTGGCCCTGCGCCCGGCGGGGGTCAAGCTGACCCAGTACTCGGTCCTGGCCAACGTGCTGCACGACGGCGGCCTGTCGATCACCGGGCTGGCCGAGCGGCTGGCCATGGACCGCACCACCCTGACCCGCAACCTGCGGCCCATGGAGCGGGCGGGTTGGATCGAGATCGGCCCGGGCCCTGACCGGCGCAGCCGCGCAGTGCGGATCACTGCGGCCGGCCGCCGGGTCTTCGACGCCGCCTTTCCGCTCTGGCAGGCCGCCGAGCGCGGCTTCCGCCGCGGTCTCGGCCGCGACACCGCCGCCGAGCTCCGGCGCTTGCTCGATCTGGCGCTGAAGCAAGCCGGCGGCGCTTGAGGCCTTACTCCGCCGCCTGCGCCTCCGCGGTGGCGCGGGCCAGGGCCCGGTCGAGGTCGGCGATGATGTCGCCGACGGTCTCCAGGCCGATGGAGATTCGGATCACCTCGGGTCCGGCGCCGGAGGCGACCTGCTGCGCCTCGGTGAGCTGGCGGTGGGTGGTCGAGGCCGGGTGGATGATCAGCGACCGCGTGTCGCCGACGTTGGCCAGATGGCTCAGGAGATCGCAGCTCTCGACCAGGCGCGTGCCGACCGCGTAGCCGCCCTTGACCCCGAAGGTGAAGACCGGGCCGACGCCCTTGGGCAGGTACTTGCGCGCCCGGGCGTGCTCGGGGCTGGACTCCAGGCCGGCGTAGGAGACCCAGGCGACGGCCGGATGGCTCTCCAGGAACTCGGCCACGGCCCGGGCGTTCGTGACGTGGCGCTCCATGCGCAGCGGCAGGGTCTCGATCCCGGTCAGGATCATGAAGGCGTTGGTCGGCGACAGCGCCGGGCCCAGGTCGCGCAGCGCCACCGCGCGCGCCTTCATCGAAAAGCCGAAGTCGCCGAAGGTCTCGTAGAAGGTCAGGCCGTGGTAGGCCGGGTCCGGCTGGGTGAGGGAGGGGAACCTGTCGTTCTGCCCCCAGTCGAAGCGGCCGGACTCGACCACCACGCCGCCCATCGAGGTGCCGTGGCCCGAGAGGAACTTGGTCAGGGAGTGGATGACGATGTCGGCGCCCCAGTCGAAGGGCTGGCAGAGGTAGGGTGAGGCCATGGTGTTGTCGACGATCAGCGGGATGCCGGCGTCGTGGGCGATCCCGGCCAGGGCCTCGAGGTCGGCGACGATGCCGCCGGGATTGGACAGGCTCTCGACGAAGATCGCCTTGGTCTGCGGCCCGACCGCGGCCGCGACCGCCGCCAGGTCGCGCGGGTCGACGAAGTCGCAGTGCCAGCCGAACTTCTTGAAGCTGTGCATGAACTGCGTCACCGAACCGCCGTAGAGGAATGGCGAAGCGACGAAGCGGTCCCCGGCCTCCAGCAGGGTATAGAAGGCCAGCAACTGGGCCGCGTGGCCCGAGGCGCAGGCCACGGCCCCACGGCCGTCCTCCAGGCTCGCGACCCGCTCCTCCAGCGCGGCGACGGTCGGGTTGCCGATCCGGCTGTAGATGTAGCCGAAGGTCTGCAGGTTGAAGAGCGAGGCCGCATGGTCGACGTCGTGGAAGACGTAGGAGGTGGTCTGGTAGATCGGCACGTTGCGCGCCCCGGTCACCGGGTCCGGCTGGCTGCCGGCATGGATCGCCCGGGTCTCGAAGCCGAAGTCGTTGCCCTCTTTGCTCATTGTCACGTCCCCGATCCTGGCAAGCCGATAGAACGAGTCTCTGCTCACCCTCGCATTTCGTCCCTCGACAAGCTCGGGATGAGGAGGCTCAGTGTGAGGGCGAGCCCCGAAGGCCTCAAATGCTTCCTCACCCTGAGCCTGCCGAAGCCTCACCCTGAGCCTGTCGAAGGGTGAGCGCGCCGATCCCCTAGCATCCGAGAGCGCCTGAGCCCTCACGCCACCCGCAGCCGGCGCCGCCTGGCCGAGATGATCTTGGAGTTGAGGCCGCCCCAGGACAGCTCGCCGTGCAGCCGGCCCCACTCGATCTTGGGGCAGCGGTTCATGACCACGGTCAGGCCGGCGGCCTCGGCCCGCGCGGCGGCCGCGTCGTTGCGCACCCCGAGCTGCATCCAGATCACCTTGATGTTCTTCTCCGCCGCAAGGGCGATGGCCTCGTCGGTGACCGGCCCCGCGGCCTCGCTGTTGCGGAAGATGTCGACCAGGTCGACGGGGCCCGGCACCTCGGCCAGGCGCGCATAGCAGGTCTCGCCCAGGATGGTCCGGCCGGCGGCCGCCGGGTTCACCGGGATCACCCGGTAGCCCTTCTCCTGCAAGTACTTCATGGCGAAGTAGCTGGGCCGCACCCACTTGGGGCTGGCGCCGACCATGGCGATGGTCCGGACGTCGCGCAGGATGCCGCGGATCAGGTCGTCGTGATAGCTCTCACGGTCCGTCATGCCGGGTCCGCTCATGCGCCGCTCCAGGCCGGCTGCCGCTTCTCGATGAAGGCGTCGATGCCTTCCCCGGCGTCGCGGGTCAGCATGTTCTCGGTCATGACCTCGGCGGTGTAGGCGTAGGCCGCCTCCAGGTCCATCTCGGCCTGGCGGTAGAAGGCCTCCTTGCCGATCTTCAGGATCAGGGCCGACTTGGCGAGAATGGTCCTGGTGATCTCGGCCACCGCGGCGTCCAGCTCGGCCGCGGGTACGGCCTTGTTGATCAGGCCGATCTCCAGGGCGCGCCGCGCCGGCTGCATCTCGCCCAGCAGCAGCATCTCCATGGCCTGCTTGCGCGGCACGTTGCGCGACAGGGCGACCATCGGGGTCGAGCAGAAGAGGCCGATGTTGACTCCCGGGGTGGCGAAGCGGGCGTCGTCCGTCGCCACGGCCAGGTCGCAGGTAGCGACCAGCTGGCATCCGGCCGCCGTTGCGATACCGTGCACCTTGGCGACGACCGGGATCGGCAGGCGCACGATGGCCAGCATCAGGCGGCTGCATTCGGCGAAGGTCTCCTCGTAGAAGGCCCGCCCCGGATTGGCGCGCAGCTCCTTAAGGTCGTGCCCGGCGCAGAAGCCCTTGCCCGCGCCCTGCAGGACCACGGCCCGGACCTCGCGGTCCCGGCCGATCTCCTCCAGCGCCGCGCGCAGGCTGCGCATCAGGTCCAGGGAGAGGGCGTTGTAGGCCTTGGGCCGGTTGAGCGTCAGGGTCGCCACGCCCGCCGCATCGCTGCGCAGCACCTCCGCCTCTTGATCCAGGCCTTCGGCCGCGGTCGACATCGCCATGATCCCTCTCTCTTCCCGGGTCTGGTCTCGATGCCCCCAGCATAGCGCCGAAACCGGCGGGAGGAAATCGGGAGGCCGTTGCCTTGACGCCGCTTTCAGGGCAAAGACTGCCTCCCGGCTCAGGCATCAGGAAGGAGGGCCCGGACGGTATGCCCAGGATCACCATCGACCAGATCGAGGCGCTCTGCGAGCGGGATCTGCCCTTCGCCAAGACCTTGGGCATCACGGTCGACGACATCGGCCGAGGCACGGCAGTGGTGCGGCTGCCCTACAAGAGCGACCTGCTGCGCCCCGGCGGGACGATCTCGGGCCCGGCGATCATGGGGCTGGCCGACTTCGCCGTCTACGTCACGGTCCTCAGCCTGATCGGCCCGGTCGAGCTGGCGGTCACCACCAGCCTGACCAGCAACTTCCTGCGCCGTCCGGGGCCGGCCGACCTCGTCGCCCACGCCCGGATCCTCAAGCTCGGCAAGCGGCTGGCCTACGGCGACGTCGAGATCTTCAGCGAGGCGGAGGAGGGCGAGGGGCCCGTCGCCCACGTCACCGCGACCTACTCGATCCCGCCGCAGGGTTAGCCGATCGACATCAGTCGCTTACGCACACGGTACCATGATACCGCAGATGTAAATCGCTGCCCGGTCGGCGCTTTTGCCGTTTGACAAGGCAAGCGGTATCGCCTAAAACCACGCCGCCCGTGGCGGAGAGCGTCTGCTTTGCCGGCCGGGCCTTTCGACAAAAACACTCATGAATTTCAAGCGGGTGACCGCCATGAAGACCTATTCAGCCAAGCCGGCCGAGGTCGAGAAGAAGTGGGTCCTGATCGATGCGGAGGGCGTCGTGCTCGGCCGCCTCGCCTCGCAGGTCGCCAACATCCTGCGGGGCAAGCACAAGACGAGCTACACGCCCCACGTCGACTGCGGCGACAACGTCATCGTCATCAACGCCGAGAAGGTCAAGCTCACCGGCCGCAAGCTGGACGACAAGCTCTTCTACTGGCACACCGGCTATCCCGGTGGCATCAAGCACCGCTCGATGCGCCAGATCCTCGAGGGCCCCCACGCCGAGCGGGTGGTCGAGAAGGCCGTCGAGCGCATGGTGCCGCGCGGGCCCCTGGGCCGCCGGCAGATGAAGAACCTCAAGATCTACGCCGGCGCGAGCCATCCGCACGAGGCGCAGCAGCCCGAGGCGCTGGACCTCGCGGCGCGGAACCCGAAGAACAAGAGGAGCGCGTAAGCCCATGGCCGAAGAAACCCAGACGGTCACGGACCTCAAGGACCTGGGCGCGGCGACCGGCGTCGTGGCGAGCGCCGAGGAAGCCGCGGCCGCGGCCGAGCCGAAGCTGGACGCCCAGGGCCGCGCCTATGCCACCGGCAAGCGCAAGGACGCGGTGGCCCGGGTCTGGATCAAGCCCGGCGCCGGCAAGGTGACGGTCAACGGCCGCGACGTCGAGACCTACTTCGCCCGTCCGGTGCTGCGCATGATCCTCAACCAGCCCTTCCTGGTCGCCGAGCGGACCGGGCAGTACGACGTGATGTGCACGGTCTCCGGCGGCGGGCTCTCGGGCCAGGCCGGTGCGGTGCGCCACGGCATCTCGCGCGCCCTGGTCAGTTTCGAGCCGGGCCTGCGGCCCTTGCTCAAGCGGGGCGGCTTCCTGACCCGCGACTCCCGGGTGGTGGAGCGCAAGAAGTACGGCAAGGCCAAGGCCCGCCGCAGCTTCCAGTTCTCCAAGCGCTGACGGCGTCGGACGGACAGGTGTTCCGCAAGGGGCCCGCCGGATCGGCGGGCCTTTTCTTCATGCAAGGGAGGGTAAGGGGCGAAGCCGCCGGGACATCGCTTCAATCGGCATGGACAACTCCCGGCAGGCGCCGGAAGTCCGCGGGCGAGAAGGGGCGGGGCCAGTCCGGGGTGAGGATCGGGCTGCGGTCGTCGAGCCGGTACCAGGTGCCGCCCGCCGGGTTGACCACGACGTGCAGGCTCTGCGCCGGCATGTAGCTCTGGGCCAGCAGGACCGCGGTCTCGCCCGCGGCGTTTCGCGCGAGTTCGACCACCAGCAGGGCGTGGCCCGGAAAGCCGCCCTGGATCAGGACGTCGCCGATCCGAAGCTCCGATACCGAGGCGACGGGCGCGGAATCCCGGACCATCGACCAGGTGCCGGCATAGGTGAAGATCACGTCGAGCCAGGCGCGGAACTGTCGGCGATCGTCCGGTTTCGCGGCACCCCGGGTCCAGCCGACCTGGTTGCCCCTGACCCTTGGCCGCTGCCCGGCGAGCCAGCGGCTGTAGGCAAAGGCGTCGCCGCTGGTGAACTTGAAGCTCAGATCCTGCGTCCGGCCGGCGGCGCGCAGGTACTCGGCGCGCAGGCGCATCACGGCATCGGCGCATTGCTGCAAGTCACGGCTGCCGACGTCGATGGCGATGACCGCGGCGGCCCCGGCCTGGTTCGGTTTGGGCCGGCCGTCGTGGTTGACGACCCGGGTGCCCGGCGGCGCCAGGGGCAGGTGGCGCAGCCAGTCGCCGTAGCTGCCGGCTGCCTCCGGCGTCGGCTCGAAACCCGCCGGCGGCTGGAAGGCCCAGGTGATCCGTCGCGCCGGCACCTCTTCGAGCCAGCCGTAAGCGGAGTCCGGAGGCTTGGCCAGGGCCGGCATCGCGGCCGCGATCGCCCCGGCCGCCAAGATTGGTATCGCGAATCTCATCCGCTGCCAGAGCTTCCGTCTGCCGTCGGTATCTATGATCGCAGAGGATCGTGGCGGATTTATGGGGTATGCCGGGCCTAAAGCGGGATGGTTTAGAGCACGATGGTTGCCCCGGAATCGGGAAGCCGCTATTCCTATCGCGACCGGAGATCGGAGGCGGGCATGCGACGACGAGAGGGAGCTTCAGAACGGCGCTCAGCCTGAGGCGATAAGCGACGTTATCTCCGTCGTTTTCTTTCGGCCCGGCAGAGCGTCGGGGTCGGGAGGGGACAGCGGATCGAAGGACGACCGGGCGCCCTTTGCGGCGCCCTTGGTGTTTTCGGGTCCCATGATCACCATGGCCGGGCAGGGCGAAAGGCCCGGGCCGCGGCCGCTGTAAGGGCAGAGTAGAGATGACAGGCAACGCGATACGGATCGGCATTCTCGGGGCTTCGGGCTACACGGGGGCGGAGCTGCTGCGCCTCCTGCTGCGCCATCCGGCGGCCGAGATCCGCCTGCTCACCGCCGAGCGCCAGGCCGGCAAGGACATGGCCGAGGTCTTTCCGCAGCTCGCCGGGCAGGGCCTGCCGCGCCTGATCAAGATCGAGGAGGCCGACTTCTCGGCCCTCGACATGGTCTTCTGCGCCCTGCCGCACGGCACGACCCAGGAGGTCATCGCCGCGCTGCCGGGCGATCTCAAGGTGGTCGACCTTTCGGCCGACTTCCGCCTCGCCGACACCGCGACCTATGCCCGGTGGTACGGCCGCGAGCACCAGGCGCCCGAGCTCCAGAAGGAGGCTGTCTACGGCCTGACCGAGCTGGCCCGCGAGGCGGTCGGAAAGGCCCGGCTGGTCGCCAACCCGGGCTGCTATCCGACGCCTTGCCAGCTCGCCCTGGTGCCGCTGATCGAGGCCGGGGCCATCGAACCCGACCAGATCGTCATCGACGCCAAGTCCGGGGTCACCGGCGCCGGCCGCGGCCTCAAGGAGGCCAGCCTCTACGCCGAGGTCGGCGAGGGCATCCACGCCTACGCCCTGGCCGGCCACCGCCACGCGCCGGAGATCGAGCAGGGCCTCTCCGCCGCCGCCGGCCGGCCGGTGACGGTCAATTTCACGCCGCACCTCATGCCCATGAACCGCGGCATCCTGGAGACCATCTACGTCAAGCTGGCGCACGGCGGCGAGGCCGGCGGCCTGCGAGAGATCCTCGCGCGGCGCTACGCCGAGGAGCCCTTCGTCACCCTGCTGCCCGAGGGCGCCGCCCCGGCGACCCGCCACGTGCGCGGCACCAACCTCTGCCAGCTCGCGGTCTTCCCCGACCGCCGGCCCGGGCACGCGGTCCTGGTCGGGGTCGAGGACAACCTGGTCAAGGGCGCCTCGGGCCAGGCGGTCCAGAACATGAACCTCATGACCGAGCAGCCCGAGACCGCCGGCCTCGACCAGCTCGCGCTCTTCCCCTAGGATCGGCCCCTAGGATCGGCGGCGAGCGCGGGGCGGGGGCGAGCCGACGTCGAAGCAGAGCGCGGGCGAAACGGCCTGAAAGAGGGAAAGTATGTCTCTGGATACACGCATAGGAAGATTATCTTTGTGGGCCGTGCTTCTTATGGTTTCGGTCGCCGGGTGTACATCGCAGACAAGGCAAACGGACGGAATGTCGGAACTGGATAGACACTTGGCGACGTGCGAAGGCAGGGATCTCGTTGGTTTGAGTGTCTTGCCGATAGAACCCGAGGTCTTTTGTGAGAACATGATCCTCGGTTTCGCTGAAGGTTTCGCTGCGATAGGCCGGAATCAATTGAACAGTGAGTTTTGCGTCGAAAGTGGGTTCTTAGTACAGAAATACCGGGAGGAGTTTCTCGCAGTCGTCGGGGAAAAAGGGATTGCTCCTGAGACGGACCGGCGGCTCTTGACAGCAGATGTTCAGCCAGAGAACAGGGACGAAAAGGATTGCAACTGGATAGGGATGGAAAAATTGGAGGGCCTGGGGCGCGATTGCAGGTGGGGCGAAGCGCTCGTCGCTAACGACAAATACTCAGTGATCTATGACATGCTCATCGAGACCGGCTCTTATAGTCTGATGGCAGCGAGGAGGAATGCTGCGGAAGACTTGTCTCATTGCCTTGGCTATCTGGCTGGCTTTGTCGGATCTGGTATCTTGGCCAGAAGTATTGATGAAGATCTGACATATTGTGTCGATGACTTTCATCGTAGTGACAGAGAGCCTGGCCCCAGAGACTTAACGTCAGGAAGGGTTGCGGTTATCGCAACGGCGGTTTCTAAACTTGCAAGCGACCGACCTGAACAATCAAATGAACCCGCTGGCCAGCATGTATTTAACGCTGTTGCAAAGGAGTTTCCTTGTTAGTTGAGCGATCTCCGGCCAAGACCGCCGCTTCCCTCCGAGACAATGAAAACCGGGAGAGCACGGCCCTCCTGATCGCCCTCGATGTCAGGGACGAGATCGCGCGCAGGGGTCGCGCAGCCGATGCGCCCGTTGCTTCTCTGGCCTACGAAAGCGGGTTCAAGCGGGCGCCTTGCGCGCAACTAGGCCGTTCGAACTCCCCAGGCGTCTTGCCTTGGCGGGCTCCACCACCAATTATGGCTGTCGAGGTTCTGGCCCGCGGCCCGCGGTCCTTTGCTCTCCCCTGGAGCCTGAAGCGAGTGCGAGCATGCCCGGCGTGATCCTGCCCTATCGGGGCGTCAGACCCAAGATCGCCTCCGACGCCTTCGTCGCCGAGACCGCGGTGATCATCGGCGACGTCGAGATCGGCGCCGGCAGCTCGATCTGGTACGGCTGCGTGCTGCGCGGCGACGTCAACAGGATCCGGGTCGGCCGCGGCACCAACCTCCAGGACGGCACCATCGTGCACTGCAACCATGACCCCGCGGGCGACTACCGCGAGACCGGCGGCGGCGAGCCGACCGTCATCGGCGACGGGGTCACGGCCGGCCACATGGCGCTGATCCATGCCTGCACGATCGAAAGCGGCGCCTTCATCGGCATGCGCTCGGTGGTCATGGACCGGGCCGTGGTCGAGAGCGGCGCCATGGTCGCGGCCGGCGCCCTGGTGACCCCGGGCAAGCGGATCGGCAAGGGCCAGCTCTGGGCCGGCAGCCCGGCCAAGCACCTGCGCGACCTGAGCGCCGAGGAGCAGGCCAACCTGCCCTACATCGCCGAGCACTACGCCGAGCTGACCCTCGGCTACCTCGACGAGCGCCGGATGTAGGCTGGCTGCGGGCGCCCCTCGTCCCGGCGGTCCCGGTCGGAGCGCGGGCGGTCAGTCCTGGGCCTTGACCGCGACGTAGGAGCCGGGCGCATCCTCCAGGACCTCGAGCTTGCCGCTGCCGGGCGCGCGGGCGGGGACCTGCTTGTCGGCGTACTTCTGCAGCCACTTGTACCACTCGGGCCACCAGGACCCCGGGTGCTCCTTGGCCCCGGCCAGCCACTTCATCGGATCCTTCGGGTTCTGGGCCTTGGTCCAGTGCGAGTACTTCTCGGCGGCCGGCGGGTTGACCACGCCGGCGATGTGCCCCGAGGCGGCGAGCACGAAGCGCACCGGGCCGGAGAAGAGCTGGGTCGCGGCGTAGGTCGAGGCCCAGGGCGCGATGTGGTCCTCCTTGGTCGAGAGCATGAAGACCGGGGTCTCGACCTTGCGCAGGTCGATCGGCACGCCGTCCAGCTCGATCCCGCCCGGCTCGACCAGCAGGTTCTCCTGGTACATCCTGCGCAGGTAGAAGCTGTGCATGGCCGCCGGCATGCGGGTCGAATCCGAGTTCCAGTACAGGAGGTCGAAAGGGAATGGGTCCTTGCCGAGCAGGTAGTTGTTGACCACGAAGGACCAGATCAGGTCGTTGGCGCGCAGCATGTTGAAGGTGGTCGCCATCTCGGCGCCCTCCAGGTAGCCGCGCTCGCCCATCCGCTCCTCGAGCGAGGCGAGCTGTTCCTCGTCGATGAAGACGCCCAGCTCGCCCGCCTCGGTGAAGTCGGTCATGGTGGTGAAGAAGGTCGCGCTCTTGACCCGCTTGTCGCCCTTGACCGCCATGTAGGCCAGGGTCGCGGACAGCAGGGTGCCGCCCAGGCAGTAGCCGATGACGTTGGCGTCCTTCTCGCCGGTCGCCTTTTCGACCGCGTCGAGCGCCGCCAGCGGGCCCTCGTGCATGTAGTCCTCGAAGGTCTTGGCGGCCAGCTCGCGGTCCGGGTTGACCCAGGAGATCATGAACACGGTCAGGCCCTGGTCGACCGCCCACTTCACGAAGGAGTTCTTCTCGCGCAGATCGAGGATGTAGTACTTGTTGATCCAGGGCGGGATGATCAGAAGCGGCCGCTTGTGCACCGTCTCGGTGGTCGGCGTGTACTGGATCAGCTGCATCAGGTCGTTCTGGTAGACCACCTTGCCGGGCGTGACCGCGATGTTCTCGCCCATCTTGAAGGCGTCGTAGTCGGTCATCTTGATGTGCAGCCGGCCTTTGCCGCGCTCCAGGTCCTCGAGCAGGTTCTCCAGGCCCTTGACCAGGTTCTCGCCGCCGGACTCCAGCGTCTCGCGCAGGACCTCCGGGTTGGTCATGATGAAGTTCGAGGGCGCCATGGCGTCGACGAACTGGCGGGTGTAGAAGTCGACCTTCTGCGCGGTCTTCTCGTCGAGGCCGTCGACGTCGCGCACGGTCGATTGCATCCAGCGCGCGCTCAGCAGGTAGGACTGCTTGATGAAGTCGAAGAGCTGGTTGTCCTCCCAGGCCGGGTCCTTGAAGCGCCGGTCGGCCTTCTCCGGCTCGGCGATCGGCTCGGCCGCGCCGCCCATGATGCGCTGGGTCGTGGTCTGCCAGAGCCGCAGATAGTCCTGCCAGAGGTTCATCTGCGCCTGCACCAGCTTGGCGGGGTCGGTCATCATGCGCGCCGTCATTTCCAGGAAGGCGTTGCCGATGTTGAGCGGATCGATCGGCCCCATCCCGCCGTTGGTCGCCTGCCGTTCCAGGAACTCGGTGACGATCTTCTGGCTCCGATCCGCGATGCTCCCCAGCGCCTTAGAGAGCTCGACCGGATCGGGTACATTGAACTCCGGACCCCGTTGCTCGCCCATCTTGCTTTCCTTATGGTTCCGCCAGTCGCTGTTGCGGGTTTCGTCGTTGAGCCGACTGCGATCTTCGCCACGCGCTGTATAGGCCGATCTATGTTGCACTGCAACATCAACGGGCTCTTCAGCGCTCACCGACCCGTTGCCTAGTGTAATCGGGTACGCAGGT
Source organism: Kiloniellales bacterium (assembly GCA_022361275.1). Classification (GTDB taxonomy): domain Bacteria; phylum Pseudomonadota; class Alphaproteobacteria; order Kiloniellales; family JAKSBE01; genus JAKSBE01. The sequence continues at coordinate 24,378 of JAKSBE010000039.1, forward strand.
AAAGAGGAGACAAAGGCTGGGATGCGGGAGAGGGACGCGCGAAGGCCCCTGGCATCGTCGAAACCGGACGTTTGGCGCCGCTTCACCGTTCTGGGTTGCCTCTGCCTCGGGCTTGCCGCCTGCAGCGCGGATCAGGGGGTGAGCACCGAGGATCGGTTGAGCGGCACGATCCCGCGGCCGCTCAAGGTCACCGACGCCCGGGCCGAGCTCGGCCAGGCGGACTTTCCGAACCTTGCGAGCGTGCCCGACGCGCCGCCGCGGACCACCTCCCGCGAGGCGCGGTCCCAGGCCATGGCGACGCTCGAGGCGGACCGGGGGGCGGCGTGGCAGGGCGCCGGGCCGCGGTCTTCGGATGGGGACGGCGCCGGCGCGGCGCGGCGACATGTCGCCGACATCTATTTCGCCCAGGCCTCGGCCCGACTCGACACCGAGGACCGGGAGGTTCTGCGCTCGGTGGCCGCGCTGTCCCGGAGCCGGGGCGGCCGGCTGCGCATCGTCGGGCACTCCAGCCGGGAGGTCGCGGAGGTCCCCGAACTGCAGCAGAGCCTGACCAACTTCCAGCTCTCGCTGGCCCGCGCCCGCGGCGTGGCCGAGGCGCTGGAGCGCCTTGGGGTCGCCCCGGAGCGCTTGCTCGTGGAGGCCCTCACGGACCGGGATCCGATCTACCGCGAGACCACGCCGGAGGGCGCGGCCGGGAACCGCCGGGTCGAGATCTTCCAGGAGTTCCGCTAGGCCAGGCCTTCGGAAAGGGCGTGAGGCGACGGGCCCTGGCCTGTCGCCGCGCCTCGCGAAAGTCGGGTGCTGCATCCCGGCCCCGGCGGCGCTAGTATCACTCCTCCGCCGTCGGCGGCTTGCATCACGCGAAACAGACCCCGTCCGAGATGGAACAGGAATTTCACCGGATCAAGCGCCTCCCACCCTATGTCTTCGCCGAGGTCAACGCCCTGAAGGCCGAGGCCAGGGCACGGGGCGAGGACATCATCGATTTCGGCATGGGCAATCCGGATCAGCCGCCGCCGCCGCACGTGGTGACCAAGCTGGTCGAGACCATCAACGACCCGCGGGCGCACCGGTATTCGACCTCGCGCGGCATCCCGGGCCTGCGCAAGGCGGTCGCCGCCTACTACGGCCGCCGCTTCGGGGTCGACCTGGACCCGGAGCGCGAGATCATCGTCACCCTCGGCTCGAAGGAGGGCCTCGCCAACCTGGCGCAGGCGATCACCAGCCCGGGCGACATCGTCCTGGTGCCCAATCCCAGCTATCCGATCCATGCCTTCGGCTTCATCATCGCCGGCGGCGCGATCCGCCATCTGCCGGTGGGCCCGGACTTCGACCTGATGGAGCAACTGGAGCGGGCGGTCCGGCACTCGATCCCGAAGCCGCTGGCCGTGGTTCTCAACCATCCGGCCAATCCCACGGCCGAGACGGTCGGGCTCGACTTCTATCAGGCGGTCGTCGATTTTTGCCGTCACCACGGCATTTACGTCATCTCGGACCTCGCCTATGCCGAGGTCTACTTCGACGACCGACCGCCGCCCTCGATCCTGCAGGTGCCGGGCGCGCGCGAGATCGCGGTCGAGTTCACCTCGCTCAGCAAGACCTATTCGATGCCCGGCTGGCGGGTCGGCTTCTGCAGCGGCAACGCCAAGCTGATCGCCGCCCTGGCCCGGGTGAAGTCCTACGTCGACTACGGCGCCTTCACGCCGGTCCAGGTGGCGGCGACCGCGGCGCTCAACGGGCCCCAGGACTGCGTCGAGGAGATGCGGCAGCGCTACAAGTCGCGGCGCGACGTGCTGATCGCAGGCCTGGCCGCCGCCGGCTGGCAGGTGCCCTGTCCGCCGGCGACCATGTTCGCCTGGGCGCCGGTGCCGCCGGCCTTCGCGGCGGCCGGCTCCCTCGAGTTCTCCAAGCTGCTGCTCAAGGAGGCCAAGGTCGCGGTCTCGCCCGGCGTCGGCTTCGGCGAATACGGCGAAGGCCACCTCCGCCTGGCGCTGGTCGAGAACGAGCAGCGCATCCGCCAGGCGCTGCGCAACATCAAGGCCTTCCTGAAGACGGCCGGCGCAGCCCCGGGCGCGGACCCCGATGCGGCTGGCGCCCGGAAGCTGGCCTCGTGAGCGCGCCGCTCAGAATCGCGGTCGCCGGCCTCGGGACCGTGGGCGCCGGGGTCCTGTCCCTGCTGAAGGCCAACGCCGAGCTGATCGCGGCGCGCTGCGGCCGCGCCCTCGAGGTCGTGGCCGTCTCGGCGCGCGACCGGAGCAAGGACCGCGGCGTCGACATTTCGGACTTCGCCTGGTTCGACGATCCGGTCGCCATGGCGGCCGCCCCGGAGGTCGACGTGGTCGTGGAGCTGATCGGCGGTGCCGACGGCTCGGCCAAGGCAGTGGTGGAGGCCGCGCTCGACCGCGGCCGCGACGTGGTGACCGCCAACAAGGCGCTGCTCGCGCATCACGGCAGCGCCCTGGCCGCCCGGGCCGAGGCCGGCGGCGCCGGTCTCGCCTACGAGGCCGCGGTGGCCGGCGGGATCCCGATCATCAAGACCCTGCGCGAAGGCCTGTCCGCCAACGGCTTTGCGCGCATCTACGGCATCCTGAACGGCACCTGCAACTACATCCTGACCACGATGCGCGAGACCGGCCGCGACTTCGAGGGCGTGCTCAAGGAGGCCCAGGAGCTCGGCTACGCCGAGGCCGATCCGAGCTTCGACATCGACGGCGTCGACGCCGCGCACAAGCTGGCGATCCTGACCGCCCTGGCCTACGGCTGCGAGGTCGACCTCGACGGCGTCTACGTCGAGGGCATCCGCAACGTCACCAGCACCGACATCGACTTCGCCGAGGAACTCGGCTACCGCATCAAGTTGCTCGGCCTGGCGCGCCGCATCGACGGCAAGGTCGAGCAGCGGGTCCATCCCTGCATGGTCGCCAAGGAGGCACCCATCGCCAGCGTCGAGGGCGTCTTCAACGCGGTGGTCGCGGAGGGCGACGCCGTCGACAGCATCGTCGCCGAGGGCCGCGGCGCCGGCGCCGGGCCGACCGCCTCGGCGGTGGTCGCGGACCTGGCCGACCTGGCCCGCGGCCTGCGCCTGCCGTCCTTCGGGATTCCCGCCGGCCGGCTCGCGGTCCTGCCGGCCCAGCCGATGGTGCAGCACGTCGGCTGCTACTACATCCGCCTGATGTGCGTCGACCGGCCCGGGGTGATCGCCGACGTCGCGGCGGCCCTGCGCGACGAGGCGATCTCCGTCGAGTCCCTGGTGCAGAGGGGCCGGGACCCGCACGAGGCGGTGCCGGTGGTGCTGACCACGCACGAGACCCAGGAGGCCGGCCTGCGCCGCGCCCTGGCGCGGATCGGCCAGCTCGAGACGGTGGTCGAGGCACCGCGGCTGATCCGCATCGAGGCCCTTTAGGCCGGGAGTCCGTGATCGGGAGCTTGTGAGCGGCGCGGGAATCCGGCAGGAGTCACGCAAGGCAAGCGCGATGATCGAGCGGCGCAGGAGGGAGAGCCAAGGATGCCCGAGCAAGACGTCCCCGAGTTCGCGGTCATGGAGCGCAACCTGGCCCTGGAAGTGGTTCGGGTCACCGAGGCCGCCGCGCTGGCCGCCTCGCGTCTGATGGGGCGGGGCGACGAGAAGGCGGCCGATCAGGCCGCGGTCAACGCCATGCGCCAGGCCCTCAGCGACATGCAGGTCGACGGCACGGTGGTGATCGGCGAGGGCGAGCGCGACGAGGCGCCGATGCTCTACATCGGCGAGAAGGTCGGCGCCGGCGGCCCGCGAATCGACATCGCCCTCGATCCGCTCGAGGGCACGACCATCACCGCCAAGGGTGGGCAGAACGCCCTGGCGGTCATCGCCATGGCCGAGGCCGGCGGCTTCCTCAACGCGCCCGACGTCTACATGAGCAAGATCGCCGTCGGCGGCGGCCTGCCCGACGACGTGGTCGACCTCGACGAGGCGCCCGGCAAGAATCTGGTCGAACTGGCCAAGGCGAAGCGGGTCGATGTCTCGGATCTGGTGGTCTGCGTCCTCGACCGGCCGCGCCACAACGAGGCCATCGCCAGGATTCGCGAGGCCGGGGCTCGGATCATGCTGATCTCCGACGGCGACGTCTCCGGCGTGATCGCGACCAGCGTCCGCGACAGCGGCGTCGACATGTACCTGGGCGTCGGCGGCGCGCCGGAAGGCGTGCTCGCCGCTGCGGCCCTGCGCTGCATCGGCGGCCAGATGCAGGGCCGGCTGGTGTTCCGCAACGAGGACGAGCGCGCCCGGGCCCAGCGCTGGGGCATCACCGACTACGACCGCAAGTACGGCCTTCTGGAGCTGGCCAGCGGCAACGTCATGTTCGCCGCGACCGGGGTGACCGACGGCACCATGCTGAAGGGGGTTCGGCGCTTCCACGGCGGCGCCTCGACCCATTCGATCGTCATGCGCTCCAAGTCGGGCACCGTGCGGACCATCGAGGCGCTGCACAACTTCGAGCGCAAGACTTGGTACGACTCCCTGGGCGTCTGAGCCCGATGGTCGAGCCCCTGCGCGAGGGTCCCTCGGCGCGCGCCTTCCTGGGTGTCGAGGACTCGGTTTGCGGCAAGCGCTGGCGGGCCCGGCTCGACGACGACCGTCGCGGCCTGGCCCTGGCGCAGCGTCTCGGCCTGCCGGAGATCGTCGGCCGCATCCTCGCCGCCCGCGGGGTCGGCCTGGAGGAAGCCGGCCGCTTCCTCGAGCCGCGGCTGCGCGACCACCTGCCTGACCCCTCCAGCTTCCTCGACCTGGACCGGGCGGTGGCCCGCCTGGTCGCGGCGATCGAGGCCGGGGAGCGGGTCGCCGCCTTCGCGGACTACGACGTCGACGGCGGCAGCTCGGCCGCGCTGCTGGAGCTCTTCTTCCGCGCCATCGGGCGCGAGCTGCTGGTCTACGTGCCCGACCGCTTGGCCGAGGGCTACGGCCCCAATGCCCCGGCGCTGCGCCGGCTGAAGGCGCAGGGGGCCTCCCTGGTCCTGACCCTGGACTGCGGCACCACCGCCTACGCGGCCCTGGAGGCCGCGGCCGGTGACGGCCTTGAGGTGATCGTGGTCGATCACCATGCCGCCGAGGCCCGTCTGCCGCCGGCGGTCGCGGTGGTCAATCCGCAGCGCCTGGACCAGACCACGGACTGCGGCCCGCTGGCCGCGGTCGGGGTGACCTTCCTGCTTCTGGTCGGCCTCAACCGGGCCCTGCGCGACGGCGGCTGGTACGCCCGCCAAGGCCTGGGGGAGCCCAGGCTGATGGACTGGCTCGACCTGGTGGCCCTGGGCACGGTCTGCGACGTCATGCCCCTGGCCGGCCTCAACCGGGCCCTGGTGGCCCAGGGCCTGAAGGTGCTCGGGCGGCGCAACAACCCCGGCCTGACCGCGCTTTGCGACGTCGCCGGGGTCGACGAGGCGCCCGGCGTCTACCACGCCGGCTTCCTGCTGGGACCGCGGATCAACGCCGGCGGCCGGGTCGGCCGGGCCGGCTTGGGGGCCCGGCTGCTCGCCTGCCGGGACCGCGAGGAGGCCCTCGCCCTGGCCCGCGAACTCGACGGCTACAACCGCGAGCGGCAGGAGATCGAGCGGGCGATCCTGGAGCAGGCCATGGCCCAGGTCGAAGCACGGACTCCGGCGCCGGATGCCCTGGTCTTCGTCGCCGCCGAAGGCTGGCATCCCGGCGTGATCGGCATCGTCGCCAGCCGCCTGCGCGAGCGCACCAACCTGCCGGCCGTGGTGGTCGCGCTGGAGGCGGGGCGCGGCAAGGGCTCGGGCCGCTCGGTGCCCGGCCTCGACCTCGGCGCGATGGTCCTGGCCGCCCGGCAGGCCGGGCACCTGATCGACGGCGGCGGCCATCCTCAGGCCGCCGGGCTGACGGTCGCCGAGGGCGAACTGGAGGCCTTGCGCGATTTCCTGGAGAGCCGGGTCCGGACGCGCCTCGAGGCGATCGGCTATCGGCCGAGCCTGGGCATCGACGGCACGCTGCGGCCGGCGGCAGCGACCACCGCGCTGCTCGGGCAGCTCGAGCAGATCGCACCCTTCGGGCCGGGCAACGAGGAGCCGCGCTTCGTCCTGGCCGACGCCCGGGTCCAGCAGGCCCGCGTGGTCGGCGAGGACCATGTCCGCTTCGACCTCGCCGCGGCGGAAGGCGGGCGGCTCAAGGCCATCGCCTTTCGGGCGCTGGACCGTCCTCTCGGCGTCGCGTTGCTCAACACCCGCGGCCTGCCGCTGCACATCGCCGGCAAGCTGCGGCGCGACCGCTGGCGCGGTCACGATTCCGTGCAGTTGATTGTTGAGGACGCGGCGGAGGCTTCCGGCTAGACTTGGCCAATGATCCGCGAGCCCGGCAAAGCTTTGTGCAAGCTCCGTCTCCTGCTGCTGTGCTCTCTGGTCTTCATCCTCTCGATCCTCTCGGCCCCGGCGCGGGCGCAGGGCACCCCGGTCGATCTCGAACTTGTCCTGGCGGTCGACTCCTCCTCCAGCGTGACCGCTGATGAATTCGACCTGCAGATGCAGGGCATCGCCAACGCCTTCCGGCACTCGGCGGTGACCGCCGCCATCGAGGCTGCGGGCGACCTCGGGATCGCGGTCTCGCTGGTCCAGTGGTCCGACAACCGGCGCCAGTTCCTGGCCATCGACTGGATGCATCTGACCGACGCCGAGAGTGCCGAGGCCTTCGCCGAGGAGATCGACGCCACGCCACGCTTCGTGATCGGCGGCGGCACCGCCATCGGCGGCGCCATGTCCTTCTCGACCCGTCTGATCGATCGCAACGACTATGCCGGCCGGCGCAAGGTCGTGGACATCTCCGGCGACGGTCGGGCCAATCAGGGCAACCAGCCGGAGGCCGAGCGGGACAAGGCCGTGGCGGCGGGCTTCACCATCAACGGGCTGGCCATCCTCAACGAGGATTTCCTGGTCGACCGCTACTACCTCTACAACGTGATCGGCGGGACCGGGGCCTTCCTGGTCACCGCCGAGGATTTCGAGGACTTCCAGGAGGCGATTCTGCGTAAGCTGATCCAGGAGATCTCCGGCGTGCCCCTGGCCGCCCTGGACCCCGCCCTGGAGGAAAAGCTGGCCCAGGCACGCGGACGAGAGGCGGGGCGGGGAGAGACGGCCCGCGAGGGCTCGGCCGGGCCATGAATGAGGAATCGCCGCAACGGGCTTGATTTGCCGAAGGCCATCGGTTATCTGCCTGCGCGACGTCCCCATCGTCTAGAGGTCCAGGACACCACCCTTTCAAGGTGGAGACACGGGTTCGATTCCCGTTGGGGACGCCA
>JAKSBE010000530.1 GCA_022361275.1 Kiloniellales bacterium
CCCATGGTGTAGATGACATACCAGCCCTGGAGGAACTGGGCGGTGAGGATGATCGAGGACGTCAGCAGGTCAAAGACCAGCATCACGCCGCAGAACCAGGTCAAGAGGAAGAGGAAGTTGCGCCAGATATCCGAGATCTGCCCGACGAAGAGGTAGACCCCAAGAATCGCGAGGGCCAGGACCACGCCATAGGCGGCCTGGACGAGCGGCCCGCCGACGCTCCAGGTCAGGCTCACCCCGAGACCTGCGGCAAAGAACGCCGTGCAGGTGAGAACCCTGCACAGCCGGTTGTTCGTCATCTGGTGGCGCTCCTCGGACGTTGAAGACACGCGAATCGGAAGTTGAATCACAACAAATTCAACAAGTTATGGTCCCTTTGATGCCGGAACTCGCTCCCGCGAGCTTCAGCATCGGGACACGAGGGAGGGCGGGCTCGGCCCGTCTCCCCCCGGCTCACCCGCTGATCTTACTGACCGGGATCTTCGACGATTTTGTGGCACCGGCCCCGGCACGCAGGGCCGCGCCGCGGCGGAAAGGCGCGGTCCCGCTTCCGTCGGGTCGCCATCTTCCGCGGCACTGACGGAAAATTTATCCTTCGAGATCCAAGCCGTTCCGCGCGATTCAGCGCCGACCACAAGAGACACACAGAAATGCCCCAGCACGCCCCCAACCCGCCTTGCGTCCGTGTGTACACGAACGGCTGCTTTTTTAACGCTTTTTAACCATGGGAAGGTGCCGATCACCCGGGCTTACGCGATCGTCTCGGAATTCCGCTGCCACAACGGCACCACAGGTTTAGCGATCGAATGTTGCACCCATGTCACGTCAGGTAAGCGAGGTTAAGCCATTCCTATTTAAGCGCGAATCGGCGCTCGAGGCGATTCGCCACTTTTGTTTTTCGACTCCGCGTCACAGGCCGACGCGAACTCGGGAGGAAACCATGAAGGTATTACCTCAGGGTCCGTCCGTTTGCCCGCCAGGGCGAACGGCATTAGTTCCCTGGCGCTTCGTCGCCGCGCTTTCGTTCGTGTTCACCCTTGCCGGTGCTTCGGCGGCCGATCAGGTCCGTGCCGAGGCACGGGACCTGACAAGCCCGCTCAACGCCACTCAGGTGGCCGAGAAGACCGAAGGCGGCGACGAGGTGGACGGCGACCAGGCCCATACCAAGCTCTACGACGAGAGCTATTACCCCACCGCCGCGCAGTGCGGCGAGTGTCACGAGCAGATCTACTACGAGTGGTCGTCGTCGCAGCACGCCTACGCGTCGATCTCGCCGATGTTCCACAAGTTCGAGCAGAAGTTCCAGGAGCTGACCCAGGGCACGGTCGGCACCTTCTGCGTCCGCTGCCACGCCCAGGTCGGCACGCAGCTCGGCGAGCCGCGGGACGCCCCGCTCTGGGAGCGTGCCCAGGTCTCGCGCGAGGGTGTGACCTGCATCACCTGCCACCGGGTGGATCAGGAGTTCGGCAAGGTCAACGGCGAGCGCCGCGTGGTCCCCGGCAAGATCTTCGATCCGGTCTTCGGCAGCGGCGAGGACAGCGTCTTCCAGAAGGTCATCGACGACAAGGAGACCTACACGATCAAGACCAGCGAAGAAGGGCGCGGCAACGAGATCCACGGCGAGATGGTGAAGTTCGAACAGATCACCAAGTCCGAGTTCTGCGTCAGCTGCCACCAGGTCGCGGTCAACCTCGGCATCAAGCTCGAGGTGGTCTGGGACCAGTACCGCGCCAGCCCGGCGCGCGAGGCCGGCATCACCTGCCAGGACTGCCACATGGGCAAGGTGCCGGGCAAGCCCGAGGGCTACTCCACCGCCCCCACGGCCATCGTCGGCGGTCGCGAGATCAACCCCGGCCGGAGGCACGCCAACCACCGCTTCATCGGCCCGGGCTACTCGATCGCCCACCCCGGCATCTTCCCGCACAACCAGGATGCTCTGGCCTGGGGCATCAAGGAGTGGATGCAGTTCGACTGGCGCGCCGGTTGGGGTTCGATCGAGTTCGAGGACAAGGTCGCCGACGGCCTGATCGAGGTCGAATTCCCGGAGGCCTGGTCCGACCCGGTCGACCGCGAGGAAGCCTGGCTGGTGATCGAGGAGAACCTCTACAAGCTGGCCGAGCGGCGTGAGCTGCGGAAGCAGGTGATGGAGAACGGCACCAAGGTCAACGGGCCCTTCTTCGACGACGAGCCCGAGGTCGGCGAGGACCTGGAGTTCACCTACGTCATCAAGAACCTGAACTCCGGCCACAACCTGCCCTCCGGCTCCCTGGGCGCCCAGCCGCAGATCTGGGTCAACGTCGCCCTGCTCGATCCGGACGGCAAGAACATCTGGGAATCCGGATACGTCGACAAGAACGGCGACATGGCCGACCTGCACAGCCTGGAGGTCGCGGCCGGCACCATCCCGGTCGACCAGCAGCTGGTCAACTTCCAGACCAAGTTCCTGACCACCAACATCAAGGGCGCCGACCGGGAGATGTACCTGCCGGTGAACTTCGACGTCGATCCGCTGCCGCACCTGCGTCCGCCGCAAGTGCCGACCACGGTTCTCAACCACCCGCCGCTGGTGCGCATGGAAGCCCACTCCCTGCCGCCGCTCGGTGAAGAGAGAGCCTCCTACGACGTCCCCGGGCGTCTGATCAAGAAGCCCGGCAAGTACCGCCTCGCCTTCCGCATGCGCAGCCGCGCCGAACCGATCTACTTCATGCGGTTCGTCGAGGCGACCGCTGAGATGGAGCAGCGGATGAACGAGAACATGATGGACTTCCACGTCTACTCCGTGGAGTTCGAAGTGAAGTAAGGCTGCCGTAAGGCCCAGGGTCGGCGGACCCGCGACGCGAACCCACCCGGTCGCGGGTCCGCCTCCCTCGGGCAAAAGTCCCAACGAGCGAGAAAACCGAGGCCCGTTATGCAAGGACCTGCGAGGGCCGCTGACCAGGGGAGCCACACCCCGATGAAAAGAGAGGGACGAAGGCACATGCGCTACCGAGCATCGAGCGCCACCGCCTTGGCAACCATCGCACTCGCCGCCGGAACCTTCACGGTCGGGGCGGGCACGGCATCGAAGCCGGCAGCCGGCGCCGGTCCGCAGGGCGGACAGAAAGTCACGCTACAGATCGCAGCCTCCGGAAGCGGCAACCTGGACCTCTGGTCGACGCTCCCGGCCGGTCAGTCCGCCGCCGCCCAAGCTCGGCACACCACGGAGGACGGCGGTTCCGCCGCGACCGGGCAGCCGGCCTTCCGCGGTACCTTGCCGCCCGAGCCCGAGGCCCCTGCCCCGGCCGCGCCCTCCAGGGTCAGCGCCAGGGCCGCAACGCCGGTGATCGTGGAGCCGGAGGAAGAGGACGACGAGGGATTCTTCGCCCGGGCCACGGCAATGGTGACCGGTCTCTTTTCTTCCGAGTCCGAGGACGACAGCCAGCGGGCCTTTCGCGCCAAGCTGCCGTCGGACGCCTCCGACGGCCAGCCGCAGCGCCGCGGGCCGGCCGATTTCACGCGGCAGATCGCCGCGGCCGGCGGTGCGGTCGCCGGAGAGGCCAAGAAGGCCTTCAAGGCTTCGCCGGGTGTGAAACGCCTGGAGGGCGAAGACGACAGCGCCTTCGGTGCGGATCCGACCTATGAAAAAGACTACAACGCCGAGGGACAGGTCAACATCTACGGCGGCAAGACCGAGGTCGATCCGCCGCGGCCGCTGCTCGAGCTGGGCCGCAAGCAGTACACGGGGGGCAAGTACGACGAGAGCAGCACGGTCTTCGGCGCCAAGAACCCCCTGATTCCGGGCTTGGCCATCTATGGCGACACGCGCACGGCCGTCGCCTACAACAACAACAATGGCCGGGAACTGGCCCAGATCGCGACCCGGCTCAACATCGATATCGACTTCAAGATCACCGGCACCGAGCGGATTCACGCCTTCTTCGCCCCGATTCAGGACGGCGGCGAGTTCACCCGCTTCGAGTTCGCCGGCGAAGACGCCGACGAGAGCTTCAACAAGGAGTTCGACTTCGAGCCGCAGACCCTGTTCTTCGAGGGCGACATCGCAGCGATCTACGGCGGTTTGTCCAACGACTACCAGGACTTCGACCTGCCCTTCACGGTCGGCCTCTTTCCGCTGTTCCTGCAGAACGGCGTCTGGGCCGACGACGCGATCGGCGGCGCCGCCTTCTCGATCCCGGCGCGGAACTCGGCCTCCCTGGACATCTCGAACTTCGACGTCACCTTCTTCGGCGCCTTCAACGACGTGACCAACCCCGGCGTCCTGGACGACGACGGCAACCTGGAGGGCAACGACGTCAACGTCTACGGCGTGACCGCCTTCCTCGAGACCCTGGGCGGCTATTGGGAAGTCGGCTACGGCGCCCTGCACGGCTACAACGACCGTGAAGGCCTGCTGGCCCACTTCCTGACCGCCGCCTATTCCCGGCGCTGGTACAACACGGTGTCGAACTCGACCCGGGTGCTCTGGAACTTCACCAACATCGGCGACCTCAAGCTCGGCGGCGACAACAACGACCAGAACGTCGACGGCTTCGCCCTCATCTCCGAGAACAGCCTGATCACGGG
>JAKSBE010000265.1 GCA_022361275.1 Kiloniellales bacterium
CGCCGGATTTTCCGAAGGCCGTTTGCTTTGAGTCACGCGGCCATAGGGGCTTGCTCTGTCACGGCATAGTAGCGTGCCTCGGCTTCGGCCGGCGGGATGTTTCCGATCGGCTGGAGCAGGCGCCGGTTGTTGAACCCGTCGTGGAGACTGTCCGCTTATCCGTGTAAGCGAGTGATGTGCTTCAACCCTGGAAGGAGGAGGCACGATGAAGGAGATACGCAAGGAGCTTTTGGAGGAGCTGCTTGGCGATGAAGGACTTCTGAAGGCTCTTCAGAAGGCGTTGATGGAGCGGGCCTTTGGGGCGGAGCTGACGGTGCACCTGGGCTACGAGAAGGGTGATCCCGGCGGCCGCGGCAGCGGGAACAACCGCAACGGCCACGGCCGCAAGCTGGTTCTGACGGAGAGCGGGTCGGTTGAGGTTGCGGTGCCCCGGGACCGCAACGCCAGCTTCGAGCCGCAACTGGTCCGGAAGGGCCAGAGCCGGCTGCCGGGCTTCGACGAGAAGGCGATCTCGCTCTATGCCCGCGGCATGACCCAGCGCGAGATCAAGGGCCACCTTGAGGAGCTCTACGCGATCTCGGTCTCCCCGGACCTGATCAGCCGGGTGAGCGACGCGGTGATCGAGGAGGTCAAGGCCTGGCAGAACCGGCCGCTGGATCCGATCTATCCGGTGATCTTCTTCGAAGCTTTGCGTGTCAAGATCCGTGACGAGGGCACGGTCAGGAACAAGGCGGTCTACCTGGCGATCGGCATCCGCCTGGACGGCACCAAGGAGATCCTGGGGCTGTGGATCGAACAGAGCGAAGGGGCCAAGTTCTGGCTGCGGGTGACGAACGAGCTCAAGGCCCGGGGCATCAAGGACTGCCTGATCGCGGTGGTCGACGGTCTCAAAGGGGGCGAAGCCCAGCGCTGCGCGCCTCGGAGGCGATCAACGCGGTCTTCCCCGAGACCCAGGTCCAGACCTGCATCGTCCATCTGATGCGCCACGGCCTGTCCTTGTGCGCCTACCAGGACCGGCGCCAGGTGGCCAGGGACATGAAGGCGATCTACCGGGCCGGGA
>JAKSBE010000519.1 GCA_022361275.1 Kiloniellales bacterium
CTGGCGCCGTCGATCGTCGAGGCTGGCATCCCGGCTCTTTCGGCGCATCTTTTCGTGTTTTACTTCGGCCTGATGTCGCTGATCAAACCACCCGTGGCAATCGCCGCCTTTACCGCCGCAACTGTGGCCAATGGTCATTCCTTAAAAACCGCTCTGGCGGCCGTCCGGGTCGGTTGGATTGCCTATTTCATTCCCTTCCTGATCATCACCTCGCCGGTTTTCATCATGCAGGGAAGCTGGCTTCATATCGGACTGAGTTTCGGTACCGCCCTGGTCGGGATCTGGTTGGTGACGGCCGCAATCGTCGGCTGCGCGGCGACTGCACTGTCACCATCCAGCCGTGCAATCTACGTGTTGGGCGGCGTTTTGATGCTGGTACCGACGGATGTCGGGATGATTTCGCTGGTCGCCAACCTGGCGGGACCGGTGGTAGGACTGGCGGCAGTTCTCATCGGCCGCCGATCTCACCTGGGCGCGGAAGAAGCGTCGAGACTGGAAGCTTGAGCAGTTGATGTCCCGCCCGAACATACTGTTGTTTATCACCGACCAGCACAGGGCCGACCATCTGGGCTGCTATGGCAACCCCACCGTCAGGACCCCGAACATCGACGCTCTGGCGGACCGCGGCACCCGCTACGACCGGTTTTATGTGGCCAACCCGGTCTGCATGGCGAATCGCGCCTCGCTGATGACCGGGCGCATGCCCTCCGCGCACGGAGTCTATTCCAACGGCACACCCCTTGGCGAGAGCTCCCGCACCTTTGTCCAGCGGTTGCGCGAAGAAGGCTATGACACCGCGCTCATCGGCAAGTCGCATCTGCAGACGATCACCGGAATAGAGGCGGCCTTCAAGCCCGATCCGGACCGCTATCATTTCAACGCCGACGGCGCCGTCAGCGAGGCGGAACAGCCGCCTCGGCGCGGTGACCGGTATCTCCAGGAGGATCCGCGGTCCTGGAAGGACCGGCATTTCCGCGTCAAGACGCCCTTCTACGGCTTTGGCCACGTCGATCTGGTCACCGGCCACGCCGACGAGGCCGGCGGCGACTACGAGCGCTGGCTGATCGCGCAGGGCGGCGACTGGAACGACCTGCGCGGGCGCCGGAATGGCCTACGCGATCCGCGTATCACCACGCCCCAGGCCTGGCTGACGCGATTGCCGGAAGAACTGTACCCGACCGCCTATATTGGCCAGCAGACGGCACGCTATCTGAACGGCCGCCGGGCGGGCGATGCACCTTTTTTCATCCAGTGTTCCTTCCCTGATCCACACCATCCGTTCACGCCGCCGGGCCGATACTGGGACATGTACGATCCCGACGATATTCCCCTGCCCAAGGCCTGGCGCAAAGGCGACATGCCACTGGAAAAACACCTCTACCGCCAGCTCGAGGATGGCACGGCGCAGC
>JAKSBE010000307.1 GCA_022361275.1 Kiloniellales bacterium
CGACGCCGTCGCCCTGGGCCTGATGGCGCGCTGGGCCCTGCGCAGCCGCGACGGCGACATGGTCGGCGGCGACTTCCCGGGCTGGCTGCCCGAGCTGCTGGGCCGCAGCCGGACCCTGGGCCTGACCGACCGCCGGGGGGAGTGCGTCTATTCCGCCTGCGCCCACTACGCCAAGTGCTACATCGAGAAGAGCGTGCGCCGGGCCCGCCGCGCCCGCCTGGTGATCGCCAACCACGCCCTGGTCATGATCCAGGCGGTGCTGGGCAGCGAGGAAGGCGGCCTGCCGGCGCGCTACGTCTTCGACGAAGGGCATCACCTCTTCGGCGCCGCCGACGCCGCCTTCGCGGCGCACCTCTCCGGCCAGGACGGCCACGAGCTGCGCCGCTGGCTGCGCGGGGTCGAGACCAGCCGCCAGCCGAGCCGCCTGCGCGGCCTGCGGCGGCGCATCGAGGACCTGGCGGCGGGCGACGCGGCGACCGCGGAGCTGCTGGAGCAGGTGCTGCGCGCCGCCCGCTGCCTGCCGGCCGAGGGCTGGGGCCAGAGGGTCGCCGGCGAGGCGCCCCAGGGCCCGGCCGAGGCCTTCCTGGCCCGGGTCCGCCAGCAGGTCTACGCCCGGGTCCGGCGGCCGCAGGACCCCTACAGCCTGGAGGCCGAGGTCCGGCCCCTGGGCGAGGGCGTCCTGGACGCCGGCCATCGCCTCGACGCCGCCCTGGCCGAACTGGAACGGCCCCTGACCCGGCTGGAAGCAGAGCTGGCCGCGCGGCTGGACGACGACTCGGCCGAGCTGGACAGCGAGACCCGGCGGCGCATCGACGGGATCTGCCGCGGCCTGGCCAGGCGCCGCGGCACGGTCGCGGCCTGGCGCGGCATGCTGCACAGCCTCGGCGCCGAGACGCCAGAGGACTTCGTCGACTGGTTCGGAGTCGCGCGGCGCGAGGGCCGCGACCTCGACGTCGGCATGCACCGCCACTGGATCGACCCGACCCGGCCCCTGGCCGAGATCCTGATGCGCCATGCCCAAGGCCTGGTCGTGACCTCGGCGACCCTGACCGACGGCAGCGGCGACGGCGAGGCCGACTGGGCCGCCGCCGAGGCGCGCAGCGGGGCGGCGCACCTGCCGGCGCCGGCGGTCCGGGCCAAGGTGGCCTCGCCCTTCGACTACGGCGCGGCGACCCGGGTGCTGGTGGTGGGCGACGTCCGCAAGGACGACCGGGCCCAGGTCGCCGCCGCCTACCGAGAGCTCTTCCTGGCCGCCGGCGGCGGCGCGCTGGGCCTCTTCACCGCCATCGCCCGCCTGCGCGCGGTCCACCGGCTGATCGCGCCGGCCGTCGACGCGGCCGGCCTGCCGCTCTACGCCCAGCACATCGAGGGCATGGACACCGCCACCCTGATCGACATCTTCCGCAGCGAGGCCGACGCCTGCCTGCTGGGCACGGACGCCGTGCGCGACGGAGTCGACGTGCCCGGCCGCTCGCTGCGCCTGATCGTCTTCGACCGGGTGCCCTGGCCGCGCCCGGACATCCGCCACAAGGCCCGGCGCCGGGTCTTCGGCGGCCGCGCCTACGACGACAGCCTGGCCCGGCTGCGCCTCAAGCAGGCCTTCGGCCGGCTGATCCGGCGCGCCGACGACCGGGGCGTCTTCGTCCTGCTCGACCCCGCCCTGCCCACGCGCCTTCTGGGCGCCTTCCCGGAAGCGGTCGAGGTGCAACGCCTCGGCCTGGCCGAGGCCGTCGCGGCGACCCGCAACTTCCTGCAAGACTATTAGAACCAAGCGCGGCGCAGGGCCCTATCGGGAGGTTGACGCGGCCCGCCGGCGGCGCTTAGGTTCCGCCGGCCGCCGCGACCGCGGCGGCGCCTTCGAGGGAACGAGAGCGTACCCATGGCCGACACCCACTCCGCCCTGATCTACACCATGGTCCTGGTCTCCGCCGCAGACCGTAACATGACCGATTCCGAGCTCAAGACCATGGGCGAGATCGTCCGCTATCTGCCGGTGTTCCGCGGCTTCGATCCGGACAGCCTGCCTAAGACCGCGAAGGAATGCGCCGAGTTGCTGGGCGATGCCGAGGGCCTGGACAAGGCCCTGGACATCATCGTCGACAGCCTGCCCGAGCGGCTGCGCGAGACCGCCTACGCCATCGCCTGCGACGTCGCCGCCGCCGACGGCAAGGCGACCCAGGAAGAACTGCGTCTGCTGGAGATCCTGCGTCATCGCCTGCAGGTCGGCCGACTGGCCGCCGCCGCCATCGAGCGCGGCGCCCGCGCCCGGCACCAGAGGCTCTAGGCCCCCATCGGCCAGCGGCGTCAGCCTTTCGTGCCGGCCAGATCGCGAACCGCGTCCAGGAAGGGTGCCAGGGCCGGCGCCTCGTTGTCCTCCCGCCAGACACAGTCGAGCACCAGCTTGAGGTTGAGGTTCTCGATCTCCAGCAGGTCGATGTTGTGCGGCCGCCGCCAGCGTACCGCGGAACTGACGAAGGCGATGCCCAGACCGCTGGCGACGATCGCCAGGATGCCGGCACCCGTCGCCGCTTCCTGCACCACCTGCGGCCGGAAGCCGCGCTGCGCGCAGGCCTGCGCCAGGCGGTCGTGGAAGACCGGGCTGGCCGCGCGCGGAAAGGACACGAAGGCCTCGCCCGTCAGGTCGCGCAGGGCCACCCTGCCGGTCCCCGCAAGGCCGTGGTCGCCCGGCACGGCCAGCACGACCTCGTCCTCCGCGACGGCCAAGGCCCGGGTCGCCGGATCGTCACGCGGCCGGTTGTAGAGAAAGCCGACGTCCAGCCGGCCGCCCTGGATCGCCGCCAACTGCTCGCGGGAGCTTAAGGGGAACAGACGCAGCAGGACGCCGGGCCGAGCGCTCCGCAGCGCCCGCAGCGCCTCCGGCACCACGCCGGACCAGGAGACCGTGTCCACCGCGCCGATATCGAGCTGGCCGATCTCGCCCGCCCCGATCCGCCGCGCCGAGGCGGCGG
Source organism: Kiloniellales bacterium (assembly GCA_022361275.1). GTDB lineage: Bacteria > Pseudomonadota > Alphaproteobacteria > Kiloniellales > JAKSBE01 > JAKSBE01. Next base: position 2,970 of record JAKSBE010000307.1, read on the forward strand.
CCCGCTCGACCTCGGCGAGGACCCGCCGCGCGCCCTCCAGGAACTGCCGGCCGGCCGGGTTCAGGCGGATGCCCCGGCCGGCGCGCGCGAAGAGCCGGACCCCGAGTTCCTGCTCCAGGTCGGCGATCGCCCGGGACAGCGAGGGCTGCGAGACGTTGAGCCGCCGGGCCGCGCGGCCGACGTGCTCCTCCTCCGCCGCGGCGAGGAAATAGCGGAAATGCCTGAATTCCACGACCGATACGTTTAAGCTATTGTTCTATTCGAAAGATATACTGGATGTATCGATAGGCCGAGCCAAGATTGATCGCAGGAGAGGATCCCGCCCCCTCGACGGAAGCGACTCGCGGCGCCGGGCGATGACTCTTCGAAGTCACTTGGCGCCCGGCCTTGCAACCCGGCCATCCGGGCTTAAGTTTTAAGGCCACAAGAACCCGCCGGCCGCCGGGTGCGGCCGAGAGGGTCGGGGAACGCTCTCGAAAATTCAACGCGACTGCTAGCCAGCAGCACATGCTGAGGAGAGATCTTCTATGGTTCAATTCGTCCTCAACGGCGAAGCCCGTGACGTCCAGGCCGAGCCGGACACCCCCCTGCTCTGGGTGATCCGCGAGGAACTCGGCCTGACCGGCACGAAGTTCGGTTGCGGCATGGCGCTTTGCGGCGCCTGCACGGTGCATCTCGACGGCACCCCGATCCGGTCCTGCGTGACCGCGGTCGCCGACGTCGAGGGCGCCAGCATCACCACCATCGAAGGCGTCGGCGCCGAGGGCGCCAGCAAGGCCGCGCAGGCGGTCCAGGCCGCCTGGGAGGGCCTGGACGTGGTCCAGTGCGGCTACTGCCAGTCGGGCCAGATCATGTCGGCCATCGCCCTGCTGGAGGAGAACGCCAAGCCCAGCGACGAGGACATCGACGTCGCGATGAGCGGCAACGTCTGCCGCTGCGCCACCTATGTCCGGATCCGCGCCGCCATCCACCAGGCGGCCAAGACGATGGAGGGCTGAGGCCATGCTGCACAGGATCACCGAGGCGGCCCGGCCCTCGCGCCGCCAGTTCCTCAAGACCGGCGCCGTCGCCGGCGCCGGCCTGGTCATCGGCCTGCACCTGCCGCTGCGCGCCGCCAAGTCGGCGGCCATCTCGGCGGCGACCGCCGGCGGGGACTTCGCGCCCAACGCCTTCGTCCGCATCGCCGTGGACGACAGCGTGACCATCCTTGCCAAGCACATCGAGTTCGGCCAGGGCAGCCACACCGGCCTGGCGACCATCCTGGCCGAGGAGCTCGACGCCGCCTGGGAGCAGGTCCGCGCCGAGGCCGCCCCGGCCGACGCCGAGCTCTACAACAACCTGCACTGGGGGCCGTCCCAGGGCACCGGCGGCAGCTCCAGCATCGCCAACTCCTACGAGCAGCTGCGCCAGGCCGGCGCCATGGCCCGGGCCCTGCTGGTCGAGGCCGCGGCCAGGACCTGGGGCGTCCCGGCCGCCGAGATCACGGTCGAGAAGGGCCAGGTCCGCCACGCCGCGAGCGGCAAGAGCTCCGGCTTCGGCGCCCTGGTCGAGGCGGCGGCGGGCCTGCCGACCCCGGCCGAGGTCAAGCTCAAGGACCCCAAGGACTTCACCCTGATCGGCAGCCGGGTCCCGCGCCTGGATTCCCGGGACAAGACCCGGGGCAAGGCGATGTTCACCATCGACATGGCCCTGCCCGGCATGCTGACCGCGGTGGTCGCCCGCCCGCCGCTCTTCGGCGCCAAGGTCAAGAGCGTGAACGCCGAGGCCGCCAGGGCGGTCAAGGGCGTGACCGACGTGGTCGAGATCCCGCGCGGCGTGGCCGTGGTGGCCGAGGGCTTCTGGGCCGCCAGCAAGGGCCGCGAGGCGCTGGAGATCGCGTGGGACGAGAGCCGGGCCGAGACCCGCGGCAGCGACGAGATCATGGCGCAGTACAGGGAGCTGGCGAAGAAGCCCGGCCAGGTCGCGCGCCGGGACGGTGATCCCGCCGCCGGGCTGGCCGGGGCCGCGAAGGTCCTGGAAGCGACCTACGAGTATCCCTTCCTGGCCCATGCGCCCATGGAGCCGCTGGACTGCGTGGTCGAGCTCAAGCCCGACTCCTGCGAGGTCTGGACCGGGTCCCAGCTTCAGACCGGCGACGTCGCGACCGCGGTCGCGATCAGCGGCCTGAAGCCCGAGCAGGTCCAGGTCCACACCCTGCTGGCCGGCGGCAGCTTCGGCCGCCGGGCGACGCCGGACTCCGACATGGTCGCCGAGGCGGTCTCGATCGCCAAGGCGATCGGCGGCAAGGCGCCGGTCAAGGTGATCTGGACCCGCGAGGACGACATCCGGGGCGGCCGCTACCGGCCGATGTACCACCACACCATCCGGGCCGGCCTGGACGCCGAGAACAAGCTGGTCGGCTGGGAGCACCGCATCGTCGGCCAGTCGATCCTCAAGGGCACGCCTTTCGAGGCGTTCCTGACCAAGAACGGCATCGACCAGACCTCGGTCGAGGGCGCCAACAACCTGCCCTACGCCATCCCCAACGTGCTGATCGACCTGCACACGACCGACGTCGAGGTGCCGGTCCTGTGGTGGCGCGCGGTCGGCTCGACTCACACCGCCTACACCGTCGAGGCCTTCCTCGACGAGGTGGCCGAGGCGGCGGGCCAGGACCCGGTCGCCTTCCGCCTGGAGATGCTGAAGGACCATCCGCGCCACGCCGCGGTCCTGAAGCTGGCGGCGGAGAAGGCCGGCTGGGGCAAGTCCCTGCCCGCGGGCAAGGGCATCGGCATCGCGGTGCACGAGTCCTTCAACTCCTTCGTCGCCGAGGCGGCCGAGGTCACGGTGGACGGCGGCGGCGGGATCAAGGTCGACAAGGTGGTCTGCGCGGTCGACTGCGGCCGGCCGATCAACCCGGACGTGATCAAGGCGCAGATGGAGGGCGGCATCGGCTACGGCCTGGGCGCGATCCTCCACGACGAGATCACCCTGGAGGGCGGCCGGGTCGCGCAGTCGAACTTCCACGACTACGTGCCGCTGCGGATCGAGGAGATGCCCGAGGTCGAGGTCCACATCGTCGACTCGAGCGAGCCGCCGACCGGGGTCGGCGAGCCGGGCACCCCGCCGATCGGGCCGGCCGTGGCCAACGCGGTCTACAACGCGACGGGCCGGCGCATCCGCAACCTGCCCTTCGCCCGCCACGACCTGACCGGCACTTGAGGCCGCCCGGCACCGGAAATCCCGGATAAACCGAAATCAGGGGGCGCGGCCGTCGCGGGCCGCGCCCCGCTTTCTTCCTTCCCGGCTCTGGGCGGCGTCAGGGCGGAGTGCTAGGACTCCCGAGCAGCTTTCAGATCGGGAGACTCAGCCGTGGTCCAGCCCTGTCCGGCCAAGGTCGGCGACACCCTCGACGAGGTCGTCACGCCGGCCCTGATCGTCGAGCTCGAGGCCTACGAGCGGAACCTCAAGGCCATGGCCGGGATCGTGGCGGAGGCCGGCCTCCGGCTGCGGCCCCACGCCAAGACCCACAAGTCGCCCGAGATCGCGCTGGAGCAGATGGCGCGGGGGGCGGTCGGCGCCTGCTGCCAGAAGGTGTCCGAGGCGGAGATCCTGGCCAGCGGCGGCGTGGGCGACATCCTGATCGCCAATCAGGTGGTGGGCGCGGTCAAGGCGGTCCGGGCCGCGACCCTGGCGCGGCAGATCCGCCTGGCGGTCTGCGTCGACCACCCGCGCAACGTCGAGGAACTGAGCAGCGCCGCCGCCGCCCTGGAGGCGACGCTCGACGTGCTGGTCGAGATCGACGTCGGCAACGGCCGCTGCGGGGTGCCGCCCGGGGGCTCCGCGGTCGCGCTGGCGCGGCGGGTCGCCGCGGCCCCCGGCCTGCGGTTCCGCGGGCTCCAGGCCTACCACGGCACGGCGCAGCACATCCGCGACTTCGAGGCGCGCCGGGCCGCGGTCCGCCGTTCGGCGGAATTGACCCTGAGCACCGTGGAGGCGCTGGACGCCGCCGGACTGGCTTGCGAGACCGTGACCGGCGGCGGCACCGGCACCTTGCTGCACGACGTCGAGGCCGGCGTGCTGAGCGAGCTGCAGGCCGGGTCCTACGTCTTCATGGACGCCGACTACGGCCGCAATCTGGCCAAGGACGGCGGGCCCGAGGCCCGCTTCGAGAACGCGCTCTTCGTCCTGGCCACGGTGATGAGCCATCCGGTGCCCGAGCGCGCGGTCCTGGACGCCGGCCTCAAGGCGCTGGGCCTGGACTCCGGCCCGCCGAAGCTGAAGGGCGTGCCGGGCGCCAGCTACGAGCGCGCCAGCGACGAGCACGGGACGCTGGTCCTGGAACGCGACGGCCTGCTGGCGCACGGCCAGCGGGTCCTGCTGATCCCCGGGCACTGTGATCCCACGGTCAACCTCTACGACTGGTACGTCGGCGTCCGCCGCGGTCGGGTCGAGAAGGTCTGGCCGGTCGCCGCCCGCGGCGCCCTGGCCTGAGCCGCAGGCACCGGGCGGCATGGCCGGGCCCTGGGTTCGGCTTCCGCTTCCCGCCGGCCCTGCCC
>JAKSBE010000333.1 GCA_022361275.1 Kiloniellales bacterium
GAGGTCATCCTTCGACAGGGGGCGCAGCCCGGCGCTACGCGCGGATGAGGCGACGTGCTTGAAACGGCTCACCCTCACCCTGAGCCTCCTCATCCCGAGCTTGTCGAGGGACGAAGGGTGAGGGTGGCGGCTCGCACTTCTTCAACAGCCTGTTAACTCTATGGAATAGATCAAACTGCGCCTAACTGAGTCCAGTTAAACGCAGTTTGATCCAGCCACTGGGCTTCAGGGATGGGTTCGTCTGACCGCCCAGTCCTCGACCGGACTCTTGCGCAGGCTGAACTTCCGGCTCCGGTCGAGGAAGTCGTGGGTGTGGATGACGACACTCTCGGCGTCGATCAGCACGACCGCGTAGGCCGGCGGCTCGAAGCTGCCGGCGATCTCGTCCTCGGCGGCGAAGTCCAGCCAGCACTGATGGTTCATCGCCCGCAGGGACGAGACCGGGATGCCGCGCCAGCTGCCGCCGAGCGGCCGGTGGATGTGGCCGAAGAAGAGGTGGCGGATGCGCCCGGCGTGGGGCGCGATCGTCGCGGCGAAGTGCTCCGGCTCCTGCAGCGCGATCCGGTCCAGGGGCGCGAGCCCGGTCTTGAAGGGCGGATGGTGCATGAACAGGAAGACCGCCTCGTCCGCCGCCGCGGCGGCCTGGAGCTGGCGCGCCAGCCAGGCGCGGCGGGTCCCGCAGTACCAGCCGGCATGGGTGCCCGGCTGGACGGTGTCGAGGAAGACCAGGCGGCCCTGTCCGGTCCGGCGGCAGGACTGCACGAAGCCGGCCTCGTCGCGCCGCTGGTCGGGAAACTGCTCGGCGAAGGCCGTGCGGTCGTCGTGGTTGCCGATCAGGAGCTGCAACGGCGGGATCAGCGGCTGCAGGGTCTCGTCCAGGCTCGCGAAGGCCGCGGGCTCTCCCCAGTGGGTCAGGTCGCCGGTGATGCAGACGAGGTCCGCGTCGGCGTGGTGGCGGTTGATGTCGGCCACGGCCGCGGCCAGGGTCGCCTGCGGATCGCCGCCGTAGAGGGTCTTCCCCGGGGGGACGAAGTGCGTGTCCGTCAGATGGATGATCTTCATCGCGAGAGTCTCGGCTGTTCCGGGTTGCGGCGGGAAGGCGGCCGGCGGCACCCGGCCGACGGCCCTCCCTCCTTCGGATGCGGTCCGGGCCGCGGCCTCACGAGCCTTCGGCGGGCAGCAGCTCCTGGACCTCTTCGACCAGGTCCTCCTGCAAGGTCTTCATGTCGTCGTTCTCGCCGACTACGATGCTCTCGATGGCGTCGTAGACGACCTGGGTGACCGCCAGGCCGTTGTCGCCGGGATAGGCCTGCCAGTCGCGCAGCAGCGGCAGCTGGTCCACCGCGGTCCGCTTGTTCGGGTTCTCGTCGTAGAAGCTGGCGAGGATGATCTCGTTGGCGGCCTTGTTGGGCGGCATGTAGCCGGTGGTGCGGGCGACGTCGGCGGCCCCCTCGCCCGAGGTGATGAACTTCAGCCAGGCCCAGGCGGCCTCCAGGACCTTGGGGTCCTCGGAGGCGGAGACCAGCATGGCCGCGTTGCCGCCCGCGGGCAGGCCCTTGGGCGCCGCGCCGATGCCCGGGAAGGGACCGGTCTCGAGCACGAAGTCGCCCTTGGAGCGCTCGACCGCGCCCAGGGCCGAGGTCGACCAGAAGAGCATCGCGACCTCGCCGGCGGAGAAGGAGGCCAGGGCTTCCTTCCACTCCAGGTTCTTCATCCGGCATTCGCGGAAGATGCGCTTCATGGTCTCGAGCGCGGTCAATCCGGCCTTGCCGGCCAGGTTGAACTTGCCGTCCTTCATCGTCGGCTCGCCCTGGCTCCACATCAGCGCCTGGACGAACCAGTTGCCGGTGATGTTCCAGCCCCAGAAGATCGGGTTCCGGACGCCGCTGCTGCGCAGGGCCCGGCAGGTCGCGATCACCTCGTCCCAGGTCCTGGGGAACGCGGTGATGCCGGCCTTGGCCATCAGGTCCATGTTGTAGTAGCCGACTGGCAGCGAGACCGAGAACGGCAGGCCGTTGACCTCGCCGTCGAAGGTCGAGAGCGCCAGCATGGGCTGGTGGTAGCCTTCCTTGGCGAAGTCGGCCTCCTTGGCGATGAAGGGCTCCAGCGACTTCGCGATGCCCTTCTCGACCAGGATGGCCTGGCGGTTGAGGCCCTGCATGGTGACGTCCGGCAGGTCGCCGGAGACCGCCTCGCGCAGGATGGTGTTGGTGCCGTCCTCGTAGCTCTCGTAGGTCGCGCGGATCACCACCTCGATGTCCGGATGGGCTTCCTGGAACTTCGGCAGGATCTTCTGGTAGGTCACGTCGAAGAGATGGGAGTAGGGATAGGCGAACTCGATCTTCACCTTTTCCCCCGCCTGGGCGGCGGGTACAAGGGACGCCGCGAACAGCGCGGCGATGGCGAGGGTACGTTTCATGGGCTCACTCCTTCGCTGTGCGGGTCCCGGTTTGTTTGGCGACGGGTCGGGACCTCTTTGTTTCCGGCCGACGCCGGAATTCGCGGACGCCCGGCGGGAGACCGCCGGGCGTTATTTCATGCCGGACAGGGTGATCCCCTCGATGAAGCGGCGCTGCGCCAGCAGGAAGGCCAGGATCAGCGGCAGGACGATGATCGTGGCCGTCGCCATCATGGGTCCGAAGAAGCTGCCGTCGCCGTCGCCCTTGAACTCGCGCAGTCCCAGGGGCGGCGTGAAGAGGTCGCGGTTGCCGGTGACCACGATCCTCGGCCAGAAGTAGTCGTTCCAGTGGGCGACCACGGAGAAGATGCCGAAGGCCAGCAGGGCCGGGACCGCGGTCGGCAGCATGACCTTCCAGACGATGGCGAACTCGCTCATGCCGTCCATGCGCGCGGCGTCGATCAGGTCGTCGGGCACGGTCATGAAGAACTGCCGCATCAGGAAGATCCCGAAGACCGAGATGGTCCAGGGGATGATCAGCGCGGCGTAGGTGTTGGTCAGCCCCAGCTTGGCCAGCATGATGTAGAGCGGCAGCGCGATGGCGTGGACCGGGATCAGCAGGCAGAACAGCACCATCCCGAAGAGGAACTCCCGGCCCCGGAAGCGCAGCTTGGCCAGGGCGTAGGCGCAGGGCAGCGCGACCACGATCTGGATCAGGAAGATCGAGACCGTGACGATGACCCCGTTCAGCAGGTAGCGCAGCAGCGGCGCCTCGGTGAAGACCTTGGTGTAGTTGAAGACCACCGGGCGCATCGTGCAGCTTTCCGGCGTGCCGCCTATGACCACGCAGCGCTCGTCGACCATCGGCTCCTGGGCGCCGAAGAAGCCGCCCTCGTTGCGCTCGATCTCGCCCGGGCTCTTCAGCGAGTAGCTGAGCATGACGTAGAAGGGCAGGATGACGACGACCGAGGCCAGGATCAGCACCAGGTGCTTCCAGCCCTCGCCGATATAGTGCTGCGCCCTCATGCGTAGTGCACCCGGCGCTCGACCAGGTAGCGCTGGACCAGGGTGACGAAGAGCACGAAGACCAGAAAGACGATGGTGATCGAGGCCCCGACCCCCATCAGGTTCTGCTTAATCGCCTTCTCGTAGATCGCGTACATCATGACGTAGGTGGTCTTCGACGGCCCGCCCAGGGTCAGCGCCTCGACCGTGTCGAAGACCTGGAAGGAGCGGATCGTGGTGATGGTCACGACGAAGACCGTGGTCGGCCCGAGCATCGGCCAGATCACCAGGCGGAAGCGCTCCCAGCCGCTGCGCGCGCCGTCCATCTCGGCGGCCTGGATCAGCTCGCGCGGGATCGCGGTCAGGCCGGCCAGGTAGAGCACCATGTTGAAGCCGAAGGCCTGCCAGATGCCGATGAAGCAGATGGTCCAGATCGCGTAGTCCGGGTCGCGCAGCCAGAGCGGGAACTCGCCCGAGGCGCAGGCCTCGCCGTACCAGGTCCGGCCGCCGTCCACGAAGGGCAGCCAGCCCCAGTCGAAGACCGCCTGCACGACCGTGCCGCAGCCGGCGGCGAAGAGTTCGTTGACGATCCCGATCGTGGGATGCAGCGCGAACTCCCAGACGATCGCCATGGCGAGCAGGGCCGCCATGACCGGCAGGAAGAAGACCGTCTTGTAGAGGTCGCGGCCGAAGGCGAGCGAGTTGATCAGCAGCGCCACGCCGAGCCCGAGCGCGACCGACGCCGGCACCACCACGACCACGTAGGTGATGGTCGAGGTGAACATCTTGAGATAGGTCGAGCGGCTGGCGATCTTCTCGTAGTTCTCCAGACCGACCCAGCGCGCGTCGGCGTTGCCCAGGCTGTAGTCGGTGAAGGACAGCAGGCCGGCGACGAAGACCGGCAGGATCAGGATGACGATCATCAGCACGACCGCCGGCCCGGCGAACCAGTAGGGGGTGAGTCGGCCCTGCATCAGGCGACCTCCAGGGCCGCGTCGGCGGCCTCGCCCAAGGGGATCCGCGCGCCGTCGGCGCCGAAGACCAGGGCCGCGCCGCGGGCCTGGGCGATGGCCACCGCGTCGCCCGGCGACAGGCTTTCGGTCGCCTCGGGGTCGCAGCGCACGACCAGCTCCTCGCGGCCGTCGGCCAAGGCGGCGTGCAGGAAGACGTCCGAGCCGAGATAGGAGAGGTGGCGGACCGTCCCGGCGAAGGTCTCGCCCGCCTCCCCCTCGGGCACCACGGCCCCCTGGGACACTATGGCCCCCTGGGACACTACAGCTAAGTGCTCGGGTCGCAGGCCGACCGTGACCGCCTGGGGCGGCGCCGAGGCGGCGCGGCGCAGGGTCCGGCCCAGCAGCGAGACCCGGCCGGCGGCATCGAGGCTGCCGGACAGGAGGTTGATCCTGGGGCTGCCGACGAAGGCCGCGACCCGCAGGTCGGCCGGCGCGGCGTAGACCCGGCTCGGCGTGTCGAGCTGCAGGAGTTCGCCGTCCATCATGACCGCGACCCGGCTCGACATGGTCAGCGCTTCCGCCTGGTCGTGGGTGACGTAGATGAAGGTCGCGCCGAGCCGGCGGTGCAGCTCGGTCAGCTCGGTGCGCATGTGGACCCGCAGGGCGGCGTCGAGGTTGGACAGCGGCTCGTCCATCAGGAAGGCGACCGGACGGCGGACCATAGCCCGGCCGAGGGCGGCGCGCTGCCGCTGCCCGCCCGAGAGCTGGCCCGGCTTGCGCGCCAGCAGGGGCTCGATCTTCAGGACCTCGGCGACCTCCGCCACGGTCTGCTGCATGGCGGCCAGCTTCGCCGCCGTGCCGGGCAGGAAGCGGCCGACCAGCGGCAGGCGCTGCCAGGCGGTCAGGTCGCGCAGGCGCAGGGGCGTCAGCATGTTCTTGCGGACCGTCAGGTGCGGATAGAGGGCGTAGGACTGGAAGACCATGGCGAGGTCGCGGTCGCTGGGCCGCACGCCGTTGACGTTGCGCCCCTCGATGGAGACGTCGCCGGCGGTCTGCGCCTCGAGGCCCGCGACGATGCGCAGAAGAGTCGACTTGCCGCAGCCCGAAGGACCGACGAGGGTCAGGAACTCACCGGCGCGGATCTCGAGATCGATTCCCTTCAGGACGGCCGTGGCGCCGAAGGACTTCTCGATCCCGGAAAGCACGATGTGGCCCATCGATGATCCCCCGCCCGCTGCGCCCTGGAATGCAGCGGTCATAGCAAGTTCGCTTGACATCGATGTGACGTGATATTAGTCGCGCTAATGCAAGAGACAGCGTGAGAAGCGTCGAGCGCGAGCCGTGCCATGAAGCCGAGCCCCTATCAGATCGCCGCCTTCACCCAGGCCGCGCGGGTGCGCAGCTTCTCCAAGGCCGCCGCGGTCATGGGCGTGACCCAGTCTTCGGTGACCCAGCACGTCGCGAAGCTGGAGCGGATCATGGGCACCCAGCTCTTCGTGCGCCGCCGCGAGGGCCTGGAGCTGACTCCCGCGGCGCGGGAGCTCTTCGCGATCTCGGACCGCCTGCGTACCCTGGAGCAGCTGATCGAAGAGAAGGTCGAGGACTACGGCGAGCTCTCCGCCGGCCACCTGCGGATCATCGCCAACGCGCCGCGGCCGGCGATGCCGGTCATCGCCCGCTACGCGGCGCTCTACCCTCAGGTCGAGATCGCCTTCACCCTGGTCAGCTGGGACCTCGCCATGCGCCAACTGCGCGAGCGGGACGTCGACATCGCGATCATCGTCGAGCCGGAGGCGATCGACGGCCTCTCCGTCCGGGACATCGCGAGGACCCGCTACAAGGCCTATGTGCACCGCGACCATCACCTGGCCGGCCGCGACTCGCTCTCGCTCGCCGCGCTGACGGAAGAGGTCGTGGTCCTGCCGGAGGACGGCTCCCTGACCCAGCGCATCGTCGCGGCGAAGACGGCCGCGCTCGGCATCACGCTCTCTCGGGTGATCAAGACCACGACCTTTCCGATGGTCAAGGAGGCGGTGCTGCACCGCGTCGGGGTCGGCCTGATGCTGGAGGACGGGCAGTTCCCCTCTGCCCGGCTCGTGGCGCTGGAGGTACGGGAGATGCGCAACAGCTACCGGACCTGCCTCGTCACGCCCGCGGACAAGCGCGACCTCCGGGTGGTCAAGAGCTTCTGCGAGGTCGCCGCCGACGCGCTCTACGACCAGACCCTAACCTGACGCTTCGGACGAGTGCCGACTTGCATAAGTCGGCACTATGCCCCGGCCAGGCTTCGCGCGATCGCGAGACCGCTTTCGAAAGCGCGCTCGGCCCGCGCGCCCAGGCACCAGTCGCCGCCCAGGAACAGGCTGTTGTCCGCGAAAGCGAGGAAGGACGACCCGAGCGGCTGCGTCGTTCGCGCGTAGCGCCAGCGATGAGCGACGGCGCCTTCGATCCTCGGCAGGCGAAGGCCGAAGGCTTGCGGCAGCATTTCGATCAGCAGCGCGGCGGCAAGGTCCCGGTCCAGCTCCAGGTGGCGCCGGCTCCAGTCGGGGCCGGCATGGACGACCCAGCAGTCCGCACGGGGGTTCCGTCCCGGCTTGGAACCGTTGCGGGCGATCCAGGCGAGATCTTCCGACTCCGTGCGGCGGAGGTCGAAGCCCGGATCGACGGGCTCCGCGAAGCGCAGCATCAGCGCCCAGCAAGGCGCCATCGCTACCCCGGCCAGGGCCGCCGCGACCTCCGGCTCCAACGCAAGCAGCTTTCGCGCCTGCGGCGCCGGCGCCGTGCAGACCACGACATCGAAGCCTTCCCCGGCATCGTCGTCCGGCCCGAGGATGCGCCAGGCGTCGCCATCGCGGCGGATCGCCGCGACCTCGCGCGACAAGCGGAGGTCGCTTCCTTCGGCCAGCGGCTTCACGAGCGCGTTCATCCCGGGCACGCCGACGAACCAATCCTCGCCGCCCGCCCCCGAGGCCACGGCAGGAGCGGGCCGCCAGCGGTCGGCGACGCCGGCCTCCATCGCGCTCCGCATCGCGCTTCCAAAGGCCGCCGAGCGCACCGTGACGTACTGGGCGCCATGGTCGAAGGCAAGGCCCTCTCCGGCGCGGCGGGTCGCCAGACGACCGCCGAGGCCACGGCTTTTCTCGAAGACCGAGGGCCGCAAGCCGAGCGTCGCCAGATGCCGGGCGCAGGTCAGGCCGGCCATGCCGGCCCCGATGATCGCGATGCTTGGCCTGGTCGGATGCTGTCCGGTCCCCATGTGTCTCCCATGCGGGGGCACTGAATTGAAGACGTTCTCTCTACGGCGGCTGTTGCGGCTCGGATCCGTCCCCTGGAAACGGCTGCCGGGCGGGGCAAGTCGCAGACGAGAGTCAGGGACAGAAGAGTTCTAGACGAGATGCCTGGCGGACTTGGCCTCGACGGCAGACCCGCGCGCTCGAGGACTGGCTCGCCGAGCAAGACCTTGTACCGCCGGTCGTCCTGGTCATCCACCAGGTCAACATCACCGCCTTGAACGGCGTCTTTCCGACCCTCCGGCGAGATCGTGGTGATCCGCCGGACGGACGACGGCGGGATCGCGGTCGTCGGCACGATCGAGACCGATTGGCCAGCGAGACCGCGTTTAGCGGTAGAAGCCGAGCCCGGCGACCGCGAGATCGGCCTGAAAGGGGCGGCCGATCGCGACCAGACCGAGTCGCCGCAGCCGCGTGACGTCCAGGGGCGCCTCCAGCCGGTGGGGCCGGAAGGACGCGAAGGACAACTCGACCGCCTGCCAAGTCGGGCCGGCGGTGAACTCTGCCCGATAGGATTGCCAGGGCCGGCGGTTGTCCGGCGTGCGCAGGTGCAGCGCATAGCGCTCCCCGTTGCCACGGACGCGAAGCCGGAGGCCGGCGTAGGCGGAGGCGTCGACGCTGCCGCCGTCCCGGGCCAGGTCCAGAGACGCCTGGATGAAACCGCCGTCGTTCTCGAGCCACACTTCGCCCGTGAGGCGCAGGCAGGCCCGGCCGTCGATGTGGTCCAGGGACACGACCGCCTTGGAGATCCCGCCCATGACCCGGTCGCTGACGCCGCGCCAGCGCGTCCCGAGCTTCGAGGTCAGGTCGGAGGCCGAGAAGTCGTCGATCAGCATGTCAGCGCTCTGCCTCCGGGCGCCCGGCCCGCCCTGCAGGAACAGGCCGAGGCGTACCAGGGCCACCCCGCCGCTTTTCCGCCTGTACCAAGGGCCGCGCACCGCTCCCGTTCCGGCCGATCTTCACGGCGGCGCGCGCCGTAAGGACCGAAATACGGCCCTGGCGGCCGTCGCCGAGGCCGTGCGCGACACGCCCCGGGTGGATCACGCCTGAGGGGCTTCACGTCCCTTCGCGCAGGGTAGCCGCCCGGCCCTCGCCGGTCAGGAAGTCGAGCCAGGCCCCGAGCCCCTCGCCGCTGCGCGCGGAGAGGGCGAAGAGCCTGGCGTCGGGGTTCGCCTCGCGGATGTTGGCGCGGCAGAGCGCCTGGTCGAAGTCGACGTGGGGCGCGAGGTCGAGCTTGTTGATGATAACGACCTCGGCGGCCCGGAACATGTGCGGGTACTTGAGCGGCTTGTCCTCGCCCTCTGTGGTCGAGATCACGGCGACTTTCATGCGCTCGCCGAGATCGAACATGGCCGGGCAGACCAGATTGCCGACGTTCTCGATCATCAGGATCGAGCCGGGCGGCGGGTCCAGTTTGCGGACCGCCTCGGCGACCATGTCGGCCTCCAGGTGACAGCCGGCACCGGTGTTGATCTGGACCGCCCTGGCGCCGGCGGCGCGGATGCGCTCGGCGTCGGTAGCGGTCATCTGATCGCCCTCGATGACCGTGATCTCGACCCGGCCCGCCAGAGCGCGGATGGTCCGCTCCAGCAGCGTGGTCTTGCCCGCGCCGGGGGAGCTGACCAGGTTGAGGGCCAGCACGCCCCGGCCCTCGAACCAGCCGCGGTTGCGCAGGGCGATCTGGTCGTTCTTGGCGAGCACGGCCTGCTCCAGCGTGATGACCTCGCCGTTGGGACCGTGGACGTGGGGCACGTCGTGATCGTGGTCGTGCGCATGGTCATGGCCGTGAGGGTGACCGTGATCATGATGGTCGTGGTGATGACGGTGGCCCTCGGTCCCGCCGGCGATCGCGCCCTGGCGCAGGAGGGCCCTCTCGCCGCTGTCAGGATCGGTGAGGGTCACGGCGTTGGCCGGATCCGAGCATCCGCAGGTTCCGCACATCAGGCCGCCTCCTCCAGTTCGTAGTCCTTGATCAGAAAGGTGTCGCCCTCGGCCTCGAGGAACTCCAGGCTGGCCCCGGCGAGCACCGTGCCCTCGGCGACGAGGTCGAAGCAGAAGCTGAGCGCCCGCCGCTCGACGCAGGCCAGCGGCCCGATCGCGAGCCGGACCCGCCGGACCTTCCGCCCGCCGGCGTGCTCGGCGACGATCGACACCACGTTCCGGGTCAGGCCGAGCTCGTGCATCAGAGGCCGCCCCAAGCGGTTGCCGCGGTCTCGGCCATGACGTCGACGCCGATGCCGACCGCGAGGGCGGCGGCGCCGAGCGCGAGGCCGCCGTGGTGCCCGGCAGCCATGATGCCGACCGCCGCCGGATGGTCTGCCTCCAAGGCGTGCTGCATGCCAATCAGAAAACCCAAAGCCAGGAAACCCTCCAAGACCCCCTCTCTCAACAGATTCGCGGCAGTTGATCGCCGACCAGCATGTCTACCACGCGCGCCCCGCCGAAGATCGTCTTCATGGCGACGGTCCCCTCCGGCGCGGGCCGCACGCGGCCGATCACCGCCGCCTGCTCGCCGGCCGGATGGGCGCGCATCGCGGCAAGCACCGCCTCGGCCCGGTCCTCCGGCAGGACCAGGACCAGCTTGCCTTCGTTCGCCAGGTAGAGCGGATCGAGGCCGAGGATCTCGCAGAAGCCCTTGACCGCCTCGCGCAGCGGCAGGGCGGCCTCCTCGATCTCGATGCCGACCCCGGACGCCCGGGCGAACTCGTTGAGCACGGTCGCCACGCCGCCGCGGGTCGCGTCGCGCAGGCAGTGCAGATCGGGGCAGGCCGCCAGGATCGTGTCGGTCAGGCCGTTCAGCGGCGCGCAGTCGCTCTCGATCGGCGACTCCAGCGCCAAGTCGCCGCGGGCGTCCAGGATCGCCGCGCCGTGGTCGCCCAGCAGGCCGTTGACCAGCACCAGATCGCCGGGCGCGGCGCGCCGGGCCGCGATCTCGATGCCCTTGCGGATCACCCCGACCCCGGCGGTGTTGATGAAGAGCTTGTCGGCCGCGCCCCTGGGGACGACCTTGGTGTCCCCGGTAACGATGGCGACGCCGGCCTCTTCGGCAGCGGCGCGCATCGAGGCGGCGATGCGCCGCAGGTCCTCGACCGGAAAGCCCTCCTCGATGATCACGCCGCAGCTCAGGTAGAGCGGCCGGGCGCCGCCGACCGCCAGGTCGTTGACCGTGCCGCAAACCGCAAGCCTGCCGATGTCGCCGCCGGGAAAGAACAGGGGATCGACCACGTAGCTGTCCGTGGTGAAGGCCAGGCGGTCGCCCTCGGCCTGCAGGGCCGCGAGGTCGAAGCGCGCCTGATCCTCCAGCGGCGCCAGGGCCGGGTTGTCGAAGGCGCCGAGGAAGACGTCGTCGATCAGGTCACGCATGGCCTTGCCGCCGCTGCCGTGGGCCAGGGTGACCTTCGGCAGGCTGACCCGGGCGCGGCGGCGCGGCGCGGCGGACGCGGCGCTCTTGGGCAGAGGGGCGTTCATCGCGACAGGGCCTCCTCCTCCGGCGCGGCGAGCTTGGCGAGGTCCAGGCGGCCGTAGTTGTAGTAGGCGGCGCAGGCGCCTTCGCTCGACACCATCAGGGCCCCCATCGGGGTCTCCGGCGTGCAGGCCTTGCCGAAGACCTTGCACTGCCGGGGCTTGATCACGCCCTTCAGGACCTCGCCGCACTGGCAGGACTTGGGATCGGCGATCTTGAGCCGCGGCACGGCGAACTTGCGCTCGGCATCGAAGCGCCCGTAGGCCTTTCGGATGCGCACCCCGGAATGGTCGATCGAGCCCAGGCCGCGCCATTCGAAGTACTCGCGCAGCTCGAAGACCTTGCCGACCGCCTCCAGGGCCTGGGCGTTGCCATCGTCGCGAACGATGCGGTCGTACTGGTTCTCGATCTCGCAGCGGCCCGCGGCGAACTGCTTCAGCAGCATCCAGATCGACTGCAGGATGTCGAGCGGCTCGAAGCCGGCGATGACCACGGGGCGGCCGTAGCACTCGGCGACGAAGGCGTAGGGCCGGTTGCCGATCACCATGGAGACGTGGCCGGGCCCGAGAAAGCCGTCGATCCTGAGGTCCGGCGAATCGAGGATCGCCTTGATCGTCGGGATGATGGTGATGTGGTTGCAGAACAGCGAGAAGTTCCCGATGCCCTCGGCCTCGGCCTGCAGCAGGGTCAGGGCCGTGCTCGGCATGGTGGTCTCGAAGCCGAGGCCGAAGAAGACCACCTCGCGCTGCGGGTTTTCGCGGGCCAGTCGCAGGGCGTCCAGCGGCGAGTAGACCATGCGCACGTCGGCCCCCTCGGCCTTGGCCTGCATCAGGCTCTTCTTCGAGCCCGGCACCCGCATGGCGTCGCCGAAGGTGGTGAAGATGACGTTCGGCTGCTCGGCCAGGGCGATGCAGTCGTCGACCCGGCCCATGGGCAGCACGCAGACGGGGCAGCCCGGCCCGTGAATCAGCTCGATCTGCTTCGGCAACATGGCCTCGAGGCCGTAGCGGAAGATCGAATGGGTATGGCCGCCGCAGACCTCCATGATCCGCAGGGGGCGGCTCCGGCAGAGCTCGATCCGGCCGACCAGGTCCTCGATCTCGCGGAACAGGACCTTGGCTTTTGCCGGGTCCCGAAACTCGTCGACGTACTTCATCGGCCGGCCTCGTCGTCGTCGGACCCCAGGCCGCCACGGTCGTCGGCCAGCAGGGTGTGCACCAGGTCCCAGAGGATGTGATAGATCGCGACGTGGCATTCCTGGATGCGGTGAATGCTGTCGGTCCGCACGACCAGGCAGTGGTCCAGGCTCGGGCTGTGCGCCATCGCGCCGCCCTCCATGCCGGCCAGGCCGATGGTCGTGAGGCCGATCTCCCTGGCCTTGTCGAAGGCGGCCATGAGGTTGGCGGAATTGCCGCTGGTCGAGACTCCGATCAGGCCGTCGCCGGGCCGGCCGTGGGCGACGATCTGGCGCAGGTAGACGTGCTCGAAGCCGAGGTCGTTGCCGACCGCGGTCATGACGGCGACGTCGGCCGTCAGGTTCTCGGCCGGCAGCGCCGGGCGGCCGGCGGTCACCGGGTGCTGGAACTCGACCGCGATGTGCGCGGCGTCGCAGGACGAACCGCCGTTGCCCATGGTGAAGAGCCGGCCCTTGTTGCGGTAGACCGCGGCAATCGAGCGCGCCACCGCGACCACCGCCTCGGCGTTGTCCTCGAAGAAGCGGCGCTTGGTCTCGACCGAGTGTTCGGCCTTCTGCCGCAGGGATTCGAGCAGGCCGGCCTGGACGGCCTCGTCGTCCTGCTTCCGGCCGTGCAGGAAGGGATAGAGGCTCTCCAGGGTGCCGGGGCCGGTCATGGTCCTACGCCTTTCCGGAAGCCCGCATGGCCGCGAGCTCCTCTTGCACTTCGCCGAGCTGGGTCAGGATCTCCAGGGTCTCCGCCGCCTGCTTCTCGTCGATCCGGCTCATGGCGAAGCCGACATGGACCAGGACCCAGTCGCCGACGCAGGCTTCGACGGGATGGTCCTCGGTGACGATGCAGGCGAGGTTCACCTGGCGTCGGACGCCACCGACCTCGACCAGGCCGAGCTTCTTCTCCGCGTCACTGATCTCGACGACCCGCCCCGGGATCCCTAGGCACATGCCTCTCTCCTGGTTCTTCTTGTCGTGACGCCAGCGCGACGACCGCCTGGCCGAGTGCCAAGCCGCCGTCGTTCGCCGGCACCGTCTCGTGACTCAGCACGCTAAAGCCCCGCGCCTCAAGTCCTTCGTGCACCAGGGCGAAGAGCGTCGCGTTCTGGACGCAGCCGCCGCTCAAGACGACGGTCGGATAGCTGCGCTCGCTGCCCGAAAGACGCACGGCCATGGCCACGACGGCCTTGGCCAGGCCGCGGTGGAAGCGCGCCGAGATCACCCCGGTCGGCGTCTTCAGGTGAAGGTCGCCGAGCAGGGCGCGCCAGGCGGCCAGGGGCTCGATGTAGGGCAGGCCCGTGCCGCCGAGCAGCGGGATCGAGAAAGGATAGGCCAGGTCGTCGGGCTCTGCGAGGGCAGCGGGGTCGAGCGCCGCCTCCAGGCGCATCGCCGCTTCGCCTTCGTAGGCCTGGGCTTCCCAGGCCAGGCCGCAGAGCGCGGCCGCGGCATCGAAGAGGCGGCCGCAGGACGACGACAGGGGCGCATTGAGGCCCTTGGCGATCATGGCGTCGAGGGTGGCACGCGGCGCGGCCTCGAGCCGCGCGAAGACCTCCAGATGACCGAAGTTCATCGCGAACTCGGCCCAGCCCATCTCGGCCATGAGGTGGGCGTAGGCGTTGCGCCAGGGCTCGCGGACCGCGGCCGCCCCGCCGGGCAGGGCGACCGGCTTGAGGCAGCCCAGGCGCCGGAAGCCGCGATAGTCGCCGGCCAGGAACTCGCCGCCCCAGACCGTGCCGTCGGTGGCGTAGCCGAGCCCGTCCAGGACGATGCCGAGCACCGGCGGACCGTCCAGCGGCCAGCCGTTCTCGGCCAGGCAGGCGGCGACATGGGCGTGGTGGTGCTGCACCTCGATCAGCGGCAGGTCCTCGCGCGCCGCCAGGTCCTGTCCGCGCTTGGTCGAGAGGTAGTCCGGATGCCCGTCGACCGCGATCAAGGATGGCACGTGGGCATAGAGCTGGCGGTAGAGCGCGAGGTTGTGGGCGACGTCCTCGGCCGTCGCCGCGTCCTCAAGATCGCCCATGTGCTGGCTGAGCACCGCCTGCCCGTCCTTGACCAGGCAGAAGGTGTTCTTGAGCTCGCCGCCGAGGGCCAGCACCTGCGCCTCGCGATCGAAGCCCTCGGGCAAGGCGATCGGCGCCGGAGCGTAGCCCCGGGCCCGGCGCAGAAGGCACGGCCGGCCGAGATCGACGCGCAGCACCGAATCGTCGATCCGGTTGGCGATCCCGCGGTCGTGCATCAGGGCGAAGTCGGCGACCTCGGCCAGCGCCGCGCGCGCCTGATCGTTGGTGACGCACTGCGGCCGTCCGGAGATGTTGCCGCTGGTCATGACCACGGGTCGGGTCATGCGCCGCAGCATCAGGTGATGCAGCGGGGTGCAGGGCAGCATGAAGCCCAGGCGGTCGAGGCCGGGCGCGACGGCCTCGGGCAAGGGCTCGCCCGTCGCCTTCAGGAGGACGATCGGCGCCGCCGGGCTGACCAGCAGCGCCTCTTCTTCCTCGGAGACCGCGCCGTAGCGCCGGATCACTTCGACGTCCCGGGCCATCAGCGCGAAGGCCTTGCCACGGCGGCGCTTGCGGGTCCGCAGGCGGGCCACGACCTCGGCCTTCGTCGCGTCGCAGGCGAGGTGGAAGCCGCCGATGCCCTTGATCGCGATGATGTGGCCCATCATCAGCATGCCGCCCGCCGCGTCGACGTCGTCGAGCATGGAGAAGGCCTCGTGATTCACCGCGCCGCCGCCCAGGTGCTCGATCCAGGCCCGCGGGCCGCAGGCGTGGCAGGCGATCGGCTGAGCATGAAAGCGGCGGTCGGCCGGGTCCTGGTACTCGTCCCGGCAGTCCGGGCAGAGCGCGAAGTCGCGCATCGTGGTCTTGTCGCGGTCGTAGGGCGCCGCTTCGACGATCGAGAAGCGCGGCCCGCAGTTGGTACAGTTCGCGAAGGGATAGCGGTAGCGCCGGGCGAAGGGATCGCGCACCTCGGCCAGGCAGGCGGCGCAGGTCGCGGCGTCCGGGGTGACCGAGGCGCGCAGGCGCCCGGCCGCCGAGGCCGCGATCTTGAAACCCTGCGGCGGCGGGCCGTCGAGGGGCGCCCGGTCGATCCGCTCGATCCGCGCCAGGGCCGGCACCTCGGCGCGCAGGCGCTCGGCGAAGCGCTCCAGGCCCGCGCCCCAGAGCCGGATCTCGACCCCCTCGCCGGTGTTGCGCACCTCCCCGGCGAGGCCCAGTTCGGTCGCGATGCGCCAGACCGTCGGCCGGAAGCCGACACCCTGGACCTGGCCCCGGACGGTGATGGCTTCACCCTTCATGGGCCAGATCCCAAAGCAGCACGCGGTTGTTGCCGCTGTCGGCGACCGCGACCTTGCGGCCCAGGACCGAAAGGCCGTAGGGCCAGCAGAGAGTGTCACGGCCGGACAGGCCCCAGGCGTTGTCGCCCTTGCAGGCGAAGTCCGGCTGGCCGGTCAGCCGTGCGGCCGGGGCCGCCATCGCGACCTCGGACCAGCCCAGAAGCCGCGAGTTGGCGGTGTCGGCGGCGATCAGCGTGTCGCCGGCCGCCGCGACGGCATAGGGCATGTTGAGGGCGGCCGCGTTCGGATAGTAGGCGGCCATATTGTGGTCGCAGCCCGCGAAGCCGGCCTGGCCCAGCACGATCTCGCAAGGCGCACCGGGTTCCGACGGCAGGCCGTCCCACAGCATGATCCGGTTGTTGCCGGCGTCGGCGACCGCGAGCCATCCCTGCCAGGCGGCGATGCCGTGGGGCCAGCGCATCCCGAGCGGTCCGACCCCGCCGCCGGCGTTCTCGTCGCGGGTCTCGAAGCCGGCCTGGCCGAGCACCCGGTCCGCCGGCTGGCCGCTCCGTTCCGGGCCGTCCCAGATCAGGACACGGCGGTTGCCGGTATCGGCCACGACCAGGCGGCCGTCGATCTCGGCGACGCCGTAGGGCCAGTGCAGACTCGCCGCGGTCGGCCGCGCCGCGCCGCGGTTCGCTTGCACCGCCGCCGGATCGCCCTGGCCGAGGATGATGTCCGCGGGCTGCCCGGACTCGCATGGAGTCTCGCGCCACAGGAGGACGCGGTGGTTCCAGGCGTCGGCGAGGGCCAAGCCCCGGCCCCAGGCGCAGATGCCGGTCGGCACGTTCAGGGTCGCCGGGCCCGCCGGGCCCTTGGCGTTGCGCCCCTCGCGGGTGAAATCGGTCTGACCGATCAGGATCTCGGCCGGTCTGTTGTCGGCCTGCGGGACCCGCCGCCAGCCGAGCAGGCGGTGATGCCCGCTGTCCGCCACCCAGAAGGAGCCGCCGGGATGCAGGCAGAGGCCGCGCGGGCCGAAGAGGGTATGACGGGCGGGCGCGATCGGCGCGGCGGGAGCGTCTTCCGTCCAGCCGAGGATCACGCCCGGCCCGGCCGGATCGAGCAGAGGCACGCCGGCGGTCGCGGTCCCGGGCGCCTTGACCGCTTCGAAAGCCGGGGAGCGCGCGACCCGCATCACCTCACCTCGTCAGCCGCACTTCGATACGCTGGCCCACGACGCGCACGCCGTGGGGCTGGAGTTGCACCTCCGGCGCCGTCAGGCACTCGCCGCTTTCCAAGGAGTACCGGAAGCCGTGATAGGGACAGGTGATCAGGCCGGCCTCGATCTCGCCGCCGTCCATCGCCATGCCCATGTGGGCGCAGGCGTTCTCGAAGCAGGTCACCCGCGCGCCGAAGCGCGACAGCAGGACCGAACGACCCTCGACCTCCAGGATCCGGGTCTCGCCCTCGGGCAGGTCTTCGAGCAAGGCGGCTGCAGCCCAGTCGCCCTCGAGATAATCGGCGAAGGGCGAGGAGAACCGCACGCTCTCCGACCCGCCGCCGTCCAGCCCCTTGACCTGCTTGACCTCCCGGATCTCGGGCACCCGGTCCTGGATCGCCTGCTTGACCCCGCCGTAGAAGGTCAGCGCCGAGGCCGGGCAGCCGTCGCAGGCACCGAGGAAGCGGACCTCGGCCACCGGCGGCTCGACCGCCACCAGTTCGACGCCGCCGCCGTGGCCGGCGAGCATCGGACGGATCGCATCGAGCGCGGCCTCGACCCGCTCGAAGAGCGAGGGCTTGAGGATCCCGTGGCGGCGCAGCACCGCGTAGACCACTTCGTCCGCCGCCGCGGCACGCAGCGCCTCGGAAAACTCGGGGACCGCCTTCAAGGCGCGGATCAGGCGCCGGAAGGCCGCCGCGTTCAGGGCATCCACCGCCTCGGCCCGGGCGGCCGCGGCATTGCGCTGCTCCGTCGGCCAATTCTCCGCCAGGGCCTCCAGGGCCGCGAGATCGTTCAGGAGCGCCGTGAGGCCGCGCTCTTCCTCCGCCTTGGCGCCAGGGTTGCGGGTCCCCTCGGGCATGGCGTCAGGCGTACTTCAGGTCTTTGAAGAGGATCGGCTGCAAAACGCCGCTGACCGCGCCGCCGAGGATCGCGGCGACCCAAATCGGGGCGAAGAGCCCCACGACGACGACCACCGCCGCACCGGCGCCGCCGCCGATCGCGAGCTGCCGCAGGGCCTTGGCGTTGTCCTTGAAGAGCTTGCCGGCGAAGAGGAGCTTCGCCGAATCGACGGCCGTGCTGAGCATCAGACCCCTCCTCGGATCAGCAGGAGAGCGACGAGTCCGAGCGCGACCCCGACTCCGCCCGCGAGAAGGCCATAGAGCGAGCCCATGTAGGCCGCGAGCTCCTTGCCGAGGGCCTCGCCGCCGATGTGCACGCCCGAGCCGGCCCCCGCCGCCATGGCCGCGGCGATGCCAACGATGAGACTGATGACGAAGAGCAGGATTTCCATGTTCACCCTCTTGCTGGAAAGGCCGCGCGTTCAGGTCGAACCATTGGCCCGGCGCACCATCGGCGCCATCGCCGTCTCGATCTCGTCGATGGCGGCCGCGACGGTGGCGGCCTTGTCGTGCTCGCCCAGGGACTCGAAGATCGTCGCGGCCTCGCGGTAGAGCGTGACCGCCGCCGCGGAATTGGCCGGGTTTCCGGCCTCCGGCCGCGCCGGATCGTCCGGCAGGTTGGCCAAACAGTTCGCCTTGTTCGACACCGTGTTGGCGTAGGCGCCCGGCGTGTCGCGCCGCGTCCGGACCCGCAGCGCCTCGTCGTAGGCTTCGAGCGCCCGGAAGCCGTTCTCGACCCGGTGGCTCGAGGAGACGTACTGCAGGGCGTTGCCCAGGTTGTTCTGCAGCATCGCGTATTCCGAGGGATGGTCGATCAGGCCGACCACGGAAAGCCCCTCCTCGAAGGCCTGCACGGCCAGCGCCTCGCGCATCTTGGACGTCTCGTCGGTGAAGGGGATCGAGAGGAAGGCGGTCGCGAGGTTGTTCTGGAGGATCGCGAACTCCTTGGGGTGGCGCTGCCTGTCGAAGGTGCGCAACGCGCGCTGGTAGGCGGAGATCGCATCCTGGATCCGCGCCTTGCCCAGGCCCGCCAGGTTCTGCAGAGTCAGTCCGAGGTTCATCTCGGCCTCGGCGATCTCCTCGCCCAGGCCCCCGTCGCTCAAGGCTTCGAGCGCGCCCCGGAAAGCGTCGCGGGCCCGCTCCAGCGCGCCGGCGTCATCGGCGGGGATCGCCATCAGGGCGGTCCCCATGCGGGCGCGAATCCGCGCCGCGAGCAGGCCGAGTTCCGCGGGGCAGAGTTCGAGCGCCGTCCTGTAGAGCCGGACCGCCGCCTCGAGGTCTGCGGCGGCCCGGGGCTTGGCCTGGAGCCCCATGGCGATCTCCATCAGCATCTCGGCCTTGTCCCGGGCCGAGGCCTCGGCCTCTTCGACGGCCCGCAGGGCGGCCTTGACCTGGTCCTCGGTTCGACTGCGCGCGGCCATCGCTTTGCTTCCTCCCCGGCGCGGTGCCTCTTCCGCCGCCACCGCAATTTTCTTTGCAGTTAGTAAAGCCTGCTTGCAAAAACCTGTCTACTCGTTTTTCAAGATGCAAAGTTAGTTTGCAGAAGTCTCGGCCGGCAGATCGATCAGCAAGGCGCCTTGCGCCGAGGACCAGCGCGCGGCCAGCCCCGCCCCGCACCACTCGGCCAGGCCCCTGGCCTGGAAGACGTCCGGTGCCGTGGCGACCCGGTCGCCGGCGGCGTTGCGGATCTTCAGCAGGCAGCCGCCGGCCGCCATCTGGCGCACGGGGAGGATCTGCAGGCTGCCCTCGCGGATCAGCACGATCACCGCCTGGACTCCGGCGAAATAGGTCTCGTAGACCTCGGCCGGGAGGTAGACCGAGCCGGCACGGACGTCGACCCGGGCGGTCATCTCCAGTCCCCGGCGGCGTAGGTCTCGGAGAGCGCCGCGATCCGGTCGGCGACCTGCTCGGCGGCGGCCTCGACGGCCGAAGTCAGGCCGAGACCGAGGTCCAGGGAGCCGGCCTCGACCAGGAAGACCTTCACCTGGGACGGGAAATCCTCGCCGTAGATCTGGCACCCGGCGTAGAGGGCGTGGTCCCAGCGGAAGTCGTGGAGGTTGAGGCCCCGCGGCGGCGGCGCCGCGAGCACCTCGCCCGGCACGTCGTAGATCGCGCCGGGTTCGCCGTCCGGCGCGCGGGCGTCGACGAGGATCAGATGCGAGGCGCCGCGGGCCCGGTACATCACCGCCATGCCGTCGGTGCCGGCGTCGTAGAGCCCGACGCCCGCCGGCAGGCTGCGGCGCCGCAGCCGGGCGATGACCGCGGGACCGACGCCGTCGTCGCGCCGGCTGGGGTTGCCGCAGCCGATGACCGCCAGGGTCATATCCGCCAGAGCCGGCAGGACCACGCCGGCGCCACCGGGATCATCAGCTCCGGCAGCTCGCAGAAGCCGCGATGCACCAGGTAGTACATGCAGGTCTCGCAGGGCTGCTCGATCTCGTCGGCCTCGACGGTGTGGTCGGTGACGCCGGCGATCACCAGCTTGGCGGTCAGGTCGTCGCCCGCCTCTCGGCGCAGGCGGGCCACGACCTCGTTGACCATCTCCGAGGTCTCGGCGCGCGGCCAGGCCTCGGTCTCCAGGCCGGACTTCAGCCTGGCCGCGATCTCCGCCCGCAGGGCGTCGTCCCGGGCCCTGGAGTCGGTCTCGCTCATGGCGGCGCCCTCAGATCCGCCAGAGCCGGCACCACCAGTCCGGCTCGGCCGGCAGGCTCAGCTCCGGCAGGTCGCACCAGCGCTTGTGGACCAGGAAGTACATGCATTCCTGGCAGCGCATCTGGTCCTCGCCGTAGGGCTGCAGCAGCCAGCCGCTGACCACCAGCTTGGCGCGGAGCTGGTCCGCGTCGAGGTGGCGGAGCTCGTCCAGGATGGCGGCGAATTCCCGGTCGGTCTCCGGAAAGGGCTCGGCCCTGGTCTTCAGCCCCTCCGTCATGAGATCCTCGATCATACGCAGCAACGTGGCATGATCGGCCGCGGAGGGCGCGACCCCGTAGCGCGCGACGTAATCCTCCCGTTCGGCGACCAATGGATCCTTGTCGGCAGCCTCGGCCATCGCACTCTCCCTACGACGTTTCTTTTTTTCTTGTCGCGGACGGGGGTGGCACAGCCCCCCGTCCGCGCTGATTTCATCACGCCGTACGGAAACGGGCCAGTTCCTTCCCGGACTTGGCGTCGTGCGCGTGCACCGTGCAGACCAGGCAGGAGTCGTAGGAACGGCAGACGTGGCCGACCTCGACCGGATCGCCGGCGTCCTTGATCGGCGTGCCGACCAGGGCCTCCTCGATCGGGCCGCGCTCGCCGTCCGCGGCCCGCGGCCCGACGTTCCAGGTCGTGGGCGCGATGATCTGATAGTTCCTGATCTTGCCGTCCTGGACGTCGATCCAGTGGCAGAGCGCGCCGCGGATCGCCTCTGTGGCGCCCCAGCCCCGGCCGTCCTTCTCGGTCGGCTTGATGTACCATTCGTCGCCCAGCCTGAACGCGCGCAGGATACGCTCGGCCTCGCGGTAGAGCTTGCAGAGCTCGTGCATGCGGGCGAAGTGGCGCAGCAGGATCGAGGGGCCGCCCATCTTGCGGTACATGTCGAGGACCAGCGGGTCGCTGTGCTGCCAGTCCTCGCCGTGCGCGCCGCCGGCGATCAGCTGCCGGGCCAGCGGACCGGCCTCCAGGCGGCCGTTCTCGGCGTGGCGTACCGCCGTGCACCAGGAGTACTTGCCCTCGACGTCGATCGGGTTCTTGCCGACCGGGTTGGTGACGCGGTCGAAGGGATGGCTCTCCCCGGTCTCGTCGTACCAGGCGTGGGTCATGTCCTCGCGGGCATGGACCTGGTCCATGACCTTGTGGCTGTCGCTGGCGCCGTCGTAGACGCCCGACTTCATGATCACCGCCGCCTGGCGGCCGGCGATCGTCGGGTTCTGGTACTTGTCCTCGTGCGGCAGGTAGCCCCAGGAGATGAACTTGCCGTGGCCGCGGCCGAAGTTCTGCAGGCCGATGTCCCTGCCCATGCGCCAGTAGAGGCCGAGGTCGGAGTTGGCGTGCTCCGGGCGCTCGTCGAGCCAGGCGGTGAAGTCGTCGTAGGAGCGGATCTGCTCGTAGCGCTCCATCGAGCAGCCCAGCCACAGGGGCTCGATCCAGTTGCGCCGGAAGTGCTCCAGGATCGACCAGGCCCGGGTCACGTCGGTCAGGGTCGGCGCGCACATCACGCCGCCCGGCACCATGTAGGAGGAGTGCGGCCACTGGCCGCCCATCAGGGCGTAGATCTCCACCGGGCGGCCCGAGATGGTCACCCCGGCCTCGTAGGAGGTCCCGGTGAAGGGCGCGTAGCGCTTGACCGCCTCCTCGAAGAACTGGCTGGCCGCGTAGTTCTTGTTGGTGAAGTCGATCATGAAGAGGCCGTAGTGGTGCCGCGGCAGGGACTGCAGCGACTCCACGATCTGGCCCAGGTTGCGCGCCAGGATCGCGTTGCGCGGCACCGTCGTGCCCCAGGCGGTATCCAGCGCCCAGGCCGCGCAGGTCAGGTGCGAGGCGCCGCAGATGCCGCAGGCGCGCGGCGTGACGACGAGGCCGGCCTGCGGGTCCTTGTCGCGCAGGATGACCTCGAAGCCGCGGAACAGCTCCGCATGGGTCCAGGCGTTGGTAACCACGCCGTCCTGGATGTCGACGCGGACGTCGAGGTCGCCCTCGACGCGGCCGACCGGCGAGATGTCGAGCGTTTGAACGGCTGACATGGCTGTTGTCCTCCCTTTCCCGCCGTGCTCAGACGACGAAGATGTCTTCTTCCGCCCAGGCCGGGGCGGCGCCCTTGGCGGCGGCGGTGAGCTTGACGTAGCCCTTCTTGTCGACCCCCTCGGGCAGGTCCTTGGGCACGCCCATCATGGTCTGGGTCTTGAAGACCGTGCCGGGCGCCAGGTCGAAGAAGGGGAACTCCGGCTCGGTGCAACCTAGGCAGGGCATGCCGGCCCGGGTCTTGGACGACACCCGGTTCCAGAGGATCCGGTTGCAGGGGCTGTGGGTCATCGGGCCGCGGCAGCCGAGGTCGTAGAACAGGCAGCCCTTGCGCTGGCCGAAGGCGGTCGCCGAGACCTTGTAGGCGAAGTGCATGTTCCGGGTGCAGCCGGTCTGGGTGAAGCTGGAGAAGAAGGTCTTGGGCCGCTGGAGGTCGTCGAGCTCCAGGTCGCCGACGCGGCCGGTGGCGACCGCCACCAGGATCTGGGTGACCCAGTCCGGATGCGCCGGGCAGCCCGGGACGTTGATCACCGGCAGGCCGGCCTTGGACTTGAAGCCGGCGCCGAGCGCGCCGCCGTGTGCGCGCTTGAGGAACTGCAGGCCCTGGCTCTCCGAGGGATTCGGCGCGGTCGCCGGAATGCCGCCCCAGGTGGCGCAGTCGCCGATCGCCACGACGAATTGGGCCGCGGCCGAAAGCGCCTTGACCCACTCTTTCATCGGCCGGCCGCAGAAGCGGTTCCATTCGCCGGTGCCGTCCGGGGCGTTCACCACCGTGCCCTCGAAGACGAAGATGTCGAGCTGGATCTCGCCCGCGATGCACTTCTCGAGGATCGCCTTCACGTTGTCGCCGAGTTCGAGCCCCAGCGAGGGCTGCCACAGCACGTTGATGCCGAAGTCGGTCACCAGGTCGCAGGCGCTCGGTTCCTCGGCGTTGAGGAAAGACATGGTGTTGCCGGAACAGGCCCCGCCCTGGAGCCACAAGAGATTGGCCATTCGTCACCTCCCGTTCTTCTCCGCTTCCGGCACCAGCGCGCGGACCGCGGACCCGGACCGTCGTCGGTCCTTTCGCGATGGTTAAGCAATCGGCGTGCCAATCGCGACCGGTCGAAAACTCTGCAATGAGATCAGAGGATTATGAAACGAGCCGGCACGATGGCCGCGGCCCGGCGGGGCGATCTGTAAAGTTACTTTACTTGCAGCCCTGCAAACCTTCTTTGCGGCCGTGGGCCGTCAGCCCTGGCGGTTGCCGCAGACCGGGCACTCCGTCTCGGAGACGCAGCCGTACCACACGCCTTCGCAGCGGCTGCACCAGTGCCCGCTGGCGCCGCGGCCCGTCGGGTCGATCAGGCGGGCGAGCTCGGTCAGGCCCAGGTCCTTGACCGGACGCCGCTTGCCGCGGCCCGGCACCCGGGACTGCGGGAACCGGATGACGCGGCCGGGCTCCTCGGTCACCCCGACGCTCCGCCGCAGGGAGGATCAGGCGCCCTGCAGGCCATAGCGCTTGATCTTGTTGGCCAGGCCGACGCGGGACAGGCCGAGCTCGTCCGCCGCCTTGCTCTGGTTCCAGTGGTTGCGCCGCAGGGAGGCGGCGACGACGTGCTTCTCCAGGCTCTCGACCATCGCCTTGAGGCTGGCGCCTTCGGTCACGAAGCCGTGCTGCTCGTCCCGGCGGGTCCTGACCATCTCGAAGACCGGCGAGAGATGGCGCGCGGCGATGTAGCCGCCCTGCTCGGCGATCGCCACCATGCGGCGGATCTCGGTCTCCAGCTCCCGCACGTTCCCGGGATACGCGTAGGCTTCCAGCTTCTCCAGGGCGTCCTTGGTGATGCCGACGACCCGGCGCCCGACGACCCCCGCGTACTTCTCGATGAAGAACTGGGTCAGGGCAGGCACGTCCTCGGGCCGCTCGCGCAGCGCCGGGATCTCCAACTCGAAGCCCTTGAGCCGGTAGTAGAGGTCGCGCCGGAACTCGCCCCGCTCCACCAGTTCGTAGAGCGGGCGGTTGCTGGCCGCGATGATGCGGACGTCGGCGTGGGACAGCCGGTCCGAGCCGAGCGGCTTGACCTCGCCTTCCTGGAGGAAGCGCAGCAGGCTGACCTGGAAGCCGGGCGAGATCTCCGAGATCTCGTCCAGGAAGACCGTGCCGCCGTCGGCGGCGCGAA
>JAKSBE010000382.1 GCA_022361275.1 Kiloniellales bacterium
GGACGGACACTTCGTCCCCAACCTGACCTTCGGGCCCGACATGGTGCGGGCGCTGCGGCCGCTGTCGGCGCTGCCCTTCGACACCCACCTGATGATCGCGCCGGCCGATCCGTTCCTCGAGGCCTTCGCCGAGGCCGGGTCCGACGTGATCACGGTCCACCCGGAAGCCGGGCCGCACCTGCACCGCAGCCTGCAGGCGATCCGCGCCCTGGGCAAGAAGGCCGGCGTCTCGCTGAACCCGGCGACGCCGCTCTCGGCCATCGAGCACGTGCTGGAGGACGTCGACCTGATCCTGGTGATGAGCGTCAATCCGGGCTTCGGCGGCCAGTCCTTCATCCCCGGGGCGCTCGGGAAACTGAGGGCGCTGCGCGAACGCATCGACGCCCTGGGCCTGACCGTCGACCTGGAGGTCGACGGCGGCATCAACTTCGAGACCGCGCCCCAGGCCGTCGAGGCCGGCGCCGACGTCCTGGTCGCCGGCACCGCAACCTTCAAGGGCGGAGCCTCGGCCTACGCCGGGAACATCCGCCGCCTGCGCGGTCCCTGATGGCCGGCGCCGTCAAAAGCGGCCGGCCCTCCCCCCAGCACCTGAGCCAAGGTCCCAGCCGCGCGCGCAGCGGCTTCCGCCGCCTGTCCGGCGAGATCAGGATCGGCGCCCTGCTCTATGCCGCCAAGACCCCCTTCTTCGCCCTGCCGCTTTACCGCTGGACCCTGAACGGGCGTGCCGTGGTGGCGCCGCGGATCGTGTTCAGCGATCCCTGGCCGGGCAGCGCCGAGGCCGGCCGCCAGATCCTGGAGGACGGCCTGGCGCTCAAGGGCCGGCGCTATCCGCAGATCGCGCCGCCCTGGCATCCGCCCAAGCTGGGCCAGCCGGTCCTGCTCGCCCTGCACGGCTTCGACTGGCTGCGCGACCTGCGCACCGCCGGCGGTGACGCCGCGCGCCGCCGGGCCCGGGAGCTGACCGCGTCCTGGATCGAGCAGCATCGCGACTGGCATCCCCTGGCCTGGCATCCCGAGGCCATCGGTCTGCGCCTGTCGTCCTGGTTCGGCCTCTACGAGTTCTTCGCCGCCAGCGCCGACATCCTGTTCCGCCAGACCCTGCTGCAGTCGGCCGGGCGCCAGGCCCAGCACCTGGCCCGGGTGCTGCCGGCCGGGCTCTGCGGTGCCGAGCTGATCTGCGCGGTCAAGGGCCTGATCTTCGCCGGCGTCAGCCTGCCCGACGGCCGGCCCTGGCTGACCCGCGGCCAGGAACTGCTGCTGCAGGAGATCCACCGCCAGGTCCAGGCCGACGGCGGCCAGGCCGAGCGGTCCCCCAGCATCCAGCTCCAGGTCCTGCGCGACCTGGTCGACATCCGCGCCTTGCTGCTGGTCGCCGAGGAGCCGGTCTCGCCCGACCTGCAGCTCGCCGTCGAGCGCATGGCCGCGGTGCTGCGGCTGCTGCGCCACGGCGACGGCAGCCTGGCCCTGTTCAACGGCGGCAACGAGGAGGCGTCCTGGCTGATCGACAGCCTGCTGCAGCGCGCCAGCCGGCGCAGCAAGCCCCTGATGTCGGCGCCGCAAAGCGGCTTCCAGCGCCTGCAGGCCGGGCGCAGTCTGGTCCTGGTCGACGCCGGCGCGCCGCCGGAGCCGGCCTACGACCGCCGCGCCCACGCCGGCACCCTGTCCTTCGAGATGAGCGTCGGGCGCGAGCGCATGATCGTCAACTGCGGCACCTACGAGGCGGACGACGCACTGGCGACCGCGGCCCGGGGCACCTCGGCACACTCGACCCTGATCGTCGCCGAGACCAACTCCTCGGCGGTGCTGACCGGCGGCGGCCTGGACCGCAGGCCGGGCAGCGTGATCTGCCGGCGTCAGGAAGGCGAGGGCGGGATCTGGCTGGAACTCTGGCACGACGGCTACGCCGCGCTCCACGGCCTGATCCATCACCGCCGGCTCTTCCTGGCCGATAGCGGCGAAGACCTGCGCGGCGAGGACCGCCTGGAAGGCGGCGACGGCGGCGGGCTGGACTTCGCACTGCGCTTCCACCTCCATCCGGGAGTCCAGGCCAGCCTGCTGCAGACCGGCGACGCGGTGCTGCTGCGCCTGCCCAAGGGCGGCGGCTGGCGCCTGCGCCTGCGCGGCGCCGCGCTCGCCCTGGAGGACGGCGTTTACCTGGGCGAGCGCGGCAAGCCCCGGCGCTGCCAGCAGATCGTCGCCCACGGGACCACCGAGGCCGGCGGCGCGCGGGTCAAGTGGGCCCTGCGCCGGGAGCTGCCGCGCGGCGGCTGAGTATTGCGCGGCGACGCCTTGACCGCGTCGGCGCGCCTCCGTAAAGCACTGGCGTCGGTCGCCCGCACGACCGTGACGAAACCTCCAGCCGGACAGCCGCGAGCCCGTCATGACAGAGACAGCCGAAGACCTTCCGATCCGCCGCGCCTTGATCTCCGTCTCGGACAAGACGGGGCTGGCCGCGCTCGGCCGAGGGCTGGCCGCGCAGGGCATCGAGATCCTGTCGACCGGCGGCTCGGCCAAGGCGCTGTCGGAGGCCGGGGTCGAGGTGACCGAGGTCTCGACCCACACCGGCTTTCCCGAGATCATGGACGGGCGGGTCAAGACCCTGCATCCCAAGATCCACGGCGGCATCCTGGCCCGGCGGGACCTGGAGAGCCACCGCACGGCCATGGCCGCGCAGGAGATCGCGGCGATCGACCTGGTGGTGGTCAACCTCTACCCCTTCACCCGGACCGTCGCCTCGGGCGCCGACTTCGCGACCTGCGTCGAGAACATCGACATCGGCGGCCCGGCGATGCTGCGCGCCGCGGCCAAGAACCACGACTGGGTCACCGTCGTCGTCGACCCGGCCGACTACGACCTCGTCCTGGCCGAGCTGGCGAAACACCAGGGCGCCACGACCGCGGCCCTGCGCCGGCGCCTGGCCGGCAAGGTCTACGCCCACACCGCGGCCTACGACGGCGCGATCGCCAACTGGCTGGCCGAACAGCGGGGCGAGACCCTGCCCGAGCGCCTGCTGATCTCCGGCCGGCGGCTGCAGAGCCTGCGCTACGGCGAGAACCCGCACCAGACGGCCGCCTTCTATGCCGCGCTCTCGGGCCCGGTGGCGCCGCGTCCCGGCGTCGCCTCGGCGACCCAGGTCCAGGGCAAGGCGCTGAGCTACAACAACTTCAACGACACCGACGCGGCCTATGAGCTGGCCGCCGAGTTCGAAGGCCCGGCGATCGCCATCATCAAGCACGCCAACCCCTGCGGCGTCGCCGAGGCGGCGAGCCTGCACGAGGCCTACCGCCGGGCCCTGGCCTGCGATCCGGTCAGCGCCTACGGCGGCATCGTCGCCGCCAACCGGCCCCTGGACGAGGCGACGGCGGCGGAGATCGCCGAGCTCTTCGTCGAGGTGGTGATCGCGCCCGGCGCCGACGAGGCGGCGCGGGCGGTCTTCGCCCGCAAGAAAAACCTGCGCCTGCTGCTGACCGAGGGCCTGCCGGACCCGACGGCGGCCGGCCTGACGGTCAGGGCGCTGTCGGGCGGCTACCTGGTGCAAAGCCGCGACGCCGGCCGGATCCTGCCCACGGACCTCGAGGTGGTCACCAAGCGGCAGCCGAGCCCGGAGGAGCTGGCCGACCTGATCTTCGCCTTCCGGGTCGCCAAGCACGTCAAATCCAACACCATCGTCTACGCCAAGGACAGCGCCACGGTCGGCATCGGGGCCGGGCAGATGAGCCGGGTCGACGCCGCGCGCATCGCCGCCCGCAAGTCCCGCGACGCCGCCGAGGCCGCGGGCGAGACGGCCTCGCGCACCGAAGGCTCGGCGGTCGCCTCGGACGCCTTCTTCCCCTTCGCCGACGGCCTGCTGGTGGCGGTCGAGGCCGGCGCCACCGCGGTGATCCAGCCCGGCGGCTCGATCCGCGACGAGGAGGTCGTCGCCGCCGCCGACGCGGCCGGCCTGGCCATGGTCTTCACCGGCATGCGGCATTTCCGGCATTAGACAACAATCCCGGCCCTCCCTTCACCGGCCCCCCAGGTCCGCGCCATGGCGGCGAACTCCAGGGCCAGGTAGTCGACGAAGGCCCGCACCCTCGGCGCCAGGTAGCGGGTCTGCGGATAGACCGCGTGGATGTCGGCATCTGGCGAGCTGTAGTCCGGCAGCAGCTCGACCAGGCGGCCCGCCAGCAGATCGTCATGGACCTGCCAGATCGGCAGCATGATGATCCCGCTGCCGCCCAGGGCCGCCTGGCGCAAGACCTCGCCGTTGTTGGCGGCGAAGCTGCCGGTGACGTGAACCGTCTCGCTGCCCTCCGCACCCCGGAAGGGCCAGTCGTTGCGCCAGATCCGATAGGTGTAGACCAGACAGTTGTGGCCGGCCAGATCGGCCGGCCGGCGCGGGGTGCCGGCGCGCGCGAGATAGCCCGGCGCGGCGCAGACGGCGCGGCGGCTGGGCGCCAGCTTGCGGGCGATCAGGCTGGAGTCCTTGAGCGCGCCGATGCGGATGCCGAGATCCATGCCGTCTTCGACCAGATCGACCAGGCGGTCGTTGAGGGTGATGTCGACCTCGACGTCGGGGTAGCGGCGCAGGAACTCGGGGACCAACGGCGCCAGGATCAGCTGGCCGAAGGTCACCGGCATGTTGACCCGAAGCAGGCCGCGCGGCGCCGCGCTGAGCTTCGACAGGGCCTGCTCGGCCTCGTCGAGGTCGGCGATGATCCGCTTGGCGTGCTCGAAGAAGGCGACGCCTTCCTCGGTCATGGCGACCTTGCGCGTGGTGCGGTTCAGGAGCCGCACCCCGAGGCGGTCCTCCAGGCGGCCGATCTGCTTGCTGACCGCCGAAGGGGTCAGGCCGAGGTCGCGTCCCGCCGCGGTGAAGCTGCCGGCGTGCACCACCCGGACGTAGACCTCAAGCTCCAGAAGGCGGTCCAAGGCCTCTCCTCATTTATTCCAATCCGGCATAAGTGATATGCCGATTTCGACGATTAACGTATTCGAGATCAACAGTCATATATGCTGCAACAGCGAAGAGACAGGCGAGGCCGCCCCGTATCCCGATCCGGAGGACGTGTCATGACTCCTTATACCAAGCCGAATCTGGTCACCGAGGTTCCGAGCGACGCCGAGATCCAACGTTTGCTGCAGCGCGGCCGCAGACTGCGTGCCGAGGCCGTGGCCGCGAGCGCCGAGGGCTTGGTCCAGGCCCTGCGGTCCCTGATCGCGACCGGCAAGGACCACTCGCGGAAGACGGCCGAGGCGACCGCCGAAGCCCTGGCGTCCAAGCCCCTCGCTTCGAAGCCCCAGGGCTCGCCGACCTGACGTCGACGCCGGACGCCGACGCCGGACGCCGACGCCGGACAAGGGGCCGCGCTCAATCGCGCGGCTCCTTCACGGGCAACATGAGAAGCGCCCCGACCACGAAGAAGATCAGAATCGTGGCCATGCCGATGCGCTGGCTCTCGGCGGCGGCCGTGACCAAGCCCACCAGCGCCGGTCCCATGAAAGCCGTCGCCTTTCCGGAGAAGGCGAAGAGGCCGAACATCTCGGTCCGCATGTCGGGCGGCGCCAGCCGCGCCATCATGGTTCGGCTGGCGGCCTGCGCCGGCCCGATGAAGATCCCGATCACGCAGCCCAGCACGTAGAACCAAAGCTTGTCTTCGACCACCAGGATCGCGGCGCCGAAGACCGTGAGGCCGGCGACCGCGATCAGGATCGTCGGCTTGGAGCCGAGCCAGTCGTCGACCCAGGCGAAGGCGACGGCCCCCAGGCCGGCGGTCACGTTGAGCAGGATCCCGAAGGTCAGGACCTCCTGGAAATCCATGCCGAAGGTGCCGGCGGCATAGATGCCGCCGAAGGCGAAGAGCGTGGTCAGCCCGTCGATGTAGAACAGTCGCGCCAAGAGGAAGCGCGCGATGTTGCCGTAGCGGGGCAGCTGCCGGATCGTCCCGATCAGCGTCCCGACGCCCCGCCGGATCGCCTGCCCGGTCGAGAGCGCCGAGGCCGGACGGTCCGGCGCCAGAAGGAACATAGGTAGCGCGAAGACCAGGTACCAAAGGGCGACGAAAGGCCCGGTGATCCGAACGTGCTCGTAGCTTTCCTTGTCCAGGCCGAGGATCGGCTGTTCCGGCAGGGCGAAGGCAACCAGGCAGATCACCAGGCTGGCGATCCCGCCGGCGTAGCCGCAGGCCCAGGCCCAGCCCGAGATCCGACCGAGGAGGCGCTGCGGCGCCAGGTCGGGCAGCATGGCGTTGTAGAAGACATGGCCGAACTCGAAGCCGGCATTGGCGACCGCGACCAGGACCAGGGCCAAGAGGACGAACTCGGGACGCGGCTCGATCCACCAGAGGGCGCTGCCCACCACCACGCAGGTCGAGGTGAAGACGAAGATCCAGGGCTTTCGGCGGCCGCTGTGATCGGCGATCGCGCCGAAGATCGGCGCCAGGATCGCGATGCCCAGCGCCGAAAGGCTGATCATCAGACCCCAGGCCTCGGTCCCGGCGATCTCGTCCGGAGCGACCGCCTTGGTGACGTACTGGGCGAAGACGAAGGTGATGATCACGGTCGGGAAGGCCGAGTTGGCCCAGTCGAAAAGGCACCACGCCGCGATCGCGCCGCGGCTGGCCTTCGGGTCGGCCTGGCGGTTCGCGATCTCAGTTTCCACCATGCCGCCCTGCTCCCCCTCCGTTTCGCTGGCACCCGGCTAGCAGCTTTGTCGCAGCGTCACAAGCTGTGTATCGTCGCCCTGCAAGCGAAGGTGTAACGCATCGGGAGACAGCGCGATGATCGTGGTGACGACGGATTCCATCGAAGGCCGCCGGGTGGGCGAATACCTGGGCGTGGTCAGCGGCGACGCCATCGTCGGCGCCAACATGTTCCGGGACTTCTTCGCCCGGATCCGCGACGTGGTCGGCGGCCGGGCCGGCGGCTACGAAAAGGCGCTGCAGGGAGCCAAGAACGCGGCCATGGCCGACATGATCGAGGCCGCCGAGGCGCTGGGCGCCAACGCGATCCTCGCCGTCGACCTCGACTACGAGACCATCGGCGATTCCATGCTCATGGTCAGCGCCAACGGCACCGCGGTGCGTCTGGCCTAGATCAAGTCGAGCCGGTCTTTGCCGGACTCGATACCGATGTCGTCCAGTGGGACGACCCGATGACGCCTGCGAGCCGGTGAAGCGATCGTAACACCGGCGCCACGCGAGATGAGAAGCCCCCGGCGTTTGCCGGGGGCTCTCCATCGCGAAGACCGAAGATGGCGGCCACGGCACCGCCGGATCATGTTGCGGGGCGGCAGGTTTCTTGTCGCACAAAGGTGCCTTCGATCTCGACGATGTCGTCCTGGTTGAGCCGGTCGACCTCGATAATGGTGCGCGGCGGATAGGGCCCGTCGCCCCAGATTTCCCGCTGCAGCTTGTTGACGACGGGCCGATGGCGGTACATGTCGGTGACGTAGACGACAAGACGGGTGGCATCGCCGAGTTCGGCGCCGCCATCGCGGGCGATGAGGTCCATGTTGGTGAAGGCTTGACGGACACGCGCTTCCACGCCCGGCGCCAGCGTGTTGGTCGACGGGTCGATCCCGCGCATGCCGGCGACATAGACGTGGTCGCAGGCCGCTGCGCCGAGGCCCCAGGTCGCGGTCGGCCTGATTGCGCCGTCGGGGGAAAGAATGGTCACGGCCGGCGCACCGCGGTGTTCGATATGGAACGTCCCTTGAACCTCGACGATGTCGTCCTGATTGAGCCGGTCGACCTCGATGATGGTGCGCGGCGGATAGGGCCCTTCGCCCCACAGTTCCTTCTGGACTTTGTTGACCAAGGGGCGATGGCGATACATGTCGGTCACGAAGACGACGAGACGCGTCGCATCCGTGAGCGCGGCGCCGCCTGACTGGGCGATCAGCTGCATGTTGGCAAAGGCCTGCCGGACCCGGGCTTCGGCGCTCGGCGCGAGCGTGTTCGAGGCCGGATCGATCCCGCGCATGCCGGCGACGTAGATATGGCTGCCCGCCTTCGTTCCCAGTCCCCAGGTCGCGGTCGGTTTGATCGCGCCTGGAGGCGACAGAGGCTCGAGCCGGCCGGTTCCGGCGGCGGCCGGCGCATAGAAAGTGCCTTCGATCTCGACGATGTCGTCCTGGTTGAGCCGGTCGACCTCGACGATGGTGCGGGGCGGATAGGGCCCGTCACCCCACAACTCCTTCTGGATCTTGTTGACCAGCGGGCGATGGCGGTACATGTCCGCCACATAGACGACGAGCCGCACCGCATCGGTCAGTTGGGCGCCGCTGCTCTCGGCGACCAGCTTCATGTTCATGAAGGCCTGACGCACGCGCGCTTCTGCGCCCGGCGTGAGTTGGTTGCTTGCGGGGTCGATGCCGCGCATGCCCGCGACATAGACGTAGTCTCCGGACCTGGTTCCGAGGCTCCAGGTCGCCGTCGGCTTGATGGCGCCGGCCGGCTGCAGAACTTCGACGGCACCCGTGGCCTTTGCGCGCGGTGCGGCCGGCTCTTGTAACCCGTCGAATTGTTCGCATGCCAACAAAGTTAGCATCAATGTTGTCGGTAAGAGTACGGGCTTGAGCGCGATCCGTTTGAAGGGAGTGTCGCGGACGGCCTGATGCCCGGCACGGCCGGCATGGCGCATGGATCTGTTCCTTCCGGTTGCCGAAGGGGGCTTGAGACTGAGGACTTTGCGAGAGTTATTCCACAGTTGGAGGCTTCCAGCGTTAGGCCAATGCGCGAGTTCGATCTATAAATTGCTTCACAGCCTCCGTGGTTAAGTGTCGCATTTCGCATATTTGTCTGTCAGTCGTGCCACTGTTAAGCGTCGCTTCTGCAGCAGAGATCTTTACTATATTTTTAGTTGTATGGACGTTAATCGTAGATGAGGTCGATGGTCATAAAGACCTTTTGGGCCGGATGTGCGCGACCCCGGCGTCCGAAAGGCTGCGTGGTGGGCGGGCTTGAAGACTACGGGCGGCCGCGCTCACCCTTCGACAAGACGCGAAGTCAGCTTCCCACCAGCGACTTCAGCTGGCGGTTGGCGACGGCCAGCATGGCGAAGTCGGGCGTACCGGTGGCCTGGAGCTCGGTGACCAGCTGGTCGGTACGGGCGACCAGGGGGCGGCGCGCCTCGGCCCAGGCCTCGATCAGGCCGTCGGTCTTGCCGTTGCCGGCCGCGGCCTCCAGGACCCGGCCGGTCAGCTCGCCCTGGTGGCCGTAGAGGTCGTCGACGATCGCGGTGACCGCCAGCTTGTCCCAGGCGGTGTCGGTGGGGAGCTGGCCCGAGGCCCGGCGCAGCCAGTCGAAGCCGAAGCGGGCGCCGATGGTGAAGTAGGTCCGGGCCGCCCGCGCGACCGGCAGCTCGGCGGCCAGGGCGATGCGGACGATGTCGCAGGCCGGCACCAGCAGGCCGAGGCTGGCGATGCGGCGGGAAAGATCCTCGGGCGCGCCCTGGCGCTGGTAGGCCGCGGCGCGCTCCCCGAGCATCCTTTCGTCGGCCTCGCTGATGACCTCGGCGAGGTTGTCCGAGAGACTGCGCACGCCGACGCCGTAGCGGGCGATCTGGGTCGAGATGTCGAGCGGATAACCGGCCTCGCGCAGGAACCAGACCGTGCCGCGCTCGATCAGGCGGCCGCACTCCATCAGCATGTTGGCCTGGAGCTGCGCCGGAACCTTGTTGTCCAGGGCTTCGATCGCGTCCCAGGTCTCCTCCATGCCGAAGATCTCGCGGCTGATCATGTAGGCGCGGGCGATGTCCGCGGCCGGCATGCCGGTCTTCTCCTTGACCTCGTAGATGAAGGTCACCCCGACCCGGTTGATCATGGCGTTGGTCGCGACCGTGGCCTTGATCTCGCGGTGCAGACGATGCGCCTTGATCTGCGTGGCGTACTTCTTGCGCAGGGGCTGCGGGAAGTAGTCGGCCAGGTCGCGCTGCAGGTAGGGATCGTCCGGCAGGTCGGAGGCCAGGATCTCGTCGTAGAGCACGATCTTGGCGTAGGACAGCAGGACCGAGATCTCGGGGCGGGTCAGGCCGATGCCCGCCTTCATGCGCTCCTCGACGGTCTCGTCGTCGGGCAGGGCCTCAATCGCCCGGTCCAGTTGGCCGACGCGCTCCAGGCTGCGCATGAAGCGGGCGAGGCGGTCCAGCAGGTGCGCGCCCAGCAGGTGGGTGACCGTGATCGCCTGGGACTGCAGGTAGTTGTCGCGCAGCACCAGATCGGCGACCTCGTCGGTCATCTTCTCCAGCAGCCGGTCGCGCTGCTTGCGGGTCAGGTCGCCGGCCTCCTCGATCTCGCCGAGCAGGATCTTGATGTTGACCTCGTGGTCGGAGCAGTCGACGCCGGCCGAGTTGTCGATGGAATCGGTGTTGCAGCGCCCGCCGGCCAGGCCGTAGGCGATGCGCCCCTTCTGGGTCAGGCCAAGGTTGGCGCCCTCGCCGATGACCTTGGCGCGGACCTCGGCGGCGTCGATCCGGAGCGCGTCGTTGGCCCGGTCGCCGGCATCGGCGTGGGTTTCCTGGCGCGCCTTGACGTAGGTGCCGATGCCGCCGAACCACAGCAGCTCGACCTCGGCGGTCAGCAGGGCGCGGATCAGTTCGTTGGGCGGCAGTTGATCGGCCTTGATCCCGAAACGCGCCTTGATCTCGGGGCTGAGCTTGATCGACTTGGCCTTGCGGTCGAAGACCCCGCCGCCCTTGGAGATCAGCTTGGCGTCGTAGTCGGTCCAGGCGGTGCCGGGCGTGTCGAAGAGGCGCTTGCGCTCGACCCAGCTCTCGGCCGGATCCGGGTCCGGGTCGACGAAGATATGCAGGTGGTTGAAGGCGCCGAGCAGCTTGATGTGCCTGGACAGCAGCATGCCGTTGCCGAAGACGTCGCCCGACATGTCGCCGACGCCGACACAGGTGAAGTCCTCGTTCTGGATGTCCTTGCCCAGCTCGCGGAAGTGGCGCTTCACCGACTCCCAGGCGCCGCGGGCGGTGATGCCCATCTTCTTGTGGTCGTAGCCGGCCGAGCCGCCCGAGGCGAAGGCGTCGTCCAGCCAGTGGCCGTAGTCCGCCGAGACGCCATTGGCGATGTCCGAGAAGGTCGCGGTGCCCTTGTCGGCGGCGACCACCAGGTAGGGGTCGTCCCGGTCGTGGCGGACCACGGCGTCCGGCGGCACCAGCTTGCCGGCCTTGAGGTTGTCGGTGATGTCGAGCAGGCCGCGGATGAAGGTCTTGTAGCACGCGATGCCTTCCTCCAGGAAAGCCTCGCGCCCGGCCTCGGGCGCCGGCGGCCGCTTGACCACGAAACCGCCCTTGGAGCCGACCGGGACGATGACCGCGTTCTTGACCTGCTGCGCCTTGACCAGGCCGAGGATCTCGGTGCGGAAGTCCTCGCGCCGGTCCGACCACCTGAGGCCGCCGCGGGCGACCATGCCGAAGCGCAGGTGCACGCCCTCGACCCGCGGGCTGTAGACGAAGATCTCGCGGAAGGGGCGCGGCAGCGGCAGCTCGTCCAGGTTGCGGGAGTCGAGCTTGAAGGAGATGTACGGCTTATGGCCGCCCTCGGCGTCGGGCTGGAAGAAGTTGGTCCGGAGGGTCGACTGGATCACGTTGAGAAAGCGCCGGATGATCCGGTCCTCGTCCAGGTTGCCGACCGCTTCCAGCAGGGCCTCGGTCTCGGCGACGATCTCCTGAATCCGCCGGTCCCGGCCGTCCTGGAAGCGGGTCGGGTCGAAGCGCGCCAGGAAGAGATCCACCAGGCGGCGGGCGACCGGCGGATTGTTCTTCAGCGTCTGCTCCATGTAGGCCTGGCTGAAGGGAATCTGCGCCTGCCGGAGATACTTGCAGTAGGCCCGCAGAACCTGGACCTCGCGCGCGGTCAGCCCGGCCCGCAGGACCAGCTTGTTGAAGCCGTCGTTCTCCATCTCGCCGCGCCAGACCCGGCCGAAGACGTCGTGGAAGGCCTCCTTGACCTTGGAGAGGTCGATCGGCGCCCCGTCCTCGGTCTCGATCTCGAAGTCGTGGATCCAGACCGGGTGGACGCGGTCGCGCGGCCGCACGTCGAAAGGCACCTCGCCGATCACCCTGAGGCCCATGTTCTCCAGCATCGGCAGGATGTCCGAGAGGGCGACCGGCGGGCCGGCCATGAAGGTCTTGAAATGGACCTGATGCTCCTCGGCCTCGATCGGTCGGTAGAGGTTCATCGCCATCTGGCCGCCGGTCAGGGTCGCCTCCACCTGGCGGATGTCGAAGACCGCCGTCTGGGCGCTGAAGTGCTCCTGATAGCCGGCCGAGAAGGCGGTGCCGAAGCGGCGCACGCCGCGGATGCCCTGCTCCTCGCCGCGGTCCTCGATCAGGGCCTCCTCGAGGTGATCCTCCCAGGAGCGCGCGGCCTCGCTCAGGCTCTGCTCCAGAGCCGCCAGGTCGACCTCGGGAATCCGGCCCGGCGTGGTCTTCACGATGAGGTGCAGGCGGGCCAGGACGGCGTCGGTCACGTGCGTGTAGAAGGCCGCGATCTCGCCCTCGAAGGCGCTCGCGATCAGCTGCTGGAAACGCAGCCGGAGACTGGTGTCGAAGCGGTCCCGCGGCACGTAGACCAGGCAGGAGACGAAGCGCTCGAAGGGGTCGCGGCGCAGGAAGAGGGCGATGCGCTGGCGCTCCTGCAGGTGCAGGATCCCCATGGCGATGTCGTGCAGCTCGCGCTCGCCGATCTGGAACAGCTCGTCGCGCGGAAAGGTCTCCAGGATGTGCAGCAGCGCCTTGCCGTCATGGCTGCGCGGATCGAAGCCGGCGAGGCCGATCGCGTTGGAGACCTTCTGGCGCAGCA
>JAKSBE010000232.1 GCA_022361275.1 Kiloniellales bacterium
ACGATGCCCTGCGCCACCGCCATCAGCACGCCGCCCAGGCCGCAAAGCCCGGCCGACACGAGATAGCCGGCCAGAAGGACCCCGCGCGCGGAGACGCCCAGGTACTCCAGCCGCGTCTCGTTGGTCTTGATCGTCTTCATCATGTGACCGAGGGGCGAGTCGAGAAAGCGGTGCACGGCCCAGGCCACGGCCACCGCGACCACGAGGCCGCCGTAGAAGAGCAGCGTCTCGAAGCCGCTGCGCTCCATCTCCAGGCCCAGCACCAGAGGACGGGCGACCTGCAGGCCGTCGGCGCCGCCGGTGACGTAGTAGAACTTCTCCAGGACCGAGAAGAGGATCATGGAGAAAGCCAGGTTCAGCATGCCGAAGAAGATGTAGCGATAGCGGACCACGAAGAGCCCGACGAGCAGGCCGACCGCCAGGGAGGCCAGGACCCCGATCACGATCATCGAGACCAGCTCGCCGCCGGAGAGCGCCTGGCCGAGGAAGGCGGCGCTGTAGGCGGCCACGGCGAAGAAGAGCGCATGCCCGAAGCTGACCTGGCCCGCGTGCAGCAGCACGACGATCCCCAGCACGGCGAACCCTTTGGCCAGGGCCAGGGTCAGAATCACCATGGACCAGGGCAGGACCAGCGGCAGCAGGGCCACCGCGGCGAGCAGCAGCGGCGCGGCCAGGCGGTAGGCGAGAGTTCCGGCGTTCATGAAGAGTCAGCCTCCCCGCCCGTCAGATCTTGCGCGTCCGGGCAACGCCGAAGAGCCCTTCGGGGCGCCAGAGGAGGACGAGCAGCATGATCAGATAGGGGATCAGGACCTCCAGTTCCGGCATCAGGTACACGGCGAAGCTGCGCCCGAGGCCGATCAGGAGGGCGGCCAGGGCCGCGCCCTCGATCTGGCCCAGGCCGGCGGTCGCCGCGACGGCGAAGCTGAGGACGATCATGTCGGCGCCGATGCCGGGCAGCACCGAGGTCGTCGCCGAGGCCAGGGCGCCGCCGAAGGCCGCCAGGGTCGCGCCGAGGACGAAGGTCAGCAGGTAGATCCGGTCCGCGTCGATGCCGATCGAGGTCGCGGCCTCCCGGTCCTCGGTCACCGCCAGGATCAGCCGGCCCGACAGGGTCCGGCGCAGGAAGAGGCGCAGGGCCAGCAGCACCACGAGCGCCACCACGGGCAGGAGGATCAGCTGATAGGCCGTGTAATAGACGCCGAAAACCTCGACGTTGCCGAGGCTCTGCAGCGCGGTCGCCTCGAAGTAGGGCTGCACGCCCCAGACCAGCCGCTGCACGTCTTCCAGAATCATGAAGACCGCGAAGGTGACCAGCAGTTGCAGCGCCTCCTCCTTGGCGTAGATGCGCTTGAGCAGGAGCCGCTCGATCGGGCCGCCGAGCAGGACGCCGACCAGGGCGGCGGCGATCAGCATCAGGGGAAAGGCCAGCCAGGGCGACCAGCCCGCGGCGAAGATCGCGCCGCCGACCGAGGCCGCGAGGTAGGCGCCGATGGCATAGAAGGAGCCGTGCGCCACGTTGAGGATGCGCAGCACCCCGAAGATCAGGGTCAGCCCCACCGCCACCATGAAGACCAGCGCGGCGTGGGCGATGCCGTCGAAGATCGCGAGCGCGAGGAGCTGAAGGTTCA
The DNA here is from genome assembly GCA_022361275.1 of Kiloniellales bacterium. Taxonomy (GTDB): domain Bacteria; phylum Pseudomonadota; class Alphaproteobacteria; order Kiloniellales; family JAKSBE01; genus JAKSBE01. Next base: position 1,629 of record JAKSBE010000232.1, read on the forward strand.
TCGGCCGGGCTTTCCGGAAGGCCTGGCGGCGAAGGCCGCGCGGCGGCGGCCTTCGCCACGGGACGGGATCAGGAGCCGTGGTCGAAGGTCTCGACCTTGACCTCTTTCACGAAGCCCGGGCTCAGCGTCTCGAGCCAGGACACGGACTCCTGCCCCACCGGCGTGGTGACGTCGTCGCCGTCGAACATCATCATGTTGTCCAGGACGGCGAAGTCGTGCCCCGGCGCATGGATCGTCGTGCCCAGGAGCTGGTCCTCGATGCCCTGGTTGTCCTCGCGGATCCGCACCTCGCGGCCGAGGCCGGCGAAGCTCAGGCCGGCCATGGCGTCGACCACCTGCTCGCGGTCCGGCCACTTGCCGCCGTTGGCCGCTATGGCCTTCTCGTAGGCGCCTTTGAGCGCGCTCAGAGCCTGGCTCATGTGGAAGACCGGGTAGATCGGATAGGCGCCGGTCTTCTCCTTGAAGGCCGCGACGAACCCCGAGAAGGCGGGATCGGACTTTTTCTCGGGATGCAGGAAGTAATGGTCGCCGCGGGTGCCGACGATGTGGCCCGGCGGCAGCGCCTTGCCGAGGCGCTGCAGCGAGCTCTCGGCCAGCGGCAGCACCAGGGTCGAGCTGTTGGTCAGCCCACGCTGCGAGGCCTGGCGTACGAAGGTGTCGAGGTCGCCGCCCCAGGAGGTCGAGACGATGACGTCGGGCCGGAGCGCCTGCAGGCGCGAGATCTCGGTCGAGAAGTCCGGCGCGCCGAACTTCGGGAAGAATTCCGCGACGATCTCCACGTCCGGCTTCATCGCCTTGAGCGCCGCCGAGAACATCTTCCAGCTCTCGCGGCCCCAGGCGTAGTCCTGGTTGACCACCGCGATCTTCTTGAAGTCGGGCTTGGTCTTCAGCAGGTAGAGCACCGAGGACAGCATTTCGGGCGTGGCGTGGCCCTGGGTGCGGAAGACGTAGCGGTAGTCGTTCTCCTCGAAGATCCGCTGGGTGCCGCAGTCCCACATGAAGTTGAGAACCTTGAGGTCCTCGGCCAGAGGCGCGACCTTGTTGCAGTTGCCCGAAGAAATGGAGGCCAACATGGCGTCGACGCCCACGTCCTGGACCAGGCGCCGGTACTCGGCGAGCACGGCCTCGCCCCCCGCGCCTTCGTCGACGAAATAGGTCCTGATCGGCACGCCGCCGATGCCGCCGGCCGCGTTCATCTCCTCGACCATCATCTCGGCCGCGGCCTTGGCCGGCTCGCCGAAGACCGAGGCCGGACCGGACAGGAAGGCGGTGATGCCGACCTGAACCTGTTCCGGCTTCTCCGCCGCCGAAGCGACGGCGGCGAACATCAAAGACACGGCGCCTGCTGCGCCGAAAAGCAGCTTCCTGTTCATTGGCTTTTTCCTCCCCGCGGTGCGCGGCGCGTTTTCATGACGCGCCT
>JAKSBE010000536.1 GCA_022361275.1 Kiloniellales bacterium
CCCCGGCGGCTTGCCGGTGCCGAAGAAGGCGATGACCGGGATCAGGTAGACGAAGGCCGGCATGGTCTGCATGAAGTCCAGGATCGGCCGCACGACGGCGAAGGCCGACTTGCTCTTGGCGCACCAGATCCCGATCGGGATACCGATGGCGATGCAGATGAAGGCTGCCGCGCCCAGCAGCGCGACCGTCGCCATGGACTTCTCCCAGAATCCGAGGAAGGCGAGGTAGGCCAGGGCCGCCACGGTGAAGATCGCGACCCGTGGGCCGGCCAGGCGCCAGGCCAGGACGACGATCACCGCCATGACCACCGGCCAGGGCGTCGAGACCAGCATGACCTCGAGCCCGTCGAGGAGCACCCGGATGGCGAAGACGATGGAATCGAAGAGCGCCTCGCCGTTGATGGTCACGAAGTCGAAGCCCTTGTCCAGCTCGGTCGCGATGGTGACCCGGAAGTCCCGGTCGGCCGGAAAGGAGGCGAAGAAGTTCGTGAAGAACTCGGCCGGCTTGGCGACCGTGAAGCGGTAGATGGTCATCGGGTAGATGGCCACGAAGGCGAGCAGGGCCGCGCCGACGAAGCCGCCCTGGCTGATGCCGGCCTTGAGCGAGCGGTCGGCCCGCCAGTGGACGAAGCGGCGCTCCAGCGCCCAGTCGGCGGTCATGCCCTGGATCGCCTTGACCAGGACCAGGAGGACGATGCCGATCAAGGCGAGCTTCGGTCCCTCGGCCACCGCCGCGTCCGCGGCCAGCTGCGCGTTCTCCGCGGCACGGGCCAGGGTCTCGGCGCTCTTCTGCAGGGCCTCGGCGTTGGTCGCGGCGTTCTTGATCGCCTCCACCGCCGCCTCCTGCCGCTCCAGGGCCCGGGTCATGAGCTTTTCGGCCTGCGCGACCTTGTCGGCGCCGAGGTCGCCCCAGACGCCGCGGCCGAGCTGCACGATGGCGAAGAGCTCGGCCAGGGCGAAGAGCCAGAACAGGCCCCAGAGGCTGCGCGCGCCGGCCCAGAGCGGGCCGAGGATCGCCGCCCAGAGATTGAAGGTGAAGACGTAGCCCTGGGTCGCGCCGATCTTGTTGAAGGCCTTGACGTAGTGCTCGGCGTTCTGGACCGCGAACTCGGTGATCAGGGCGTTGCCCTTGGTCGCCGTCGTTTCCGCCGCCTCGGTTCCTGGGGCGTCCGCGCTCGACAGACTGACTTCCGTTGCCATCTCGCTTACCCCTTTCCGCCTTGAATGCCGTGCAGGAGATCGGCCTTGGTGATGACCCCGATCTCCTTCTTCTCCCCGTCGATCACCACCATCGGCCCTTCGGTCTCGACCGCGACGTCGATGAGATGGTCGAGGTCGGTATCCTCGGTGACCCGCGGCGCGGCGTCGAGGCTGTTGTGGCCGTTGGCCTTGTAGGCCTCGATGGGCGCCATGATCGAATGCGCGAAGACCAGCTTGAGCCGCGATATGCCGGCCACGAAGTCGGCCACGTAGTCGTCGGCCGGCTCGGTGACGATCTTCTCCGGCGTGCCGATCTGGACGATCACCCCGTCCTTCATGATGGCGATGCGGTCGCCGATGCGGATCGCCTCGTCCAGGTCGTGGGTGATGAAGACCGTGGTCTTCTTCAGGCGCTGGGACAGGTCCATGAACTGGTCCTGGAGCTGGCGCCGGATCAGGGGGTCGAGGGCGCTGAAGGGCTCGTCCATCAGCAGGATGTCGGGATCCGCCGCGATCGCGCGGGCCAGGCCGACCCGCTGCTGCATGCCGCCGGAGAGCTCGTGGGCGAACTTGTCCTCCCAGCCGTTCAGCTCGACGATCGACAGGGACCGCTCGGCGACCTCCCAGCGCTCCATCTTGCTCATGCCCTGGACCTCCAGGGGCAGGGCGACGTTGTCGCGGACCGTGCGGTGCGGCAGCAGGGCGATGTTCTGGAAGACCATGCCGATCTTCTCCGCCCGCAGGAGCCGCAGCTCCTCCTCGTTCTTGGCCATGACGTCCTGGCCGTTGATGAGGATCTCGCCGGCGGTCGGCTCCAGCAGCCGGTTGATGTGGCGGACCAGGGTCGACTTGCCGCTGCCCGACAGCCCCATGACGCAGAAGATCTCGCCGCGCCTGACGTTGAAGGTGGCGTCCACGACGCCGACCACGCAGTCGAAACGCTCCAGGATCTCGGCCTTGCTCAGGTTTTCGCTGCGCACCGCGGCGAGCGCCTCCTGGGCGCGATCGCCGAATATCTTCCAGACCCCACGGAGTTCAATGACGTCGCGTTCCATTGTTCTTGACGCCTCCCTTCGGCTTTACGCCTTGCTTCTCCCATTCGGAGCCTAGCATGGCACCGGTCTGGTGGTAGGACCAGCGCGACGGCGAAGCCCGTACCAGCGACGCCCCGCGGCGACGCCTGCCGGTGGCGTCCTGCGCCTCACGGCATCGAGGCCCCTTCGGCCAGTTGCGCCATGGATTCCCGCAGCACCGCGGCCAGGGCATCGCAGTCGGCCTCGGTCAGGCTGGCCGGCAGGCGAAGGTCGCAAAGGCGGCCCAGCACGCCGTCGGAGCGCGGCAGCTCCTGGGGCTCGGCCAGGTAGCGCCAGTGCCGGTGCGAAGAGGTGAAGCCCAGCGGTTCGGCGCGGCCGAACCACTTGATGTGCACGCCGTGGCGGTCGCAGTCCTCGAGGAAGGACAGGATCTCGGCATCGCTCAGCCCGGTGAGGGTGAACTGCAGCGAACTGGGGACGAAATCCTCCTTCGGGGACCGCGCCGGGACGACGATGTGATCGACCCGGTTCAGGAGCGCGGCGAGCTGGTCATAGCTGCGCCGCCAGGCCGCGATGCGCACGTCCAGCGCCGCCAGCTGCGGGCGCAGCAGGGCGGCCGCGAGGCTCGACATCCGCATCGAGAAGTTCGGGGTGTCGTACTTGTGGCGCTCGAAGACCTCGAGAGGCGGGCGGGCCCGGTGCTGGGCGTAGAGCATGTAGCTGCCGGAATGCAGGATCGCCTTGGCGGCGATGTCCGGATCGTCGGTGGCCAGGATTCCGCCTTCGCCGGAGTTGATGTGCTTGAAGGTCTGGCAGCTGAAGCAGGAGACCTCGCCGAAGGTGCCGCTGAGGCGGCCGCCCCAGCGGGCGCCGAGGGTGTGGGCGCAATCCTCGATCAGGGTCAGGTCGTGGCGGCGGCAGATCTCGAGCACCCGGTCCATGTCGGGGATGTGCCCGCGCATGTAGGAGAGGAGCAGGACGGACGCCTCGGAGCCGCCTGCCTTCCGGTCCAGATCCTCCAGGTCGACATGATAGCTGCCGTCGACTTCGACCAGCACCGGCTGGGCGCCGGCATGGGCCACGGCGCCGGGCACCGGCGCCAGGGTGAAGGCGTTGACCAGGACCTTGTCGCCCGGCGCGACGCCCGCCGTTTTGAGCGCCAGGAAGAGCGCGCCGCCGCCGGAGTTCACCGCGACGGCGTAGCGGCGTCCGAGGTAGTCGGCGAACTCCTCTTCGAAGAGCGCGGCCTCGGGCAGGCTGTTGCGGTCCTCGCCGTAGCGGAAGAGGCGGCCGTCGCGAAGAAGCTGGTTGGCCGCCTCGATCCCCGCTTCGGGCACCGGGTCAGGGGCGCTGAGGTCCTTGGTGAAGACCGTACGGTTGGAGCGCGGCCCGACGGACACGGCCTCGACCATCAGTCGCTCCCCTCGCCAGGCGTTGCCTCGACCTGAAGATCGAAGCGCTCGCCCGGGAAGTACTTGGCGAGCCGGACGTCACCGGTCACGGCATGGCCCTCCATGCCCTCGAGGCGCGAGATCCGCGCCGCCACCGGCGCCACCTCCCGGGTCGCCTCCCGGGTCATGCGCTGGTAGGTCAGGGACTTGATGAACTTGCCGGCGTTGAGGCCGCCGGAATAGCGGCCGGCGCCCCGGGTCGGCAGGATGTGGTTGGGCCCGGAGCACTTGTCGCCGAAGGCCACCGTCGTCTCCTCGCCGAGGAACAGCGAGCCGTAGTTGCGCAGCCGGCCCAGCCACCAGTCCAGGTCGCGGGCCTGGACCTGAAGGTGCTCCGGCGCATAGCGGTCGCAGACCCGGGCCATCTCCTCCCGGGTCTCGGCGAGGATGACCTCGCCGAAGTCGCGCCAGGCCGCCTCGGCCGCCGCCCGCGCGACTTCGGGCAGGGCGGCGATCACGCGGGGCATGATCCCGAGCACCCCGTCGGCGAGCACGCGGCTGGTGGTCACCAGCCAGACCGGCGAGTCCGGCCCGTGCTCGGCCTGGCCGGCAAGGTCAGCGGCGACGATCTCCGGATCGGCGGTGTCGTCGGCGGCGACCATGGATTCGGTCGGTCCGGCGATCACGTCGATGCCGATGCGCCCGAAGAGCAGCCGCTTGGCCTCCGCGACGAAGCGGTTGCCGGGGCCGACGATGATGTCCGCGGGATGCCCGGTGAAATGGCCGTAGGCCAGGGCGGCCACGCCCTGGACTCCGCCCAGCGCCAGGATGTGGTCGGCGCCGGAGACCTGCATGGCGTAGAGGATCGCCGGATGGATGCCGCGGTCCTTCCGGGCCGGGGAGGTGGCGACGACGTTCTCGACCCCGGCGACCTTGGCCGTGCAGACGCTCATGATCGCCGAGGCGGCGTGGGCATAGCGGCCGCCGGGTACGTAGCAGCCGGCGGTGGTCACGGGGATCAGGCGCTGCCCGGCGACCAGGCCGTCGACCAGGGTGACTTCGAACTCCTGCATCGAGTCCCGCTGGCGCCGGGCGAAATCCCCGATCCGCCGGCGGGCGAAGCGGATGTCTTCCTTGATCGACTCAGGCAGGCCGGCTTCGGCCTGGCGCAGCCCGTCCTCGTTCACCACGATGTCGTCGGTCCAGCCGTCCAGGCGCTCGGCGACGGCGCGGGTCGCGGCCTCGCCGCCGGCCTCGATCTCCCGGAGCAGCGCCGAGACGATCTCGGTCGTCTCCGCGTCGCCCGCGGCCGGGGTCTTCAGAGCGGACTTCAGGTGGGTGACGGTCATGATCCCGTGGTCACTCCCCGTTCGGCCAGAGGTTCACACCGCTTCAGGATACACCGGTGCGCCGCGGCTCGGGCTTTTCTTTTGCAGATTAGAGCTTCTGCGCTTGAAAGCGCTTTCATGAAAGCATGCCCGTGGCGCCAAGTCAAGCCGATCCATGACGCCGGCGTTTCAAGGTCCGCGTCGGCCGCCTTGCCGGAAACGCGCTTCAGTCCTATGATCCGACCGGAGGCAGCTTTGGAAGCCAGAAAGAGAGCGACGCGCAAAGGTCGTGAAAGCGCAATCGCCGGTGCCGACTTCAGGGCGCCGAGGATGGAGGATGTCGCCCGGGCCGCCGACGTCTCTCCGGCCACGGTCTCACGCTGCATCAACCGGCCGGAGATGGTGCGCGAGGACCGCCGTCTGAGGATCCGGGCCGCGATCGCCGAGCTGGGCTACGTCCCCCACGGCGCGGCCCGGGCGCTGGCGTCGAAGCGTTCGATGACCATAGGCGCCTTGTTCCCGCGGCTCAACAGCCTGCTCTTCGGCAGCTTCATCGCGCCGCTGCAGCGGCGCCTCCACGCCGAGGGCTACACCCTGGTCGTCTCCTCCTCGGACTACGACCCGACGACGGAACAGCAGCAGATCTCCAGCCTGGTCTCCAACGGCATCGACGGGCTGGTGCTGATCGGCACCAGCCACGACCCGGAGGTCTTCCAGCTCTTGGAGAGGAAGGCCATACCCTTCGTCCTGACCTGGGCCTGGGACCAGGACTATCCCCACCCGCAGATCGGCTTCTGCAACGCTTCCGCCGCGGCGGCGGTCGCCAACTACCTGCTGGACATCGGCCATCGCCGGGTCGGCATGATTTCGGGCCCGGCGCGCGGCAACGACCGCGCCGGCGCGCGGATCCGCGGCGCGCGCCGGGCGCTGGCGGCGCGCGGCTGCGAGCTGGAGGATCGGAACCTGGTGGAGAGCCCCTTCGACATCCGGGAGGGCAGCAAGGCCTTCGCGCGCCTGATGCGCCAGCCCGATCCGCCGACCGCCGTGCTCTGCGGCTCCGACGTCTTCGCCATCGGCGCCCTCTTCGAAGCCCGGCGCCTGGGACTGTCGGTGCCCGAGGACGTCTCGGTCACCGGCTTCGACGACACCGACCTGGCGTCCTGCATCGTGCCGGCCTTGACCACCCTGCGCACCCCGCGCAGCGAGATGGCCGAGGTGACGGCCGCCTACCTGCTCGACCGCCTCGCCGGGCGCAAGACCGGGGCACATCAGCTAGAAACCGAGCTGATCGTTCGGGAAAGCTCGGCACCGCCCGGAAGGTGACCCTCGCCCGCACACCCCAAGATAGAAGGAAAGACAGGAAGATGCGCGATCCCGCCCTGACCCCCGAATTGACCCGGGAGCTGCCCAGCTTCGTCACCCACCTGGAATGCTCGATGACCGGGCAGCGCTACGAGGCCGACAGGGTCCAGGGCCTCTCCGAGGCGGGCCGGCCGCTGCTGGTGCGCTACGACCTGGAAGGACTCGCCGGGGCGGTCTCCAAGGAAGCCCTGGCCAAGCGCACCACCGGCTTATGGCGCTACCGCGAGTTCCTGCCGGTTCGCAAGGCCGCCAACGTGGTCAGCCTGGGCGAGGTGATGACGCCGCTGATCCCGCTGTCGCGGCTCAGCGAGGGCGAGCTGATCGTCAAGGACGAGGGCCGCCTGCCGACCGGCTCCTTCAAGGCCCGCGGCCTGGCCCTGGCCGTGTCCATGGCCAAGGAACTGGGCCTGGAGCACCTGGCCATGCCGACCAACGGCAACGCCGGCGCGGCCATGGCCGCCTACGCCAGCCGGGCCGGTCTCAGGACCACGATCTTCTGCCCCGACGACACGCCGGAGATCAACGTCTCGGAGATCGAGCTGCAAGGCGCCAAGGTCTACAAGGTCAACGGCCTGATCAACGACTGCGGCAAGATCGTCGGCAGCGGCAAGGAGACGGTCGGCTGGTTCGACGTCTCGACCCTGAAGGAGCCCTACCGGATCGAAGGCAAGAAGACCATGGGCCTGGAGCTGGCCGAGCAGTTCGGCTGGGAGCTGCCCGACGTGATCTTCTATCCGACCGGCGGCGGCACCGGCATGATCGGCATGTGGAAGGCCTTCGCCGAACTGGAGGCCATCGGCTGGATCGGCAGCAAGCGGCCGCGCATGGTCGCGGTCCAGGCCACGGGCTGCGCGCCTATCGTCAAGGCCTACGAGGCCGGCGAGGAGCACGCCCCGCTCTGGGAGGATGCCCACACCTATGCCGCCGGCATCCGCGTGCCCATTGCGGTCGGCGACTTCCTGATCCTGCGGGCGGTGCGGGAAAGCGGCGGCTTCGCGATCGCCGTGACCGACGACGCGATCCGGGCCGCGCTGGCGGAGGTCGCGGCGGCGGAAGGCCTCCTGCTCTGCCCCGAGGGCGCCGCGACCTACGCCGCCTACAAGGCGGCGCTGGCCGACGGCCGGGTCAAGCCGGGCGAGAAGGCCCTGCTGTTCAACTGCGCCACCGGCCTGAAGTACCCCATGCCCAAGGTCGAGGCCTGGCTCGACAAGGACAAGCTGCCCGACCTGACGACCCTCTAGGCTTGCGCCATCAGCGCGGCGGCCTGCGCGAAGGGCTCCCGGGAACGCTGGACGCGGGCCACGATCCAGGCGCCTTCGAGTGCGACCAGAAGGCGCGTCGCCGTCGTCCTGGCGTCCCCCGCCGCCCCGAGACGCTCGGCATGGCCGGCCGCGCGGGCGAGCCAGCCCTCGAAGACCTCCTGCGTCGCCTGCAGGATGCGCGCCGAGGTCGGCGTCGTGTCCAGGACGATTCCGGTGATGGGGCAGCCATCGCTCCAGCCCGAGGCTTCGAACCAGTCCGCGATCCTGTCGGCCAGCGCCCGCGCGCCCTCGGCAAAGCTCGAGGCGTTCAGGAAGGCCTCGTCGATCGCCCTGGCGATCACGGCCCCGGCGTGGCGCACGGTGTGCTCGGCCAGCTCCTCCTTGCCGCCCGGGAAGTGGTGATAGAAGGAGCCCTTCGGCGCCCCCGAGACGGCGATGATCTGCGACAGGCCGACGCCGTGGTAGCCGTGCCGCCGGAAGAGACCGGCCGCGGTGTCGACGAAGCGGGTTCTGGCATCCGATCTGCGCGGCATGGGGCCGAGTCTGCCCATTGTATGGCGATCGGTCTAGTGCTAGCTTCTATGGCAATCGCCATAAAACGAGACGCTGCGAAATGCTCGAGGCGCGGACGACGACGGGCGAGCCGGTGTCGACCCGGGGGGCGGACGCGGTCCTGACGGGGCGGCTGTTCGGCCCTTCGGACGCCGCGCCGTGCCGTGCCGTCGTGGTCCACGCGGCGACCGGCGTGTCCCAGGCCTACTACGCCAAGTTCGCCGCCTGGCTGGCGGCCAGCCGGCAGGCCGCGGTCCTGACCTACGACTATCGGGATTTCGGGGCCTCGGCGCGCGGCCCGGTGAAGGAGTCCCGCGCCAGCATGTCGGACTGGGGCGTGCACGACCAGTCCGCCGCGTTGGACTTCCTCTGCGCGCGCTACCCGGAACTTCCCGTCTGGGTCGTCGGGCATTCCCTCGGCGGCCTCTGCGTGCCCTGGCACGCCCAGGCGCAGCGGGTCGAGCGGGTGATCGCCGTGGCCGCCGGCCCGGCCTACGTCACGCGCCATCCGCCGCGCTTCCTGCCGATGGTCCTCTGGTTCTGGTTCCTGGGCGGCCCCTTGCTTACGGCCCTCTGCGGCTATCTGCCCGGCCGGGTCGCCGGGGTCGGCACCGACCTGCCCGCCGGCGTCTACTGGCAATGGCGCCGCTGGTGCACCTCGCGGCTCTTCAGCCGGCCGGACTGGGGCAAGGCGATGCCCGAGCCCGACCTCGCCTCCGTCACGGCGGAGCTTTGCCTGGTCGCGATCTCGGACGACGCGATGATCACGCCCGCCACCGTGGGTCGGCTCGCCGACTTCTACCCCGCCGCCCGGACCTGCTATCGCGAGATCACGCCGCAGAGCATCGGGGTCCGCGAGATCGGCCATCTCCGGGTCTTCAGCGAGGCCTGCAAGGCCGCCTGGCCGTTGCTGATCGGCGCCGAGGGCCCGGAGCCCGTCTCCGTCGAGCCCTGACAAACAGCGTCACCGGGGCAGCGTCACCGGGGCGGCGTCACCGGGCGTGAGAATCACCACGCGCGCCCGGCGCGTCCTGGCTTAGTCTGGGTGCCGGCGACTTCAGCTTGTTGCCTCCCTGTCGACTTGCCGTCCGGAGCCTCGGCTCCGGACGGCTTCTTCGTCAGGCCGCCCGCCGCCGACCGCGAGGCCCGGTTTGTCGCCTTCGGCCGAGCAGCCCCTGGCGCGCTCACCTGGAATTCCGGCCCCGCCACGGCAGCGCTGGCCGCACCAAGGCGGATCTCGGACGCCCCTGCGTGCGGCTTTGCGTTGAACGGCCCGAACGGCGATCCAGATTTAATACCAAGGAGCCAGGACTCGCTGGCGACGCCGGTGGGGACGCGCCCGGGGACGCCCCAAGGAACGAAGGTCGGGCCTGCCCCGAAGCCAGATGCGACGGTGGAGGAAGCCATGAGCCAGATTCTCCGAGAGGTGCTGGACGCCAACGGGCACTACGCCGACGGCTTCGGCAAGGGCGACCTGCCCCTGCCGCCGGCACGCGGCTTCGCGATCCTGACCTGCATGGACGCGCGCCTCGATCCGGCCAAGTACGCGGGCCTTGCCGAAGGCGACGCCCATGTGATCCGCAACGCCGGGGGCCGCGCCAGCGACGACGCCATCCGCTCGCTGATCATCTCCTACAAGCTTCTGGGCACCCGGGAATGGTTCGTCATCCACCACACCGACTGCGGCATGGAGACCTTCACGGACGACGTCATGCGCGGCCTGCTCGATAGCAGCCTTGAGACCGCGACCCTCGACGAGGGCGGCTGGCGCGACCACGGCGCGGGTCCCGGTTCGACCGAGGGCGACTACGTCGACTGGCTGACCATCTCCGACAACGCCCGGAGCGTGGTCGCCGACGTCACCCGGATTCGCAGGCATCCGCTGGTGCCCGGCCGCATACCGATCTACGGCCATATCTACGATTGCGAGACCGGGCGCCTGACCGAGGTGCCCGAGGCCATGGCGGCGGGCAAGGCAACCTGAGGCGGGCCGGCCTCAGGGCCCGCTGCGATCCGGAGACGGCGCGACCAGAACGTCGCCCCGCGGCGGTGACCCTCCGCCGACGCCTCAGACGGCCGGCGGCGGCCCGAAGGGCACGACCTTGTTGTCGGCGTCGTGGCCGATGTCGGCCCGGCCGAGATAGGGGATGCCGGAGACCGCGCACCAGTGGCGGGCGACCTCCTCCTCGGTCAGGACGAAGTCCGGGTCGTTGGGCGGGATGTCGCTGCAGCGGCCGAGCCGGATGCCGGCGACCTGCCGGATCGCGGGGTTGGCGGTGATGTGGCAGAGGTCGCGGTCGATCCGGTACATGTACTCGGAGACCTCCTCCAGCATCAGGACGTGCCCCGTCAGATCCGGCTGCAAGGGCGTGCCGATCACATGGCCCAGGATGATGATGTTGAAGGCCACCGCCGGGCCCTCGGTCCCGGCGTGCGGCTCCAGGGCCTCGGCCGAGCCCTCGATCAGATAGGTCAGCGCCCGCTCGACCGCCGCCGCGCCGCCCGGTCGGGCGATGTCGATCGGCATGGGGCCGTGCGCCAGGCGGGGGAAGCCCGCCTTGTAGAGCCCGGCGAGCAGAGTGCCGGCGTCGCTGTAGCCGAGATAGACCTTGTCGCGCGCGGCCCGGGTCAGCCGCGGCAGCACGTCGAGGGCGAAACGGCAGGAGCCATAGCCGCCGCGCCCGAACCACAGGGCGTCGAAGCCGTCGTCGTTGGCGATGTCGAGGAAGGCGGCGGCGCGGGCCGCGTCGTCGCCGGCGAAGTGCCCGGCGGAGAGGAAGCACTGGGGATGGAACTCGATCTCCGGAGGCGCTTCGGGATAGAGCCGCGACGCAAGACGCTTGACCTCGTCGGGAATGCCCGCGTCAATGCGCGTCCCGGGCGCCATGACTCCGATCCTGAGAGTGTTTCGACCCATGCCTTGCGTCCTCGCTTTCGGGCTTCCCGTAAGGCCAGCCTTATCGCCATAGTCGGTAGCGGATGAACCAGAACAAGCAATACTTCTTCTGTGGAATCGGCGGCAGCGGGATGCTGCCGCTGGCCCTGATCCTGCAAGGCCAGGGTCTTGCCGTGGCAGGCTCCGACCGCATGCTAGACCAAGGGCGGACCGCGCAGAAGTTCGATTTTCTGCGCGCCCGCGGCATCCCGCTGCATCCGCAGGACGGCAGCGGGATCACCGGTCCCGAGCAGGTCCTGGTGACCTCGGCCGCGGTCGAGGACAGCGTGCCCGACGTCCGGGCGGCCAAGCGGCTCGGCGCTCCGGTGATGCGGCGCGCGGAGCTGCTGGCCGAGATCTTCAACGCCGCGCCGCGCAGCCTCGCCGTCGGCGGCACCAGCGGCAAGTCCACCGCGACCGGCATGATCGGCTGGATCCTGCAGCAGGCCGGGCTGGAGCCGACGATCATGAACGGCGCGGTGATGAAGAACTTCATCACCGACGACACCCCCTTCGCCAGCGCCGTGGTCGGCAAGGGCGAGCTCTTCGTCAGCGAGGTCGACGAGAGCGACGGCTCGATCGCGCTCTACGCCCCGCGGATCGCGGTGCTGAACAACGTCTCCCTCGACCACAAGTCGCTGGAGGAGCTGCGCGTCCTGTTCCGCGACTTCCTCGCCAAGGCCGAGACCGTGGTCCTGAACCTGGACGACGCCGAGACCACCGCCCTGGCGATCGGCATCCCCGCGGACAAAGCGATCACCTTCAGCCTGAGCGACCCGGCCGCCGACCTGGTCGCGGACAAGCTGACCCCCGCGCCGGAGGGCATCACCTTCACGGTGACCGAGGCCCAGACCGGCGCGGCGGTGGAGGTCCGCCTGCAGGTGCCGGGCCGGCACAACGCCGCCAACGCGCTCGCCGCCCTGGCCGCGGCGCGGGCCTGCGGCCTTTCCCTGGAGGCAGCGGCCGCCGCGCTGAGCGGCTTCACCGGCCTGCGCCGGCGGCTGGAGCTGGTCGGCCAGGCGCAGGGGGTGACCGTCATCGACGACTTCGCGCACAACCCGGACAAGATCGAGGCGACCCTCGCGACCCTGCACGCCTTCCCCGGACGGCTGCTGGTGCTGTTCCAGCCCCACGGCTTCGGCCCCCTGCGCAAGATGAAGGACGGCTTCATCGCCTGCTTCGCCCAGAACCTGGGCGCGGACGACCTCCTGGTCATGCCCGACCCGGTCTACTACGGCGGCACGGTCACCGACCGCAGCGTGACCAGCAAGGACATCGTGGCCGGCGTCCTGTCCGGCGGCCGCCAGGCCGAGGCCTTCGCCGAGCGCGCGGCCTGCGGCGACCGGCTGGTCGAGCTGGCGCGGCCCGGCGACCGCATCGTGATCATGGGCGCCCGCGACGACACCCTGGCGCTCTTCGCCACAGAGCTGGTGGAGCGGCTCGGACGCCGGCCGGAGGGGAACTAGCCACTCCGGATTCTAAGGGCCCGGCGCCGGGCGCGTGCCGGCCCTCAGCCGGCCATGCTCTCGAAGAGCTCGATCTGCCAGGTCATTTCGTCTTCGCTGAGAGGATAGCCGCCGCCGCGCGGGCGCAGCAGGTCGCCCGGTGCGATGCCGCCCAGGCGGGTCTGGAGCTGGACCGCGATCGCGGCCGAGAGCCCGGCCTTCCAGGCCAGCGAGACCACGCCCTTGGCGCTCCGGGCATCGAGGACCTTGGCGATCGCAGGCTCGGGGAGGCCGGACTTCCCGGCCAGCGCGGCCTTGACGAAGCCCCGATCGCCGCCGCCAAGGGCCTTGGCGATCACCGCTTCGGTGAGCTCGCCCTTGGCCTGCAGGGCCCGCGCCCGCTCGGCCGGCGAGGCCTCCTCGTCGTCCTGCTTCGCCTTCTCCTTGGCCGCCTTCTCGCGGGCCTTGAGGCGCTTCTTGACCTCCTTGGCCAGGGACTTGGCGGTCTTGGCGTCCAGGTCGCGACGGGCCTCCAGCTCCTCGAGCAGGCGGTCGGCGACGAAGGCGGCCAGCTTGCGCACCGCGGCCATCGGGAGCCTGGGCCGCGCGACCAGGGGCGCCTGCCAGGCCACGACCCTGCGCGCCCGCTCGACCAGGAGATCGAGGGTCTCCTCGCGGATCTGCGCGCTGTCGTTGGCGAGCAGGGCCGCGGTCGCCGGCTCGGAGTCCACGGCGACCACGGCGTCGGCGACCGGCGCGGCCAGGCCGCGACGGCGCGAGATCGCCTCGAGCTGGCCTTCGGCGCAGCCGGCCTCGATGATCTCGATCAGGTCGTCCTCGGAGAGAAGCGGCGAGAACTCCAGGATCGGTGCGGCGACCGTGACCTCGGCGTCGCGCGCCAGGCGCTGCACGACCTCGCCGGGAGCCCCGGCGAGATCCTTGACCGCCTCGGCCAGGACCCGGCGGACCCGGACCGCCTCGTCCCGGGCCAGGGCCACCAGGACTTTCTCCACGTAGGCCTCGGCCCGCTTGTGATCGGCGGGGCCGAGGTCGGGCAGGACCCGCGCGACCTTGCCGGCCAGGCCGGCGCGCACCGCCTCGTCGCGGTCCTCCGACAGGAGGATGTCGGCCTGGTAGGGCGTCGCAACGTTGGCCGCCACCTCGGCGCGCACCGCGGCCTCGGCATCTTCCGCCAGGTAGTAGAGCATCTCGGGCCGCAGGTCGGCGCGCCCGGCGAGCTTGGCGCGCACCCGGGGGTCCGCGCTCTGGATCTGCGCCTTGGCCTCCTCGTAGGCCAGCGCGCCGACGCCGCCGTCGCTCACGCCGCGTCCTCCTCCCGGCAGCCGGGGGCGATGGCCAAGCCGCTCTTGCCGCCGTGCTTGACCTCGTACATGGCCTTGTCGGCCCGCTTCATCAGGGCCTCCAAGGTCTCGCGCCGGTTCGGGTCGGTCACCGCCAGGCCGACCGAGAAACCAAGCGCCGGCCCCTCGGGCGGCGAGAAGGGCTTGAGCTGGCCGGCCGCGCGCACCAGGGTGCGGGCCTTGCGCCGGGCCGCCTCGATCGGGATGTCGACCAGGAAGAGCGCGAACTCGTCGCCGCCCAGGCGCGCCGCCAGATCCTGGCGTCGGGTGAAGCGGTTGAGGATGCCGGCGACCGCGACCAGGGCCGCATCCCCGCGGTCGTGGCCGTAGCGGTCGTTGACCTGCTTGAAGTTGTCCAGGTCTACGTAGAACAGGACACCATCCCGCCAGGCGCCCGGGGCCTGTAGCAGGCGCTCCTCCAGGCTGCGCTCGAAGCTGCGGCGGTTCAGCAGGCCGGTCAGGGGATCGATGGCGGACTCCTTCTCCAGCGCCTCCTGCCGGCGCAGCTGCTCGATCGCCAGGCCGAGCTGGACCGTCAGTTCCTCGACCAGGCCGCGATCCTCTTCGCACCAGGGTCCTTCGGACAGGCCGCGCCAGAGACAGATCGCGCCGTTGACCCGGCCCTGGTGGGCGGTGGTGTGGAGCATCAGCAGGCCGGCGTCGGTCTCCAGGTCGACGGTCATCTCCTCGCCGTCGAGCTCTTCCAGGGCCTCCTCCAGAAGCTCCTCCGGAATCAGGACGCCGGTCTCGACCGCACGGTGCGGAGAGCCTCCGCCTTCCACCGCCAGGCGATAGACCGCGACGCCGGCGACCGGCAGGGCCGGCATCAGGGCGGCGGCGGCGGCCTCGAGCATCCGACCGGGCTCCAGCTCGCCGCGGATCAGCCCCAGGATGTAGCTCAGCAGGCGCTCCTGGTTCCGGCTCCTGGCCCGATCGCTCTCCTGCTGTCGGCGTTCGGTGACGTCGCTGGCGACGCCGCGCGCGCCCCGCCACCGGCCGTCCGGGCCGCGCAGCGGCGCGGCGTTGAGCAACAGGCAGGCCGGCTCGTCGTCGGCCCGGCTGACCCAGACCTCGACATCCTCCAGCGCCGCCTCGGCCGAGAAGGGCCCCGGCGCCGGCTCGTCTTCGACCAGCAGCTCCTCGGCACGCCGGCCGATCAGGTCCTTGGCGCCGTAACCCAGGGCGCCGCGCGGCGAGACGAAGCTGAAGCAGCCCTTGGCGTCGGTCTCCCAGACGAACTCGTGGGAGGCTTCGATCAGGTCCTTGTAGCGCTGGCGGGATTCGATCAGCGCCTCGCGCAGGTTGCGCTCCAGGGTGACGTCGCGTCCGAGGATCAGCGCCGCCGTGCCCTGGCCCCAGGGCATGACCGCGAGGTCCAGGGCCTGGCTGTCGCCGTCCGTGCTCAGGAGGCCGGCGTCGATCACCAGCGGCGAGATCTGGGCACTGCGGCCGCTCAGGGCGTCGTCGAGCGCGGCGCGCAGTTCATGCCTGCTGCCGCGGGTCAGCATCTCGACCAGCGGCCTGGCCTTGGCGTTGGCGGCCAGCACGACGCCGTTGCCGCCGACCACCAGGGCTGGGCCCGGATAGTGCCAGAGCGGGCCGTCCTCCGTGAACAGGCTGAACGCGCCGCCCGCCGTCGCGTGGCCGCGCTCCGCGCCGTCCGTTTCCTGTTCTCCGGTCCGCTCCACGTCCCGGTCCATCTCCCGATCGCTCATCTGGCGTCCGCCCGCTCCCACTGACTTGGCCGACCGACTTCCTAGGCCAGCCCGAAGATTGCCCGCGCGGCACCTAACAGCCTCTTAACCGCCTAAAAGGCGGGCCAGAAGGCAGGCCAGTAAGACTTCGGGGTGCGGCTTTAATACATAAGAATAAAAGGTTGAGGGTCGGGGCTTTTCTTAACCTGGTATTAATCATGAAAGCTTACTTTCCTTAACATGACTGTGGACTGGCCGTATGCCGAAGGGCGTGGCCGACCAGCCAGTCGCAGGGGTGTAGGGGCGACCCCCCTGGTCCTGGTCGTCGAAGACCACACGCTTATATCGGTCCTGATGCGCGACACCCTCCAGAGCTACGGCTACAGGGTGCTGATCGCGCATGACGCCCAGGAGGGTATCTGGCTCACCTGGGCACGCAGGCCCGACGTGATCCTGATGGACATCTGCCTGCCGGGCATGTCCGGCCTGGAGGCGACCCGGATCATCAAGAGCAGTCCGACCCTGCGTCAGATCCCCATCGTCGCGGTGACCGCGCACGCGATGTCCGGCGACCAGGAGAAGATCCTGGCGGGCGGCTGCGAGGGCTATCTTCCAAAGCCCTTCCGCATGGCCGACCTCGAGCGCGTCGTCGACGAGGCTCTGAAGAAGCACCCCGGGCCGCGGCTCCTGCCGTCGGCGATCGAGGATCTGCCGCAGGCGTCCTGACCCACCCCCGATCGGCCCCTGTCTTCCGAGGGGCAGCGGAAAAACCCCGCCGGTCCGGCCCTGGAATCCGCCGCATTAACCCTGTGTAAAGGCGATTCATCGATCTTTTGGACTATCCCAAAGCGGTTGACTCACGCTGTGGCCTGATCGGCGCGTGTGATCCCGAGCGGAAGACGGCGGCGCAATCCGGCGCGCCGGATCCGCCGCCCGCAGGACAGGGACGGAGAACCTGAGGCATGTCCTACGCCGAGAGCAGCGTCTTCCGACTGCGCGCGCTCGACCCAGAGGCGGGTCCGGGCACGGAGCCCGGGCCGGCGGAGTCTTCGCCGACGGCGGGCGTGATGACGGACCACTGGCGGCTGCTCCAGAAGACCCCCGCGATCCTCCATTCGATCGACGGCGACGGCCGCCTCGTGATGGTCAGCGACCGCTGGCTCGAATTCATGGGCTATCGCCGCGAAGAGGTGATCGGCCGCCGCTCCTCGGAGTTCCTGACCGCAGAGGCCCGGCGCAAGGCCGTCGAGAAGACCCTGCCCGCCTTCATGGAGACGGGCCGTTGCGACAACGTCGCCTACGAGTTCGTCACCAAGAGCGGCGAGATCCGCAACGTGTTGCTGTCGGCCACCGCCGAGAGCGACGCCGAGGGCAGGGTTCTCCGCTCGCTGGCCGTGCTGACCGACGTCACGGAGCAGGTGCGGGCGGAGCGGGCCCTGGCGAAGAGCAGGACCCGGCTGCGGGCGATCCTGCAGGATCAGGCCGAGCTGATCTGCCGCTACCAGGCGGACACGACCCTGACCTTCGTCAACGACGCCTTTTGCCGGCACTTCGGCAAGCCCGAGGCGCTGCTGCTGGGCAGCGCCTTCGCGGACCTCTTCCCGGTGGGCGGCCGCGACGCGCTGCTGTCCCGCGTCTCCCGCCTTTGTCCGCACCAGCCGGTCACCTACGAGCAGCAGAGCCTGACCCAGGACGGGCAGCTCGCCTGGCACGAATGGACCGACCGCGCAATCGCCGGACCGGATGGCGGGATCGTCGAATACCAGTCGGTCGCCCGGGACATCACGCGCTCGCGGCGCCAGCAGCTCGCCCTGCGCCGGCTGCTCGACATCACCGCCAGCCAGCACCAGGGCCTGGCGGAGAAGATCGACGAGGTGATCCTGCTGGGCCTGGACCACTTCGGCCTGGAAAGCGGCGTGATGAGCGAGATCCTCGGCGCGACCTACGTGGTGCGCCATGCGGCGAACCCGATCGCGGCGATCAAGCCCGGGGCCAGCTTGGCGCTCGGCGACACCTACTGCACCCACACGGTCGAACTGGGGCGGCCGGTCGCCTTCGACCACGTCGGCAGCAGTGCGCTGGGCCGAAGCAGCGCCTACCGCCAGCTCCGCCTGGAGGCCTACATCGCGGCGCCGATCATGGTCGACGGCGAGCTCTACGGCACCCTGAACTTCTCGGCGCGCCAGCCCGCAGGTCGCAGCTTCGGTTCCGAGGATCTGGAGATCATCGCCCTGCTCGCCCAATGGCTCGGGCTGCAGATCCAGACCGGCCAGAAGCAGGCGGAGCTGGAGCGGTCCAACTCCGATCTCGAGCAGTTCGCCTCTGTCGCCTCCCACGACCTGCAGGAGCCCCTGCGCACGATCAGCAGCTTCTGCGAGCTGCTGGAGCAGCGCTACGCCGGCAAGTTGGACGACGAAGCCGAGGAGTTCATCGGCTTCATCGTCGACGGCGCGCAGCGCATGCAGGGCATGATCGAAGACCTGCTCAGCTACGCCCGGGCCGGGATCAAGGGCCGCGACTTCGAGATGGTCGACAGCGACGCGATCCTCGACAAGGCGCTCCGGAACCTCAAGGCGGCGCTGGACCGCAACGACGCGGTGGTCGAGCGCGGGCCGCTGCCGAAGGTCTGCGCCGACGAGAGCCAGATGCTGCAGCTCCTGCAGAACCTGATCAGCAATGCCGTCAAGTTCCGCGCCGAGGCCCCCCTGCGGATCACGGTCACCGCCGAGGACCGGGGCAGCGCCTGGTGTTTCGCCGTGACTGACAACGGCATCGGTATCGAGCCGAAGTTCGCCGAGCGCATCTTCCTGGTGTTCCAGCGCCTGCACAGCCGCGAAGCCATCGAAGGCAGCGGCATCGGGCTGTCCATCTGCAAGAAGATCGTCGAACGGCACGGCGGCCGGATCTGGGTCGAGCCGGCGCCCGGGCGCGGCAGCCGTTTCTGCTTCATCCTGCCGAAGCTCGGATAGCCCGCGACGGCCGAGCAGAGGCGCGGGCTGAAACACCGAGCGGCTTGTCTTCCGGCCGCCCGGCGCCCTAACCTCGCACCATGACGACACCCTTCGACATCGATCCGGCCGGAGGCCGGCCCGTGCCCAGGACCGAAGAGGTCGAGGTCTGGCTCTTCGACCTCGACAACACGCTCTATCCGCCGAGCTCGCGGCTCTTCGACCAGGTCGACCGGCGCATCAAATCTTTCGTCCAGGACTTCCTGAGCCTGGACCTGGAGGCGGCGCAGCGGTTGCAGAAGCAGTACTTCCACGAGTTCGGCACCACCATGCGCGGCCTGATGACCAACCACGGCCTGGAGCCCGAGGGCTACCTCGACTACGTCCACGACATCGACCTCGCGCTGATCGCCTCGGCGCCCGAACTGGACGCGGCGCTGGAGCGCCTGCCCGGACGCAAGCTGATCTTCACCAACGCCTCGACGCCCTACGCCGAGCGCGTACTCGACCGCCTCGGCGTCGGGCGGCATTTCGAGGCGATCTTCGACATCGCCGCCGCCGACTACCTGGGCAAGCCCTACCCCAGTGCCTACGACAAGCTGATCGCGCAGCATGGCGTGGTGCCCGAGCGCAGCGTCTTCCTCGACGACATCGCCCGTAACCTCGAGCCGGCCGCGGCCCTGGGCATCACCACGGTCTGGGTCACCCACGAAGACCATCCGGCCCGCAACGACCCCGAGGGCGATCACGTCCACCACGTGACCGAGGACCTGGCGGCCTTCCTCGCCGCGGCGCTCGAATCCTGAGCCGGCTTCAGAGGCGCCGAAAAGGGGGGCAAAAAAGGGGTCAGAGTCATTTTTCGCACGACGCCGAGATACCTTATCGGCGTGGCCACCGCGAAAAATGACTCTGACCCCTTTTTTGCCCCCCTTTTCCGGCAAGCACCTCGCCATGGGCGCCCGGCCGCGCCCGTTGACACCCTCAATCCGCTCCCGCAAAGTCGCGCCGCTTTGAATCCAGCGGCGGGACGAGGGAGGCGGCCGGAGATGGACAGCGCGGCGCTGCAGCAGACGATCGAGGAGGCCTGGGAGGCAAAGGACCGGGTCGATATCAACACCACCGGGCCGCTGCGCGACGCGATCGAGGAGGCTCTGACCGGCCTCGACGAGGGCCGCTTCCGGGTCGCCGAGAAGACCGGCGCCGCGTGGCAGGTCAACCAGTGGCTGAAGAAAGCGGTGCTGCTGTCCTTCCGGATCTACGACATGCAGGCCATCGCCGGCGGCCCCGGGGCCGAGGGCGACGGCTGGGGCGCCTCTCCCTGGTTCGACAAGGTGCCGTCCAAGTTCGCCGGCTGGGGCGAGAACCGCTTCCGCGCCGCCGGCTTCCGGGCCGTGCCCAACTGCACCGTGCGCCGCTCGGCCTACATCGCGCCGGGCGTGATCCTCATGCCCTGCTTCGTCAACCTGGGCGCCCACGTCGGCGAGGGCACCATGGTCGACACCTGGGCCACCGTCGGCTCCTGCGCCCAGGTCGGGAGGAACTGCCACATCTCCGGCGGCGCGGGCCTGGGCGGCGTCCTGGAGCCCCTGCAGGCCGGGCCGGTGATCATCGAGGACAACTGCTTCGTCGGCGCCCGCTCCGAGGTCGTCGAGGGCGTGGTGGTCGAGGAGGGCGCGGTGCTCTCCATGGGCGTCTTCATCGGCGCCTCGACCAAGATCGTCGACCGCGAGACCGGCGAGGTCCACTACGGCCGGGTTCCGGCCTACTCCGTGGTCGTCCCCGGCAGTCTGCCCGGCAAGCCCCTGCCCGACGGCACGCCCGGCCCCAGCCTCTACTGCGCGGTCATCATCAAGCGGGTCGACGAGCGCACCCGCGCCAAGACCTCGATCAACGACCTGCTGCGGACCTAGGGCTGATGGCGGCGATCGATGTCGTCGAGGCCGCGCGGGCGCTGATCCGCTGCCCCAGCGTCACGCCGGCCGAGGGCGGCGCGCTGGACCTGCTGCAGTCCTGGCTGGCGCCGCTGGGCTTCGCCTGCCACCGCCTGGTCTTCTCCGAGGCGGGCCACGACGACGTCGAAAACCTCTACGCCCGCCTCGGCACCGCCGGGCCGAACTTCTGCTACGCCGGTCATACCGACGTGGTCCCGGTCGGCGACCCCGCCGCCTGGACGGTCGATCCCTTCGGGGCCGAGGTCGTCGACAGCGTGCTCTACGGCCGCGGCGCGGTCGACATGAAGGGCGCGGTCGCCGCCTTCCTGGCCGCGACCGCCGGCTTCCTGGAGGACCGCGGGCCGGACTTCGGCGGCTCGCTCTCCTTCCTGATCACCGGCGACGAGGAAGGCGTCGCGGTCAACGGCACCCGCAAGGTCCTGGCCTGGCTGGCCGAGCGCGGCGAGACCCTGGACCACTGCCTGGTCGGCGAGCCGACCAGCGACCGGCGCCTCGGCGACATGGTCAAGATCGGCCGCCGCGGCGCCATGAACGGGCGCCTCACCGTCCACGGCACCCAGGGCCACTCCGCCTACGCCCACCTGGCCGACAACCCGGTGCACCGCCTGATCCGCATGCTGAACGCCGTGACCGCCGAGCCCCTGGACGACGGCAGCGAATTCTTCCCGCCGACCAGCCTGCAGATCGTCTCGGTCGACGTCGGCAACCCGGCAACCAACGTGATCCCGGCCCTGGCCCGCGCGGTCTTCGACTGCCGCTTCAACGACCAGCACGCCAGCGCCGACATCGAGGCCTGGCTGCGCGAACGCTTCGACGCCGAGGGCGCCCGCTACGACCTCGACATCCGGGTCTCGGGCGAATCCTTCCTGACCCCGCCCGGCCGGCTGAGCGATCTCTGCGCCGCCGCGATCCAGCGGGTCCTGGGCATCGAGACGGAGCTCGGCACCACCGGCGGGACCTCCGACGCCCGCTTCATCAAGGACGCCTGCCCCGTGGCCGAACTCGGCCTCAGGAACGCCACCGCCCACAAAGTCGACGAGCATGTCGGCCTGGAGGAGCTGCAACAGTTGACCCAGGTCTACCGGGCGGTTCTGGAGGGATACTTCGGCCCTTGATCCCCAGCCTGCGCGAGACCGCCGCCGGCCTCTACGGGGCCTTTCGCCTCCTGCGCGGCGACCCCGACGGCCTGGCCTATTTCGACGCCAGCGACGAGGGTTTCTGGAAGTCCTTCTTCGCCGCGGTGCTGACCGCCCCGGGCTACCTCGCCTTCGCCTACTTCGATCCCCGGCCGATGAGCGCGGACGCCGGGCGCTTCGTCCTGGTCGAAGCCATCACCTTCGTCATCCTCTGGACGGCCTTTCCCCTGGCCATGCATCACGTGACCCGGCTGATCGACCGCGCCGACCGCTACCGGCTGCACATCGTCGCCTACAACTGGTCGCAGGTGATCCAGACCGCGATCGCCGCGCCCTTGCTGCTCGGCACGAGAGACGGCACCCTGGTGTCCGAACCCGCCGCCAACCTGATCGCCCTGGCCGTGATGCTGGCCATGGGGCTCTACGAATGGTTCATCGCCCGCAGCGCGCTCAAGCTTCCGGGCTTCGGCGCCCTGGCCATCGTCATGCTGAGCGTCTTCCTCGTCCTGATCATGAGCGACGTGAGCTACATGCTCCTGCGCTGAGCGGAAACGGCGCGCCACCAAAGGTCCACGAAGTGTGTGCCCTTTCTCGCCGGCGCGAGTCTCTGGAAGTTAAGCTTGAAGAAAGTCTCGGGAGAGATGTGGCCTCCTTGGCGCGCGTCTCAGGGGAAATAGACCGGCTTGAAGGCGCGGTTCTTCAGCGATGGAGGCATGATCCAAGCCCAACCAACCGCAGCAGTTGCACGTATAGATCAGCCGTTCACCAACGTCTTCGCGCTTCGACACCGGCCCCTTCCGTTCCCTTCCGCCGCAGTCTTGCTGTTCACTCTGCGCTCTAAAAGGTCGCGGTGATCGAGATTTCGCTTCGCTCGTTTTCGATGTTCTCCACGCGAACGATGACGTGTTGCAACCGTGTCGAGACTTCTGGCTTGTAGACCATGGCCTCCTCGCCATGCATCCGCTGCAAAGCCCATCCGGCCGGGTAAACCTCGGCCAAGGTGCCGGCGGCCAAAAGACCTTTCGACTGCAGGTAAGCTTCAAGTGTACGAGAGATCTCCCCGCGCGCGGCGTCGCTCTGGTAGTAGACGGCACTCGCTGGTGGTTTCGGTCCATCATCGGCGCTGACGTAGAACCGCGGCTGCCCGATCTGCCCGGGGCGGGGTGCGTCCGCTATCAAATCCGGCACCGTGAGGTAATAGGCGAAAGTCCCCTCACGGGTGTAGAGCGACTCGTCGAACAGAAGAACAAGCGAGTAGAAGCCCAAGACCGACAGAAAGATCACGATGCTCGCCGAAAGGCCCAACAGCCATCTGCGCCGCTTCCTTGTCGCCATGGTTTGCGTTTTCCATTCGACCACTGACAACCTCGGCAAGTGGAGCCTCAAGACTGCGGGTACTATCGGATTATGTGGCACCCCTTACAAGCAGTACTCGTAGATCTTCGAGAACAGTCGCCTGAAAAGGTATGCACTCGACTTGGAGGTCGGGACGATTGACGGCCGCCGGGATCGGTTCATCGACGTCGTCTTCCGTCACGGCGCCCGCCTGGTGCTAAGCAATAGGCACTCGGTGTCAGATGCTCGCCGGACAAGCACGGTCTGTTGCGCTACCGCCCCCTCCAGACCGGGTCACGCTTCTCGGCGAAGGCCCGGGCGCCCTCGGCGTGGTCCTCGCTGTCGTAGAGCCGGTCGACGCTCGCGAACTGGCGCTTGGTGATGCGGTTCATGGCGTCCTGGAAGGTCGTGGCCTCGGCGGCGCGCGCGACCTCCTTGATCGCGGCGTAGACCAGCGGCGGGCCGCTCGCCAGCAGGCGGGCGCAGTCCCAGGCCCGGTCCATCAGCTCGGCCGCCGGCACCACCTCCTTGACCAGGCCCCAGCGCTGCGCCTCCTCGGCGTTCATCCAGCGCCCGGTCAGCAGCAGGTCCATCGCGACGTGGTAGGGGATGCGCCTGGGCAGCTTGCAGGTCGCCGCGTCGGCCAGGGTGCCGGCCCGGATCTCCGGCAGCGCGAAGGACGACTCCGTGCTCGCGAAGATCAGGTCGGCCGAGAGCGCGAGTTCGAAGCCGCCGCCCACGGCCATGCCGGCGACCGCGGCGATGACCGGCTTGTTGAGGTCGCGCAGCTCCTGCAGGCCGCCGAAGCCGCCGACCCCGTAGTCGCCGTCGACCGCGTCGCCGGCCGCGGCGGCCTTGAGGTCCCAGCCGGCGGAGAAGAAGCGCTCCCCGGCGCTGCGGAAGATCGCGACCCGGAGCTCGGGATCGTCGCGGAAGGCCTTGAAGGTCTCGCCCATGATGCGGCTGGTCGCCAGGTCGATGGCGTTGGCCTTGGGCCGGTCGAGCGTGACCTCCAGGATGGCGCCCTCGCGCCGGGTCTTGACGACGTCGGACTTGATCGCGTCGGTCATGGGGTCTCCTCCCTGATCCGGATGAGCGCGTCGGCGGCGACGGCGCCCCGGCCTTCCGCGCGGACGATGACGGGGTTGAGGTCCAGCCCCTCGAGCTCGGCAGCCCGCGCCTCGGCGAAGCGGCCGAGGGCCTGCACCATGGCGACCAGCGCCTCGACGTCGGCCTTCGGCCCGCCTCGATAGCCTGTCAGCAGAGGTGCGATCCCGAGCCCGGCGAGCGCGGCCCGAACCTCCTCCTCCCCGGCCGGCAGCAGCAGGCTTCGCGTGTCGCGCAGCACTTCGGCGAGCACGCCGCCGGCGCCCAGGGTCAGCAGGAAACCGAGGCGCGGCTCGTACTGCAGGCCGAGGAGCATCTCCACCACGCCACCCTCGACCATGCGTTCGACCAGCAGGCCCCGACCCAGCGGCCGCAGCGCCTCTGCCGCGCCGCGCACGGCCGCCGCCGTGTCCAGGCCGAGCCGGAGGGCGCCGGCCTCGGTCTTGTGATCCAGGCCCAGGGCCTTGACGGCGACCGGAAAGCCGAGCGTCTCGGCAGCGGCCACCGCCTCGTCGGCACCGGCCACCTCGCGGCCGGCCGGCACGGCGATGCCGCTGGCGGCAAGACAGGCCTTGGCCTCCGCCTCATCGAGGCTGCGCGCCGGGCCCGCGTCTTCCGGCGCCGCCAGCGGGCGGGGCGGTGCCGGCGCCGCCCAGGCCGCGCCGATCGTCGCCGCCGCCTCGGCCGCCGCCAGGGCCTCGGCGATGCCCTGCAGCGGCGCGATGCCCTTCTGCACCAGGGCCTGGGCCAAGGCTTCCGGCAGGGTCTCCGGCAGGGTGGCGAGCAGCGCGCCGCGCCCGCCGCTCCGCGCCAGGGCGGCCTCGAAGGCGCGCAGGGTCGGCTGCCAGCCGCCGTCGTCGCAGCGGTCGCCGCGCGGCAGGTCGATCAGCAGCAGAGAGAGATCGAAGCCGTCGGCCAGCAGAGCGGCGAAGGCCGCGGCCATGGCCGCCTCGTCGCCCCAGACGTAGGTGTGGTAGTCGAGCGGGTTGGCCACGGTCACCCGCGGCCCCAGGACCGCCTCGATCCCGGCCTTGGCCGCCGGGCTCAGGGATCGGAAGGACAGCCGCGAGCCGAGCGTCGCGTCGGCCATGAGCGCCGCCTCGCCGCCGGAGCAGCTCATCGAGGCGATGTCGAAACCCGGCAGCGGGCCGTGGACGTGGAGCAGCTTCAGCGCCTCCAGGAAGCCCGGCAGGGTCTCGACCCGCGCGATCCCCAGGCGGCGGAACAGGGCCGCCGCGGCGGCGTCGGAGCCGGCGAGCGAGGCGGTGTGGGTCGCGGCCGCGGCCCGCGCCGGCGCCGAGCGGCCGACCTTGAGGGTGACCACCGGCACCGCGCGGCGCCGCGCCTCCGCCGCCATGGCCTGAAAGGCGGCGACGTCGTCGAAGCCCTCGATGTGCAGGCCCAGCGCCGTGACGCGGGGATCCTCCAGCAGCGCCGAGGCGATCTCCGAGACCCCGGTCTGGGCCTGGTTGCCGGCGGTCACCACGTGGGCCAGCGGCAGGCCGCGGCGCTGCATGGTCAGGGTGATCGCGATGTTCGAGGACTGGGTGACGATGGCGACGCCGCGCGCCTCGGGGTCGAGCCGGGTCCCGCCCTGCTCGTCGGGCCAGAGCGCCACCGCCTCCAGGTAGTTGATCAGGCCGTAGCAGTTCGGGCCGAGCAGCGGCATGGCGCCGGCGGCCTCCAGCAGCGCCGCCTGGAGCTGTGGTCCGTCCTCCAACTCCCCGGCGGCCTCCCGGAAGCCCGAGGCGTAGCAGACCGCGCCGCCGGCGCCGCGCGCGGCCAGGGCCGCGACGATCTCGACCGAGGTGCGCCGCTCGACCCCGACGAAGGCGGCGTCGGGCGCCGCTGGCAGGGCCTCGACCGAGGCGAAGCAGGTGCGCCCGCCCAGGGTTTCGCGCCGCGGGTTGACCGGCCAGATCTCCCCGGCGAAGCCCAGGCGGTCGCACTGGGTGATGACGCCTTCGGCCGCGCGGCCGCCGATCACCGCGACGTGGCGCGGCCGCAGCAGGCGCTCCAGGCGGCCGGCCAAGCCCTCAGCTCCCCAGGGGCCGCAGCAGGTCGCGGCTGATGATGTGGCGCTGGATCTCCGAGGTGCCGTCCCAGATCCGCTCGACCCGGGCGTCGCGCCAGAAGCGTGCGAGCGGCAGGTCGTCCATCAGGCCGAGACCGCCGTGGATCTGGATCGCCTCGTCGGTCACCCGGGCCAGCATCTCCGAGGCGTAGAGCTTGGCCGAGGCGATCTCGCGGTTGGCCGGCAGGCCCCGGTCCAGGCGCCAGGCCGCGGCCAGGGTCAGCCAGTCGGCGGCGTCGATCTCGGTGATCATGTCGGCCAGCTTGAAGGAGACGCCCTGGAAGCGGCCGATGGTCTGGCCGAACTGCCTGCGTTCGGCGGCGTAAGACAGGGCGTGGTCGAAGGCCCGCCGGGCCCGGCCGACGCACATCGCGGCGACCGTCAAACGCGTGCCGTAGAGCCATTCCTCGGCCAGCTCGAAGCCGCGGTGCGCCGCGCCGAGGATCTGGCTCGACGGCAGGCGGCAGTCGTCGAAGGCGAGGACGCAGTTGTGATAGCCCCGGTGCGACACCGAATCGTAGCCCGGGCGGATCTCGAAGCCCGGGGTGCCCCGGTCGACCAGGAAGCAGGTGAGCTTTTTCTTCGGCCCCTTCGGCGTCTCCTCCTCGCCGCTGGCGACGAAGACGATGACGAAGTCCGCGACGTCGGCATGGCTGATGAAGTGCTTGCTGCCGTTGACGATCCAGTCGTCGCCCTCCGGCCGGGCGTGACACTTCATGCCCCGCAGGTCCGAGCCGGCGTCGGGTTCGGTCATGGCCAGGGCGTCGAGCCTCTCGCCCCGGGCGGCGGGCAGCAGGTAGCGCTCCCGCTGCACGCCCTCGCAGGCCAGGAGGATGCCCGAGGGCCGGCCCCAGAACACGGAGAGCGCCATGGAGGCGCGGCCCAGCTCCCGCTCCAGCAGGGTGAAGGTCAGGTGGTCGAGGCCGCCGCCGCCGACCTCGACCGGCAGGTTGGGCGCGTAGAAGCCGAGCTCGGTGACCTTGCGCCTGATCGCCTCGCCCAGCTCGCGCGGCACTCGGCCGCTGCGCTCGACCTCGGCCTCGTGGGGATAGAGCTCGGTCTCGACGAAGCGGCGCACCGTCTCGACCACCATCTCCTGTTCCGGGCTGAGCGCGAAGTCCATCAGGCGCCTCCCTCCTTCGTTTCGGCGCGGCCTTGGAGCGCGGTCTCGTAGTCGCGCAACAGGCGCCCGGCGCCCCAGCCGGCGCCGCCGTCGCCGTCTCTCAGGGCGCGCAGGATCGCCACCAGGTTGTCGTCGCGCAGCCGCTCCAGCTCGCGGATCGAACGGTCCCCCGACTGCGCGTCGGACTGCGCGGCGATGCGGTCGACCAGCGCCCCGGTCAGATCGGGCACCTCGGTCAGCTTGCTCCAGGGCCACTTGAGGCAGGGGCCGAACTGGGCCAGGAAGTGCCGCATCCCGGCCTCGCCGCCGGCGATGCGGTAGGTCTCGAAGAGCCCCATCTGGGCCCAGCGCAGGCCGAAGCCGAAGCGGATCGCGTCGTCGACCTCCCCGGTCGTGGCGACGCCGTCGTGGATCAGCCACAGGGCCTCGCGCCAGACCGCCTCCAGCAGGCGGTCGGCGACGAAGGCCTCGATCTCCTTGCGCACCACCAGGGGCCGCATGCCGAGACCGGCGTAGACCGCCTCGGCGCGCGTGAGAGTCTCGGGCGCGGTCTCCCGGCCGCCGACCAGCTCGCCCAGGGGCAGCAGGTAGACCGGGTTGAAGGGATGGGCGACCAGCAGGCGCTCCGGATGCCGCATCCCGGCCTGCAGCTCGCTCGGCAGGAGGCCGGAGGTCGAGGAGGCGACGATCGCCTCCGGCGCCGCGGTCGTCTCGACCTCGGCGTAGACCGCCCGTTTGACCTCCAGCCGCTCGGGCAGGCTCTCGACGATCAGCTCGGCGCCCTCGGCCGCCTCGGCCGCGCTGCCGGCGAAGTCGATTCGGCCCGGCGCCGGCAGCGGCGCCGAGGTCAAGGCGGCGTTGGCCCGCGCGGCGTTATCCAGCACCTCGACGACCTTGCGCGGGGTCTCCGGATCGGGATCGGCGATGACGACGTCGACGCCGTTGAGCTGCAGCCGGGCCACCCAGCCCGCCCCGATCACCCCGCCGCCGATGCAGGCGGCCCGGCCGGGCGCGGTCATCCGGCGCTCCGGAGCCGCAGCCTCTCGCGCACCTCCGCCGGGCCGAGGACGCGGACGTTCATGGCCTCCAGGATGGTCACCGCCCGCTCGACCAGCTGGCCGTTGCTCGCCAGCACGCCGCGCTCCAGGTAGATGTTGTCCTCCAGCCCGACCCGGACGTTGCCCCCGGCCAGGGTCGCGGCGGCGACGAAGGGCAGTTGGTTGCGGCCGATCGAGAAGGCCGAGAAGATCCAGCCCTCGGGCAGGTTGTCGACCAGGGCCTGGAAGGTCCGCAGGTCGTCGGGCGCGCCCCAGGGAATCCCCATGCAGAGCTGCACCAGCACCGGACCGTCCAGCAGGCCCTGGCCGGCCAGCCACTTGGCCAGCTCCAGGTGGCCGCTGTCGAAGATCTCGATCTCCGGCCGCACGCCCAGCGCCTGCATCTGCTTCGCCATCTCGCGCAGCGCCGCCGGCGTGTTGGTCATGACGTAGTCGCCCTCGCCGAAGTTCATGGTGCCGCAGTCGAGGGTGGCGATCTCGGGCAGCAGCTCGGCGACGTGGGCCAGGCGCTCGCTGGCGCCCGCGAGGTCCGTGCCCGCCGGGTCGAGCGGCAGGGGCGCCTCGGCCGAGCCCAGGACCAGGTCGCCGCCCATGCCAGCGGTCAGGTTGACCACCACGTCCTGGCCGGAATCCCGGATCCGGGCGACCACCTCGCGGAACAGCGCCGGGTCGCGCGCGCCCTTTCCCGTCTCCGGATCGCGGACGTGGCAATGCGCCACCGCGGCCCCGGCCTTGGCCGCCTCGACCGCGGCCGCCGCGATCTCCTTCGGCGTCACCGGCACTTTGTCCGACTTGTCCGTGGTGTCCCCGGCGCCGGTGACGGCGCAGGTGATGAAGACCTCCCGGCTGGGTGACAGGCCCATGGCGTGCTCCTCCTGTTGCATCGAGGAGCTTGCGGCAAATCGCCAGAACGCACTTTCCAATTTACGCGATTGATTTTGCATATTACGAAAACCAGATGATCTTCCAGCCTGCGGAGCAGCCGCTCGAGGTCACCCTGCTGGTCCTGCCGGAGTCCTCGCTGCTCTCCGTCGCCTCGACCCTGGACCCGCTGCGCGCCGCCAACCGGGTCGCCGGGCGCCCGCTCTACCGCTGGTGCGTGGTCTCGCCCGAGGGCGCGGCGGCGCCGACCACCTGCGGCCTGCCGCTGCCGGTCGAGGGCGCCTTCGACCCGGCGCGGGCCGGCGCGGCCCTGATCGTGGTCGCGGGCTTCAAGGTCTTCGATCACGCGACGCCCAAGCTGCTGGCCGGGGTCCGCCGGGCGGCCCAGCGCGGCGCGGCGCTGGGCGGCGTCGAGGCCGGGGCCTGGGTCCTGGGCTTGGCCGGCCTGCTGAACGGCCGCCGGGCGACGACCCACTGGGAGGACCTGGAGGACTTCGCCGCCCGCTTCCCCCAGGTCGAGGTGCTGCCCGACCGCTACGTGGTCGACGGCCCCTGCTTCACCTCGGGCGGCGCCTCGCCCAGCTTCGACATGATGCTGCAGCTGATCCGCAGCCGCCAGGGCTACGGCCTCGCGCTCGATACCGCCAGCGTCTTCATCTACGACGAGGTCCACGCCAGCACCGACGTTCAGCCGCTGGTCTCCCTGGGCCGTCTGGACTGGCACGAGCCCCGGGTCGCCGCGGCGATCCGGCTGATGGAGCGGCACCTCGACGGTCCCCTGCCGGTCGCCCACATCGCCCGTCGGATCGGGGCCTCGGCGCGGACCCTGGAGACGCTTTTCGCCCGCACTGTCGGCACGGGGCCCGGCGCCTACTACCTGGGCCTGCGCCTCAACGCCGCCCGGCGCCTGCTGCTCGACGCCCGCCTCCCGGCCGCCGAGGTCGCGGTGCGCAGCGGCTTCTCCTCCATCGCCACCTTCTCCCGCGCCTTCAAGCGCCGCTTCGGCCAGAGCCCCAGCGCCTTCCGGCGCCAGGCTCAGGGCGTGGACTCGGGCGCCGCGGCGAAGCGCCAGGGCCGGAGCAGGAGGTAGAGCACCAGCGGCGGCAGGGTGCAGAGCGCCATGGTCAGGCTCAGCGCCCAGGCGCTGCCGTCGTGCAGCCAGGCCACGAGCAGGGCGCCGAGGCCGCCGCAGCCGATCTCGATGGTCCCGATCATGGCCGAGGCCAGGCCCCGCCCGGCCCGGCAGACGGTGAAGGCCCGCACCGGCCCGCTGGCGAAGACCAGCCCGAGCCCGAGCGCGAAGCCCGACAGCCCGGCGGTGAAGCCCAGGGGCGTGACCCGCCCGAGGGCGGTGAGCGCCACCAGGGACAGCGCCCCGAGCGCGGAAAGCAGCAGGCCGATCACCAGGATGCCGTCGATCGGCAGGCGGCCGGCGGCCCGGTTGGCCGCCAGCGCGCCGAGGAAGTAGGCCAGGATCACGGCGGCGTAGTAAGTGCCGTAGGCCTCGGTCGGGACGCCCAGGGCCTGGATGAAGAGAAAGGGGCCCTCGGTGATGAAGGCGAAGAGCGCCGCCGTCACCGCGCCGACGGTCCCGGCGTAGACCATGAAGGCGCCGTTGCCCAGCAGCCCGGCGTAGCCGGCCAGGACCTTCCGCGGCCGGGTCGCGTCCCGGTCGGGCCGGGCCAGGGTCTCCGGCAGGAAGCGCCAGATCAGCAGGGCCACCAGCAGGATCAGGACGAGCAGCAGGACGAAGTTCGAGCGCCAGCCGAAGAGGACGTGCATATGGCCGCCGAGCAGCGGCCCGACCGCCGGCGCCAGGGCCACCGCCATGCCGTAGGCGCCGAGCACCTTGACCGCGCCGGCCTCGTCGTAGAGCTCGCGGATCACCGCGTAGCCGACCACGACCTCGGTGCAGGCGGTCATGCCCTGCAGGATCCGCGCCGCGATCAGGCTCTCCAGGTCCGGCGCCAGGGCGCAGGCCAGGGTCGAGAGCGCGAAGCCCAGCATCCCGGCCAGGAGGATC
Source organism: Kiloniellales bacterium (assembly GCA_022361275.1). GTDB lineage: Bacteria > Pseudomonadota > Alphaproteobacteria > Kiloniellales > JAKSBE01 > JAKSBE01. Next base: position 31,203 of record JAKSBE010000536.1, read on the forward strand.
GGCCGCCGGCCGAAGCGGTCCGACAGCGGGCCGTAGACGAGCTGCGCCAGGGCGAAGCCCAGCAGGTTGAGGCTCATGGTCAACTGCACCGTCTCGGCGTCGGCCGAGAAGTAACCCTGCAGGTGCGGCAGCGAGGGCGTGTAGAGGTCGGTCGAGAGGATGCTGACCGAGGAGGCGGCGATCAGCAGCGCCGGGATGTAGATCGGCACCCGCGCCGCCGGCGTCCCGCCGCG
>JAKSBE010000256.1 GCA_022361275.1 Kiloniellales bacterium
CTGGAGCTCGGCACCATCGACGCGACCGAGTTCTCCATGCCGGCGATCGACCGCTCCTACGGCTTCTACCAGATCGCCAAGCACAACTACTTCCCCGGCTGGCACCAGCAGTCCACGGCCAACGAGATCCTGGTCAACCAGGCCAAGTGGGACGAACTCTCCGACGAGTACAAGGCGATGCTGGAGACCGCCTGCAAGGCGCAGGTGATGGAGATGATCGCCGACGGCGAGTTCGCCCAGTTCAAGGCCATGCAGGACAACGTCAAGGACGGGGTCACCAACCATTACTGGCCCGACGACGTGCTGGACAAGCTCAAGGGCGCCTGGGACGAGGTCATCGCGGAAGAGGTCAAGACCAACCCGGACTCGAAGAAGGTCTGGGCCTCGATCACCAAGTTCCGCGCCGACTACAAGATCTGGCGCGACTTCGGCTATTTGAAGTAGGGCGGAACCCGGGGCCGGCCGCCGGGCGGCGGCCGGCCCAGGCTCGCAGGAAGCGCTCCGTGGTGATCGCGTCCGGTCGGACTCGGCCTGGAAAGGGGCGCAGGGTCACCCCCGCGCCGCGCTTGCGCGCCGCCGGACCAGGAGGGGAGCCGTCGCCGTCATGAACGCTCTACTCAAGGCCGCCGACGTTCTGGACCGGGTGCCGCGCGCGCTCGGCAAGCTGGCCGGCTGGCTGATCCTGCCGCTGATCGCGATCATCATGTTCGACGTGATCACGCGCAAGATCGACACCTTCCGCATCGGGCTCTCCGAGCTCACCTGGTACTGGCTGATCGAGCCGATCAAGCTGCAGGACATGCAGTGGCACCTGCACGGCGTGCTGCTCTTGATGTCCTTCGGCTTCGCCTACCTGATGAACGCCCACGTGCGGGTGGACATCTTCCGCGAGAAGCTGTCGCGGCGCGGCCAGGCCTGGGTGGAGTTCTGGGGCCTGCTGGTCATGGCAATGCCCTACCTGATGCTGGTCACCTACTTTGCGATCATCTTCGTCAAGATCTCCTTCGCGCAGGGCGAAGGCTCGGAATCGCTGACCGGGATCACCCATCGCTACATCGTCAAGTCCTTCACCGTCGTCGGCTTCGGCCTGGCGCTCAGCGCGGTCGTCGCGACCTTCATCCGCCTCGGCGTCTTCCTCTTCGGTCCGCCCGGGCTCCGCGCCCGGGCGGGGGGCGACCTGCACATCTTCGCCCACGAGGAGGAAGAGCAGCTCGAGGACGAGGCGCGGGCGGTCGTCGGGGACGCCGGCGTCGCGCCGAAGGAGTCGAAGGAAAGGTCCTAGGCCGTGTGGGAAGCCCTCTACGATCACTTCTACGACTACCTCGGCGCCTATATGTTCCTGGCGCTGGCGCTCACCCTCTTCACCGGCCTGCCGGTCGCCCTGGCCATCGGCGGCGTCGCGCTGATCTTCGGCTTCCTGGGGATCGCGCTCGACATCCTCGACTTCCGCGAGTTCTTCATCGTCCTGCCGCGGATCTGGGGCGGCGACGGCTCCTCGGGGGCGGTGCAGAACCCGGTGCTGGTGGCGATCCCCTGCTTCATCTTCATGGGCACCATGCTGGAGCGCAGCCGGGTCGCCGCCGATCTGCTGCACATCCTGCAGGTCATGCTCAAGCGGGTGCCGGGCGGCCTGGCCATGTCGGTCACGGTCATGGGCACGATCATGGCGGCCACGACCGGGATCATCGGCGCCTCGGTGGTGATGATGACCCTGCTCGCCCTGCCGACCATGCTGCAGCAGCGCTACCAGACATCGCTCGCGACGGGCACGCTCGCCGCCTCGGCGACCCTGGGCATTCTGATCCCGCCGTCGATCATGCTGGTCCTGATGGCCAACCTGCTGGCGGTCTCGGTCGGCAACCTCTTCATCGGGGCCATCCTGCCCGGGCTGGTGCTCTCCAGCCTCTATATGGTCTATCTGCTGACGGTCAGCTCGATCAAGCCGCAGTGGGCACCGCCTCTGCCGGACGACGCGATCCGGCTCAAGGCGAGCAGCCCCCGGCTGGTCTCCGTCTTCGCCGCTCTCGTCGCGGCCCAGGTCCTTGCCGTCGTGGTGCTGAACCAGACGGCCCTGGCGACGGTCGCGAACTGGGGCCTGCTGGCCTTCTTCGGGATCTTCGTCGCCTCGATGGTCGTCGGCCGGATCGAGGGCGAATCCCTCTTCGGCCTGATCCTCAAGGGCTTCGTGCCGCCGATCTTCCTGATCGTGCTGGTCCTGGGCTCGATCTTCGGCGGCTGGGCGACGCCGACCGAGGCCGCCGGCGTCGGCGCCTTCGGCTCGATCGTCCTGGCGCTGTTCAACGGCACCCTGAACAAGACCGTCCTGACCGAAGTGGTTCACCGCACCGCGCTGACCACCGGGATGATCTTCTTCATCTTCGTCGGCGCGACGACCTTCTCCTACATCTTCCGCGCGCTCTACGGCGAGGACCTGATCATCGAGTTCATCGAATGGCTCGATCTGCACACCTGGGCGCTGCTGTTCCTCCTGATGTTCGTGGTCTTCCTGCTCGGCTTCTTCTTCGACTGGCTGGAGATCACCCTGATCATCCTTCCGGTCTTCGCGCCGGTCATCAAGAGCATCGCGCCCGACTTCGCGGTCCACCTCGGCATGGAGGGCGCGCCCTTCGCGGCCGTGCAGCAGCAGGCGATCTACTGGTTCGCGATCCTGGTCGCGATCAACCTGCAGACCTCCTTCCTGACCCCGCCCTTCGGCTTCGCGCTGTTCTACATGAAGGGCGTGGCCCCGCCCGAGGTCCGCATGCAGGACATCTACCGGGGCATCATCCCCTTCGTCGTCCTGCAGCTGATCGGCCTCGCCATCGTCATCGCCTTCCCCCAGGTCACCCTCTGGCTGCCCCGGCTGATGCTGGAATGAGGTCGGGCAGCGGGCGTTCTCGACGCCCGGAGCAGGCCCGCCCACGACCGACGGAGAGCCCAAGGCGCTGGCGCCGTAATGTCTTGATCTGGGGGCGATTGCCGGAACGGCGGCCTGCACTCGGCCGGCGATCAATGCGCTTGGCCGAAGAGCGGCGTCGCGAAGCGGACCTCCTCCAGGCCGGTCGCGCCGGGCTCGGCGACGAAGAGGCTGCCGGAGAGCGGGGCGGCGGCGGCGTCCTCTTCGCTCATGTTCTCGCGCGCGGTGGTGATGTAGAGGCGGTCGAGCGCCGGGCCGCCGAAGCAGCAGCAGGTGACCTGGGGCACCGGCAGGCGGACCCGGGTCCGGCGTTCGCCGTCCGCGGTGAAGCACTGGACCCGGGCGCCGTTGAACTGGGCGTTCCAGAGCCGGCCCTCGGCGTCGACGCAGGCGCCGTCCGGAAAGCCCTCGTCCTCTGCCATCTCGGCGAAGACCGCGCGCCGGCCCAGCGGGCCGCCGGCCGGATCGTAGTCGTAGGCCCGGATCGTCCGGGTCGGCGTGTCGGCGAAGTAGAGCCGCCGGCCGTCGGGCGAAAAGGCGATGGCGTTGCTGCAGCCGATCCCGGCGGCCAGGGTCTCGAC
>JAKSBE010000185.1 GCA_022361275.1 Kiloniellales bacterium
AGAAGTGCGAGCCGCCACCCTCACCCTTCGTCCCTCGACAAGCTCGGGATGAGGAGGCTCAGGGTGAGGGTGAGCCGTTTCAAGCACGTCGCCTCATCCGCGCGTAGCGCCGGGCTGCGCCCCCTGTCGAAGGATGACCTCGGGCAAGGACTCCGGACTTTTTCAACAGCCTGTTGGAGCAGCTTATCCGCGTTCGAATGAACGCGGATAAGCTGCTCTAGGCCGAAGCCGGCTGGCTGCGCAGCAGCACCTGGACGCGCTCGCCGGCGAAGCGGGTCCGGCCGAATTGGATCGGCTTGCCGGCGTTGTCGGTGTTGACGCTGTCCGTGACCAGGATCGGACGGTTGGGCGGCTGCCGCAACAGGTCGGCGTCGCGCCGGCTCGGCATGCGCGCGACCAGGCTGGTCCAGGCGCGCCGGTAGTCGCCGACGCCGTGGTGGGTCAGCGCCGCGGTGACCGATCCGGTTTCCGAGAAGACCTCGACCAGGTCCGGGAAGCGCCGGGCCGGGAACCAGTTGCTCGCGGTGCTGATCGGCACGCCGTCGGAGAGGCTGAGCGTGTCGAGGCGCAGCACCTTCGTGCCGCTCCGGACTTCCAGGTGCCGTGCCACCTCGGCCGGCGCCGCCAGCTCCCGCGCCTCCACGAGCTGGCCCGAGGGCTGATGGTCCTGGGCCGCGATGATCTCGCTGAAGCGGGTCCGGCTGCCGATCGGGTAGTCGATGACCTGGTCCCGCACGAAGGTGCCGCGGCCCTGCTCGATCGACAGCAGGCCCGCCTCCGAGAGGGCCAGGAGCGCGCGGCGTACGGTGTGCCGGTTGACGCCGAAGCGCTCCGACAGGCGGGCCTCCGTCGCGACCTGCTCGCCGGGCTTGAGCTTGCCGCCGGCGATCTCCTGGCGCAGGCAGGTCTCGATCTGCCGCCAGGCCGCCACCCCGCTGCCGCGCTCGATTTCGAAAGCTGTCATATACTTGTCACCGAAGGCCGCTATGGTCCGAAAAGTTTAGACGACTAGATGAATTTCGGAAAGGTTGAAGTGCGATGCAGATCGCCGTCGAAGAGCGGAAGTGGGCCCTGGGCGTGCTTGCGCGCGCCGACGCCGAGGCCCTCTCGGCGCTCTGGGAGGCTTGGCCGAGCAAGCCCGGCTACACTTGGCTGAGGAAGCCGGAAAGCGGCCTGGTGATGGTGCGCGGCCGCATGGGCGGCGAGGGCGTGCCCTTCAACCTCGGCGAGATGACGGTAACCCGCTGCGCGCTGCGGCTGAAGGACGGCACCCAGGGCCACGCCTGCGTGCAGGGCCGCTCGGCCGCCAAGGCCGAGGTTTCGGCGCTGGTCGACGCCCTGCATCAGAGGTCCGAAGACCACGAGGCGGTACGGCGCGAGATCCTGCTGCCGCTGGAACGTTCCCTGGAGGCGTCGCGCGCGACCGCCGCGGCCGAGACTGCGGCCTCCCGGGTCGAGTTCTTCACCATGGCGCGAGGCGACAACGAATGACTCCGGATCCCGTCCTGGAGGCCGGTTTCGCCGATCCCGTGCTGGACGGCCAGAACGCCTTTCGTTGCGTCCTGGAGGCCATGGCGCGTCCGGGCAGCCTCCAGGCGCTGACCGGCCTGCCGCCGGCGCCGGCGCCGCTTTCGCCGGTCGCCGCCGCGGTCGCGCTCACCCTGGTCGACCACGACACCCCGCTCTGGCTCGACCCGGCCCTCGCGGCGTCCCGGCCGCTGCGCGCCTGGCTGGCCTTCCACACCGGCGCGCCGATCGTCGAGTCCCAGGCCGAGGCCGGCTTCGCGCTGATCGCCGAGCCGCCGTCGATGCCGGCCCTCGACAGCTTCTCGCTCGGCAGCGAGGCCTATCCCGACCGCTCGACGACCCTGATTCTGCAGGTCCGAACCTTCGGCGACGAAGGACCGCTGCTTTCAGGACCCGGTCTGGCCGAGCCGCTGCGCTTCGACGCGGCGCCCCTGCCGGAGACCTTCTGGGCCCAGTTTCGGGGAAATCGCGCGCTCTTTCCGCGCGGCGTCGACGTCATACTGGCCGGGCCCGAGGCCCTGGCCGCACTTCCCCGTTCCCTAGAGGTGGAGGCCGACTGAGATGTACGTATCGGTCAAGGGCGGCGAGCGCGCGATTCGCAACGCCCACAGGCTGCTCGACAAGGCACGGCGCGGCGATCCCGAGGTCCCGGCGATCACGGCCGAGCAGATCGACCAGCAGTTGACCCTGGCCGTCGACAGGGTCATGACCGAAGGCTCGCTCTACGACCGTGCGCTGGCCGCGCAAGCGATCAAGCAGGCGCGGGGCGACCTGATCGAGGCCATCTTCCTGGTCCGGGCCTACCGCACGACCTTGCCGCGCTTCGGCGCGTCGCGGCCGATCGACACGGGCGCCATGGTCCTGCGCCGGCGCATCTCGGCGACCTTCAAGGACCTGCCCGGCGGTCAGCTGCTCGGGCCGACCTTCGACTACACCCACCGCCTGCTGGACTTCGACCTCGACGCCGAGCGGCCGGGCGAAGCGCTGGAGACCGCTGCGGCGGAGCTCGCGCCGGTGCCGCGGGTCACCGACATCCTCGGCCAGGACGGCCTGATCGAAGCGGAGCCCACGGGCGAGGGGCCGGTTGCCGACCTCACCCGGGATCCGCTGGACTTCCCCGCCGGCCGGGATCTGCGGCTACAGAGCCTGGCCCGGGGCGACGAGGGCTTCCTGCTGGCCCTGGGCTATTCGACCCAGCGTGGCTACGGCCGCACCCATCCCTTCGCGGGCGAGGTCCGGGTCGGCTTCGTCCAGGTCGAACTCCATCTGGAGGAGCTGGGCTTCGCCGTCGTGATCGGCGAGATCGAGGTCACCGAGGTCCAGAGCGTCAACCAGTTCAAGGGCTCGGCAACCGCGCCGCCGCAGTTCACCCGCGGCTACGGCCTGACCTTCGGCTTCTGCGAGCGCAAGGCCATGTCCATGGCGCTGGTCGACCGCGCCCTGCGCTGGCGGGAGCTGGGCGAGGACGACAAGGGCGCGCCGGCCCAGGACGAGGAGTTCGTCCTGTCCCATGCCGACAACGTGCAGGCCACGGGCTTCGTCGAGCACCTGAAGCTGCCGCACTACGTCGACTTCCAGTCCGAACTGGAGCTGGTCCGCAAGCTGCGCCGCGAGCTCGAAGAACGCCGCGCCGGTCTGGAGGCCGCCGAATGAGACGCCCCGATCCCGCATACAACTTCGCCTATCTGGACGAGCAGACCAAGCGGATGGTCCGCCGCGCGATCCTCAAGGCCGTGGCGATCCCCGGCTACCAGGTGCCCTTCGCCAGCCGCGAGATGCCCATGCCCTACGGCTGGGGCACCGGCGGCGTCCAGGTGACCGCGGCCCTGCTCGGCCCCGAGGACGTGCTGAAGGTGATCGACCAGGGCGCGGACGACACGACCAACGCCGTCTCCATCCGCGCCTTCTTCAGGCGCACGGCCGGCGTCGCCACCACTGAGCGGACGGACGAGGCGACGATCATCCAGACCCGCCACCGGATCCCGGAAACGCCGCTGACGGCGAAGCAGATCCTCGTCTACCAGGTGCCGATCCCGGAGCCGCTGCGCTTCCTCGAGCCGCGCGAGACCGAGACCCGGGTGATGCACGCGCTGCAGGACTACGGCCTGATGCACGTGAAGCTCTACGAGGACATCGCGACTCACGGCCACATCGCCACGACCTATGCCTATCCGGTGAAGGTCAACGGGCGCTACGTCACCGATCCCTCGCCGACGCCCAAGTTCGACAATCCCAAGATGCATCGCATGGCGGCGCTGCAGCTCTTCGGGGCCGGGCGCGAGCAGCGCATCTACGCCATCCCGCCCCACACCGAGGTCGTCAGCCTCGACTTCGAGGACCATCCCTTTTCCGTGCAGAAGTGGGACCGCCCCTGCGAGCTCTGCGGCGCGACGGACAGTTTCCTCGACGAGGTGGTCATGGATGATCAGGGCCAGCGCATGTTCGTCTGCTCGGACAGCGACCACTGCGCGCGCCGCTGCAGCGAGCAGCCGGAGGCCGCGGCATGACGGGCGAAACCGGAATGACGCCCCTGCTGGAAGCCAGCCGGGTAACCGTGCTCTACGGCCGCCAGGTCGGCTGCTGCGAGGTCAGCCTCGACCTCTGGCCCGGCGAAGTCCTTGCCGTCGTGGGCGAATCCGGCTCCGGGAAGACCACGCTGCTGCGTTGCCTGGCAGGTATGCTGCCGCCGACCCATGGCCGGATCGACTATCGCCTGCGGGATGGCGGGATCGAGGACATCTACACCATGACCGAGGCCCGGCGCCGGGCCCTGCAGCGCAGCGACTGGGGCTTCGTCTATCAGACGCCGGCCGACGGCCTGCGCATGACCGTCTCGGCCGGTGCCAACGTCGGCGAGCGGCTCATGGCCCTCGGCTACCGCCATTACGGCGAGATCCGCCAGGAGGCCTTGGCCTGGCTCGAGCGCCTGGAGATCGATACCGCACGGATCGACGAGCGGCCCGAGGCCTTCTCGGGCGGCATGCGCCAGCGGCTGCAGATCGCACGCAACCTGGTGACGGCGCCGCGGCTCGTCTTCATGGACGAGCCGACCGGCGGCCTCGACGTCTCGGTCCAGGCCCGGATCCTCGACACCCTGCGCGGCCTGGTCCGCGACATGGGCCTCTCGGTGATCCTGGTGACCCACGACCTCGGCGTCGCCCGGCTGCTCGCCGACCGCATGCTGGTGATGAAGGACGGCCGGGTCGTCGAGGAGGGGCTGACCGACCAGATCCTCGAAGACCCGCAGCACGCCTACGCCCAGCTTCTCGTCTCCTCGATCCTCCAGGCCTGAGCCATGCCCCCTGTCCTGCAACTCCGCGACGTCGAAAAGAGCTTCCGGCTTCACCTCCGGAGCGGCACCCGGCTCCCGGTGATCCGCGGCGCCGCCTTCGAGGTCGCGGCCGGGGAATGCGCGGTCCTGCACGGCCCCTCCGGCAGCGGCAAGAGCTCGCTGCTCAAGATGATCTACGGCACCTACCCCTGCGACGCCGGCGAGATCCGGATCGAGACCGGGGGCGCGGCGGTGGACGTCGCGACGGCGGACACGCCCGGCCTGCGTCGCCTGAGGCGCGATACGGTGGGCTACGTCAGCCAGTTCCTGCGGGTCATCCCGCGGGTCGCCGCGCTGGACATCGTGGCCGAGCCGGTGATCAGCCGCGGCGGTACGCCCGAGACGGCCAGGGTGCGGGCGGCGGATCTGCTTGCACGGCTCAACCTGCCGGAGCGGCTCTGGTCGCTGCCGCCGGCCACCTTCTCCGGCGGCGAGCAGCAGCGGGTCAACATCGCCCGGGGCTTCGCGCGTCCTTATCCCCTGCTGCTGCTGGACGAGCCGACGGCATCCCTGGACGCGGAGAACCGTCGGGCGGTCGTCGGCCTGATCGAGGAGGCCAGGGCCGGGGGCGCGGCCATCCTCGGGATCTTCCACGACGAGGACGTCCGCGAGCGGCTGGCCGACCGGATCATCGACGTCGGCGGCTTCGCCGCGGCGGCCTGAAGACGCGAAGAGATGTCACCCAGGCGTAACCGAAGGGACATGCGGCGGTGGCAGAAGGATTCGATCGGCGACGCTTGTGGCATAGGATGTAGGAGGCCTGGATGACGGCGATCGAGATAGACCGGCTGAGCAAGACCTATGGCGGGCGGAAGGCTTTGAACGCCGTCAGCCTGCGTGTCGAGCCCGGAGAGCGGGTCGCCCTGATCGGTGCCTCCGGGTCGGGCAAGTCGACGCTGATCCGGCACATCTCGGGGCTGATCAAGTCCGACGCCGAGACCTGCTGCAAGGTCACGGTCCACGGCCGGCCCGTGCAGGAGGCCGGTTCCCTCTCGAAGGGCGCCAAGGAAACCCGGCGGGAGATCGGCCTGATCTTCCAGCAGTTCAACCTGGTCGGCCGCCTCACCGTGCTGACCAACGTTCTGACCGGCCTCCTCGGCCGGGTCCCGCCGCTGCGCGGCGGCCTGATGCTCTTCACCCGCGAGGAGAAGCTGCTGGCGATGCGGGCCCTGGAACGGGTCGGGATCGCCGAGACGGCGCTGCAGCGCGCCTCGACCCTCTCGGGCGGCCAGCAGCAGCGCGCTGCCATCGCCCGTGCCATGGTCCAGGAAGCCAGGATCCTGCTGGCGGACGAGCCCATCGCCTCGCTGGATCCCGCCTCGGCCAAGCGGGTCATGGAGAACCTGTCGGCCCTCAACGAGACCGACGGCGTGACCCTGCTGGTCTCGCTGCACCAGGTCGAGTACGCGCGCCACTACTTTCCCCGGACGATCGCCCTGAGGGACGGAGAGATCGCCTACGACGGGCCCAGCGAGTCGCTGTCACGCGCCGCGTTGCAGGACCTCTACGGCGATGCCAGCGAAGAGCTGATCCTGCCCGAGGCGACCCAAGTGCCGCGGCCGCAGACGCCGGCCGCGGCCCGGCTCGACACCGCGGTGGCCTGAGCCGCAAGACCGCGTCGCGACAAACCCATCAGAGTGGAGCCCAAGATCATGAATACCGTCATAAAGGGTCTCGCGGCCGCCGGCCTCTCGGCCTGCATCAGCACCGCCGCGGCCGCCGAGACGCTGAACTTCGGCATCATATCGACCGAGTCCAGCCAGAACCTGAAGACCGTCTGGCAGCCCTTCCTGGACGCCATGGAGGCCGAGACCGGGCTCGACGTGAAGCCCTTCTTCGCCTCGGACTACGCCGGCGTCATCGAAGGCATGCGCTTCGACAAGGTCGACGTCGCCTGGTTCGGCAACAAGTCGGCCATGGAGGCGGTCGACCGTGCCAAGGGCGAGGTCTTCGCCCAGACCGTCGACAGCGAAGGCAACCCCGGCTACTGGTCGCTGCTGATCACCCACGTCGACAGCCCGCTGGCCAAGGTCGACGACGTGCTGGCCTGCGACAAGTCGCTGAACTTCGGCCTCGGCGACCCCAACTCGACCTCGGGCTTCCTGGTGCCGACCACCTTCGTCTTCGCCGAGCGCGGCGTCGATCCGAGGGACTGCTACAAGCGGGTCACCAACGCCAACCACGAGACCAACGCCCTGGCCGTCGCCAACAAGCAGGTCGACTTCGCGACCAACAACACCGAGAACCTGCGCCGCCTGGAGAAGACCCATCCGGAGCAGCGCGCCAAGATCAAGGTCATCTGGCAGTCGCCGCTGATCCCCTCCGACCCGCTGGTCTGGCGCCAGGATCTGGACGCTGCGACGAAGCAGAAGATCTACACCTTCGTCATGACCTACGGCCGGCTCGGCACGCCGGAGCAGGTCAAGGCCGCGCGCGACGTCCTCGCCAGCCTGCAGTGGGCGCCCTTCAAGCCCTCGTCGGACGCCCAGCTCTACCCGATCCGGGTGCTGGCCATCTCCAAGGAGATGAACAAGGTCCTGGCGAGCGAGATGTCGGAGGCCGACAAGAAGGCCAAGATCGCCGAACTGGAGGCCGAGAAGGCCAAGTACGACAAGCTGATGGCCACGGTGCCGCAGTCCTGAGCCGCAGGCGCAGGGGCGCCCCGCGCTGCGGCGCTTCGCCGGGCGCCCCCGCCGATTGCCAGCGAAAAGGCTTCGCGAGATGACCGTGATATCGCCCGAGACCACCGAGACCATCGCGCTGCCGACCCGCGACTGGCGGCATACCGCCTATCGCTGGATGATCGGCGGGGCGGTGGCCTTCGCCCTGCTCTGGAGCTGGGCGCCGGCGGAGATGTACCGCTTCGTCAGCCTCTTCACCGACGCCGGCAACATGGCGGAGTACGCCTCCGGCTTCCTGAGTCCCAATTTCCTCGACTGGGAGTATTACGTCGAGGAGATGATCCTCACGGTGCAGATCGCGGTCTGGGGCACGGGGCTCGCGGTCGTCGCCTCGGTGCCCTTCGGCATCCTCTCCTCCTCGAACATGGCGCCCGTCTGGATCGTGCAGCCGGTGCGCCGGCTGATGGACGCCTTCCGTGCGATCAACGAACTGGTCTTCGCGGTGCTCTTCGTCGTCGCGGTGGGCTTGGGACCCTTCGCCGGGGTCATGGCGCTCTTCCTCCACACCACCGGCACCCTGGCCAAGCTCTACTCCGAGGCGGTGGAGGCCATCGATCCCCGCCCGGTCGAGGGTATCCGCGCGACCGGCGCGACGCGCCTGCAGGAGATCGTCTTCGGCGTGATCCCGCAGGTCCTGCCGCTCTGGATCTCGGTCTCGCTCTACCGCTTCGAGGCCAACGTCCGCTCGGCGACGGTGCTGGGCCTGGTCGGTGCCGGCGGCATCGGTCAGGTGCTTTTCGAATCGATCCGCGGGTTCATGTACGCCGAGAGCGCGGCGATCCTGATCATCGTCATCATCACCGTCAGCATCGTGGATCTGCTGTCGCAACAGCTCCGCAAGCTCGCGATATGAGTCGCGATCCGAGTTCCGGCATGGCCGAGCAAAGCTTTACGAACTGTCGGGTCGTCCTGGCGCAGGAGGTCCTGTCCGGCGGGGTCACCCTTCGCGACGGCATGATCGCCGAGGTCTTCCACGGCAGCCACCCGCGCGCCGTCGTCGACTGCGAGGGCGACTACCTCATCCCCGGCCTGATCGAGCTGCACACCGACCACCTGGAGTCCCATTTCAAACCGCGCCCCAAGGTCCTCTGGCCGGTCGAGGCCGCCGTCGTGGCTCATGACGCCCAGATCGCCACCTCCGGGATCACAACGGTCTTCGACGCCCTGCGCGTCGGAACGAGCAAGGAAGATGACGTCTCCTTAGGCAGCAACATGAAGAGCCTGGCCGGGGCCATCGGCCGGGCCAAGTCGGCCGGTGTCCTGCGCGCCGATCACCTGCTGCACCTGCGCTGCGAGCTGGCCTGCGAGGACACCGTGGCCGAGACGGAGAGGTTCCTCGACGATCCCAACCTGCGGCTCATCTCGCTGATGGATCATACGCCGGGCCAGCGCCAGTTTACCCGGCTCGACAAGTTCAAGGAGTACTACGGCGTCAAGGCCGGCATGTCGGATGCGGAGCTCGAAACCTACATTTCCGAGCGCCTCGCCGCCCACGAGCGGCTGGCCGCCCCGAACCGGCGGCGGGTGGTCGCCCTGGCCCGGGCGCAAGGCATTCCGCTGGCGAGCCATGACGATGCCACCGGCGCGCATGTCGAGGAGGCCGCCGCCGACGGCGTCACCATTGCCGAGTTCCCGACCACGGCCGCCGCTGCGGAGCTTTCGCGCCGGCACGGCATGCACGTGCTGATGGGGGCGCCCAACGTGGTGCGCGGCGGTTCGCACTCCGGCAACGTCTCCGCGCAGGTGCTGGCCGAGGACGGGCTGCTCGACATTCTTTCCTCGGACTACGTGCCCTTCAGCCTGCTGCAGGCCGCCTTCGGGCTGCCCCAGCGCGTGTCCGGCATCGACCTCCCGGCGGCGGTCCGCCTGGTCACGCAGAACCCGGCGCTGGCCACGGGGCTGGAGGACCGCGGCGAGATCGCCGTCGGCAAGCGGGCCGATCTGGTCCAGGTTCGGGTCGTCGACGGCTTGCCGGTCGTCCGTTCGGTCTGGCGGCAGGGGCAGCGCGTGGCATGAGCGGCCTGGACGGGCTGTTCCGCCTGCTGACCGAGAAGGGCGGCACCCGTTACGGCAACGAAGCGGTGAGCCAGCTCGAGCACGCCCTGCAGTGCGCGGCCCTGGCGGAGGAGCACCAGGCTTCGGACAGTCTGATCGTAGCCGCTTTGCTCCACGACATCGGCCATCTTTCGAGCGGCGACGCGGGTCTGGCGGCACGCGGCGAGGATGCCGGGCACGAGATCGTGGGTGCGGCGCTGCTCAGCCGTTTCTTCGGGCCCGAGGTGACCGAGCCGGTGCGCCTCCACGTCGCGGCCAAGCGCTACCTCTGCGCGACCGAGGCCCGTTACGGCGCCTGCCTCTCCAAGGGCTCGGTCACCTCGCTGAAGGTGCAAGGCGGGCTGCTCAGTGCGGCCGAGATCGAGCGCTTCGCCAAGAAGACCTTCTTCGAGTCCGCGCTCGCCCTCAGGCGCTGGGACGATGCCGCCAAGATGCCGGGCGCCCGGACCCCCGGCCTCAAGTCCTATCAGGCCCTGGCCGAGCAGCTTTCCCGCGGCTGGCGGCAGGGACGGTTGATCCTGGTCGTGGGGCCCAGCGGCGCCGGCAAGGACACCCTGATCGCTGCCGCGCGCGAGTGCCTGGCGAACGACTCCCGCTTTCACTTCCCCCTGCGGGTCGTGACCCGCGACGGCGACGCCGCGCGCGAGATCCATGACAGTGTGACCGAAGTGCAGTTCCGGCAGATGGAGGCGGCCGGCGCCTTCTGCCTTTCCTGGCAGGCGCACGGCCTGCACTACGGCATCCCGGCCTCGGTCACCGCGGCCCTGTCACGCGGCCATCGGGTGATCGTCAACGTGTCGCGCGGCGTCGTCGAAGGCGCCTGCACCCGCTTTCCCAACGTCTGGGTAATCCACGTGACCGCGGATCCCGCGGCGATCGCGGCCCGGCTGCAAGAGCGCTCGGGGATGACCGAAGCGGACCATCGAGGCCGCCTCGCGCGGCGTGTCGCCTGGCCGCCCGCCGGGGCCAAGGTGACCGAGGTCAGAAACGACGGCCCTCTGGCCGAGAGCACGGCGCAGTTTCTCGACGTCATCACGGCCCTGTAGTACGCCCCGGGCGTCCCGCATCGGGCTGCTCTTGATCTCGCTCAATTCCCGCTGCGGGCGGCTGTGCGAAACAGAGCCTCGCCGTCTCCGATCGAGGGCAGAAAGGAAGGCGCCGCCGTGGGCCGTGCCGTCGTCATACCGCATCAGGGTCTCGACGACCTGATCAGCCTCCTGAAGGCCCAGGGCTATCAGGTCTGGGGCGCCCGGGAGACCGACGGGGCGCTCGAACTGGGGCCCATCGCGGCGGCCGCCGACCTGCCCCGCGGCCGGATCGAGGCCGCCGAGGCCGGTACGGTGCGTCTCGTCGACGGGCCGCGTGACGCCGTCTTCGACCATACGCTGCCCATGCAGGGGCTGAAGCGGGCCGTCTATCCGGCCCAGGAGCGGCTCTACAGGACGGGTCCCGACCTGCTGACGGAGGCGGAGCCGGTCGAAGCGCCGCCTACGGCCGTCCTCGGCGTCCGTCCTTGCGACCTGGCCGCCCTGGACACCCTGACGGCGGTCTTCGAGGGCGGGCCCTTCGTCGACACCCGCGTCCGGCAGCGGCGGGAGGCCCTGCTGCTGATCGCCGTCAACTGCATGCGGCCCGCCGCCACCTGCTTCTGCGCCTCGATGGGCACGGGCCCGCGGGCGGAGGGCGGCTTCGACCTGGCGATCGACGAGCTCATCGAAGCCGAACGCCACGTCTTCGTCGTCACGGCGGGCAGCGCGCGGGGGCGAGAGATCCTGGATCAGCTGCCGGGAGAGCCCGCCGGCGAGGCCGACCTGCAGGCGGCGCGAGCGGGCTCCCGGGCCTGCGCGGAAGCCCAGCAGCGGCGCATGGCCGGGGATGCCGAAGCGGTGCTGAAGCGCAGCTACGATCACCCCCATTGGGCGGCGGTGGCCGAGCGTTGCCTGAGCTGCGCCAACTGCACCATGGTCTGTCCGACCTGCTTCTGCGGGACGGTCGAGGACCGCTCCTCCCTCGACGGCGCCGAGGCCGAGCGCTGGCGCCGCTGGGACAGCTGCTTCACCCTGGACTTCAGCTACCTGCACGGCGGCGCCGTGCGGAACGAAACCGCCTCGCGCTATCGGCAGTGGATCACCCACAAGCTGGCGCATTGGCACGACCAGTTCGGCCGCTCCGGCTGCGTCGGCTGCGGGCGCTGCATCGGATGGTGCCCGGTGGGCATCGACATCACGGCCGAAGTAAGGGCCCTGGCCGCCGGGGACCCGGCCGCGGGCGGCTTGCGGAGGACGGCCGATGGCTGACGGCAAGATCAAATCGATGGCCGACATCCTGGCCGCCCATCCGCTCTTCGAGGGGCTCGACCCCCAGATCACGGACCTGCTCGGCGGCTGCGCGGGGAACGCCCACTTCGCCAACGGCGCCTACCTCTTCAAGGCCGACCAGCCGGCGGACGCCTTCTACCTGCTGCGGGCGGGCGACGTGGCGCTCGAGCTCTGCATGCCGGGGCGCGGCCGCATGACCGTCCAGACCGTGCATCCCGGCCACGTCGTCGGGGCGTCCTGGATCCTGCCGCCCTATCGCTGGCGCTTCGATGCGCGCGCCGTCGGCACCGTCCGTGCCACCGGCATCGACGCCACTTGCCTGCGCGACAAGTGCGATGCCGATCCGCATCTGGGCTACCAGGTCATGCAGCGCTTCCTGCCGATCGTCGCGGAACGGCTGCAGACGACCCGCCTGCGGCTGCTGGATCTCTACGCCCCGCCGGCCGACGTAGGCCGCGCCCTATGACGCTTGCCGCCGGCGAAAGCGCCCCGGCGCCGCCAGTCGAGGCCGGCATGCTGCCGCGACCCTTCGAGGTCCGCGCGCGGCGGCCCGAGCTGGCGGACTGCGTGACTCTAGAGATGGCGGCGCTGGACGGCGGGCCCCTCGGCTTCGCCCCCGGGCAGTTCACGATGCTCTACGCGCACGGTGTCGGCGAGGTCGCAATCAGCATCTCCGGCAACCCGGCCGAGACCGACACTCTGGTCCAGACCATCCGTGCCGTCGGCGCGGTCTCCGGCGCGCTCTGCGGCCTGACGGAAGGGCAGAGGCTCGGCGTCCGCGGGCCGCTGGGCACGGCCTGGCCGGTGGAGCGCGCCCTGGGCAAGCATCTGATGATCGTCGCCGGCGGTCTCGGCCTCGCGCCGACGCGGCCGATCATCTACTGGGCGCTCGCCAACCGCGAGCGGCTCAAGGGCATCGAGATCGTCTATGGGACGCGCTCGCCCGACCAGATCCTCTATCCGCAGCAGCTGCTCGGCTGGTCGACCACCGAGGGCCTGCGCGTCGGCGTGACCGTGGACCGGGCCGCCGACGACTGGACCGGGCGGGTCGGCGTGGTGACCGACCTGGTGCCCGCGATGCTGCGCGATCCGGCCGAGACCGTGGCGATGGTCTGCGGGCCGGAGATCATGATGCGCTTCGCCGCCCAGGCCCTGGCCGCGGCGGGCGTGCCGCAGGACGACATCCATTTGTCCCTGGAGCGCAACATGAAGTGCGGCATCGGCTGGTGCGGGCACTGCCAGCTCGGGCCGCATCTGCTCTGCCGAGACGGACCGGTCTTCCCCTACCCGGCGGTCCGTGATCTCATGACGGTGTGGGAGCTTTGAGGATGAAGCCCGGAGGGACCAAGCCCAGGCTGGCGGTCTGGAAGTTCTCGAGCTGCGACGGCTGCCAGCTCACCTTGCTGGACTGCGAGGACGAGCTGCTGGACATCGCCGAGGCCGTGGACATCGCCTACTTCCTGGAAGCCACGCGGACCACGCGGGCCGGCCCCTACGACATCTCCCTGGTCGAAGGCTCGATCTCGACCGCGCGCGAGGTCGAGCGCATCCAGGAGATCCGCCGCGACAGCGAGCTCCTGATCACCATCGGCGCCTGCGCCACGGCGGGCGGCATCCAGGCGCTGCGCAACAGCCTCGATCACGACGCGCTCAGGGCTTCGGTCTATCCGAGTCCGCAGTTCATCGACGCGCTGGCGACCTCGACGCCGATCGCCGACCACGTCGCGGTCGACTACGAGCTGCGCGGCTGCCCGATCGACAAGTCCCAGCTGCTCGAGGCGCTCTCAGCCCTGCTCAAGGGCCGGAAGCCGACCATCCCCGACTACAGCCAATGCACCGAGTGCAAGCTGGCCGGCACGGCCTGCGTCATGGTGGCGAAGGGCATTCCCTGCCTGGGACCGGTCACCCAGGGCGGCTGCGGCAATCTCTGTCCCAAGGTCGGCCGCGGCTGCTACGGCTGCTTCGGTCCCAAGGAAGGCGCCAACACCGCGGCGCTGGCGGCGGAGCTCGCCGCCCTGGGCGCGGAGCCGCGGACGATCCGGGATCTCTTCGGCGGCTTCACGGCCGGCGCCCCGGCCTTCGCCGAGGAGCGACGCCGCCATGAGCGATAGCACCCGCACCATCCAGGTCGAGGCGCTCGCCCGAGTCGAAGGGGAGGGACGCTTCAAGGTCCGGCTGGAGGACGGCAAGGTGGTCCGCTCGGAGTTCAGCATCTTCGAGCCGCCGCGCTACTTCGAGGGCCTGCTGCGCGGCCGCTCCTTCCGGGACGCCCCGGACGTCACCTCGCGGATCTGCGGCATCTGTCCGATCGCCTACATCATGGGAGCGAGCCAGGCGATGGAAGACGCGCTCGGCTGGCAGGTCCCGCGGCCGATCGTCGACCTGCGCCGGCTGATCTATTGCGGCGAATGGATTCAGAGCCACGTCCTCCACACCCACCTGCTGCACGCGCCGGACTTCCTCGGCCTGCAGGACTCGATCCAGCTCGCCCAGTCGAACCGCAGCCTGGTCGAGAACGGCCTCGCCGCCAAGAAGACCGGCAACCGCCTGATGGAGGTGATCGGCGGCCGCAGCGTGCATCCGGTCAACACCCGGGTCGGCGGCTTCTACCGCGCCCCTGCGGCCGAAGCGGTGCGGGCGCTGATCCCGGAGCTGGAGCGCGGCGAGGCGCTTTCCGTCGCCGCGCTGGAGGCCTTCGCCGGCTTCGACTTCCCCGACCTCGAGATGGACTATCTCTTCGTCGCCCTGCGCCACGAGGCCGATTATCCGATCGCCGAGGGACGGGTCGTCTCCTCGGCCGGCCTCGACATCGGCGTCGAGGCTTTTCCCGAGCACTTCGAGGAGCACCAGGTTCCGCACTCCAATGCCCTGCAAGGCGCGACCCTCGACGGCCGGCCCTACCTCGTCGGCCCGCTGGCCCGCTTCAACCTCAACGCCGACCGCCTGCCTGCGGATATCCTGGGCCTGGCCGAGAAGGCCGGGCTCGCACCGGACTGCCGCAATCCCTTCAAGAGCCTGCTCGCCCGCCAGGTCGAGGTGATCTACGCCTTCCGGGAAGCGGCCCGGCTGGCCCGCGCCTATACCCCACCCGAGCCCGGCTTCGTCGAGGGCCCGCTGCGCGCCGGGGTCGGCCACGGCATCACCGAGGCGCCCCGCGGCATCTGCTACCACCGCTACGAGATCGCCGAGGACGGCGCCATCCTCGCCGCCACCATCGTGCCGCCGACCTCGCAGAACCAGCGGCAGATCGAGCTCGATCTGGTGGGCACGGTCGAGCGCTTCCACGACCTGGACGACGAGGCCCTGCAATGGCGCTGCGAGCAGGCGATCCGCAACTACGATCCCTGCATCTCCTGCGCGACCCATTTCCTGACGCTGGATGTCGAGCGCGCCTGACAGCGGGATCATCATCGGCCTCGGCCATGCCGAACGGCGGGACGACGGCGCCGGCCCCTATGTCGCTCGAGCCCTGGAGGAACGCGGCCTGCCGGCCGTGGTGCACCAGGGCGAGGGCAGCGGCCTGCTCGATCTCTGGGCCTTCCGGCCCGCCTGCATCGTCATCGACGCCATCTCGGGGGCTGAAGCGCCGGGCCGCCTGCGCGTCTTCACCGGCCACGATGACCCGGCCTTCCAACGCGCAGGCTTCGTTCATTCGACCCACCGCTTGGGCCTGCCGGAAGCCGTCGCCCTCGGCCGCGCGCTCGGCCGGATGCCGGAGCGCCTGGTCGTCGTCGGCATCGCCGGCGCCGCCTTCGGCTTCGGCGCCACGCTGTCGCCGCCGGTCGCCGCCGCGGCAGAGCGCCTGATCGACGTGCTGACCAGGGCGGAAGACGCCTTCGACGCGGATCTCCTGGTCGGTCTGAGCCGCTTTTGATCGTATGCGTCAGGCCCCGGCGTGGCGGCGGTGCCAGAGCCGGTCGGCCACCACGGCGGCAAGGGTCAGGGCGAGCGCCGCGGCCAGTGACCTGTCCCCCCAACCGGTCATTCACCCTGAGAGTGCGAGGATCCCGACGAGGGTTTCGCCTGCTCGCCACCGCCGCGCCGCTTCTGATGGACCAGACGGAACGCGTAGCGTTGTCCCGGGCTGATCTCGCGCACGTGGCCGCGGTAGGCGATCGTGATCGGGTGCGCCGTGAAGGGCCGGCTGGAGACGCAGAGCGTGTCGTGGGTCACCTCGAGATCCAGGGTCTGCCCGCGGTAGCGGACCGTGGTCTTGAGACGGGTCAGTTCGTCCGGCAGCCGCGGATTGAAGGTCAGCACGTTGGCCCGCGGTTCGATACCGGTGTAGCAGCGCTGGATCAGATCGACCGTGCCGGCCATGGCGCCGAGGTGGACCCCCTCCCTGGTCGTCCCGCCCTGCAGGTCGGCGATGTCGCTGTCCAGGGCCTGGGAGAAGAGCTCCCAGGAGCGCGGCCGGTCGGCACGCGCCAGCACCCAGGCATGGGTGACCCAGCTCAGGGTCGAGCCGTGAGAGGTGCGCTGGACGTAGTACTGTATGGTGTCGTGAATGGTGGCGGGATTGAAGTCATAGCCCAGGCGCTCGAAGATCTCCGTCAGCTGTTCTGCGGAAAAGAGAAAGAACAGCATGATGACGTCGGCCTGCTTCGAGACCTTGTAGAGGTTGGGATCGGTGCCTTCGCCCTCCAGGATTCGATCCAATCGCTGGATGTCCCCGTACTTCTTCCGGTAGCCCGCCCAATCGAACTCCTTCAGCTTCTCGTAGCCTTCGAATTGGCTGATGACGCCGTCGTACAAGGGAATGGTCAGGTTGCGGCTGATATCGTCCCAGGTGTCGAGCTCCTCCGAACTCAGCTCGAGCTGGTCGCAGAGTTCCCGGCGCCGGCTGTCGGGCAGCAGCTCAAGGGCGTCGAGCGCCCGGCTCAGCGTCCAGGCGACCATGACGTTGGTATAGGCGTTGTTGTCCAGGCCGCCTTCCGTCGTCGGATCCTTGCCTGGGTAGGCGGTGTGGAACTCGTCCGGCCCCATGACACCGCGGATCGCATAGCGTCCGTTGGCCTCGTCATGGCTGGCGATGCTCGCCCAGAAGCGCGCGATCTCCAGCATCAGTTCGGCGCCGAAGTCGTAGAGGAACTCACGGTCCTCGGTGACCTCGTAGTACTGCCAGACGTTGAACGCGATGGCCACGTTGACGTGGCGCTGGCGCTGCGAATCGTCGGAGATCCAGCGCCCCGACATCGGGTTGAGGTGCAGCTTCTGGCTTTCTTCGCGGCCGTCGCTGCCGCTTTGCCAGGGAAACATCGCGCCACGGAGCCCGGCTTCTCGCGCGGCCCGGCGTGCCGCCCCGAGCCTCCGGTAGCGATAGCGCAGCAGCGACCGGGTCAGGACCGGCTTGCGCAGGTTGAGGTAGGGGAAGATGAAGAGCTCGTCCCACATGACGTGGCCGCGATAGGCCTCCCCGCTCCAGCCGCGCGGCGGCATCCCGATGTCGAGGTCGACGGAATGGATCGAGATCGTCTGCAGAATGTGGAAGATGTGCAGGCGCAGCTTCAGGCCCACGTGATGATCGGCCGTGGTCTCGATCTCGATCCCGCACTCTTCCCAGAGATGGGACCAGGCGCGCCGGTGCGCTTCGAGCAGCCTGTCGAAGGACTCGGCGTGGCCGAGCAGATCGATCGCGGCCAGCCCCGGTTCCGAGATGGCCTCGTCGTGGGAGGTGTAGAGCGCGATCACCTTCTCCGCTGCGACCTCTCGTCCTTCCTCGGCGTCGAAGGCGATGTCCTGGGCGATGAAATCGGGCAGCCGCTCCAGGCGGCGCTCGTCGGGCAAAGGCTTTCCGTCCCGCCGAAGCCGTGTGCGCGCGGCTTCGACGATCTCGCGCCGGCACTGGACCATCCGACTGCGGAGCAGGATCGTGTCGTCCTCGGTCTGCGCGGTCTCCAGGGTCTCGAGATGCCGGCGGTTCAGCTCGCGGTAGCGGGGCACGCCGTCGTTGATGACGCCGCCGTCGATCGCCGAGCGGAGGGTCATGCGGCCCGACCAGTTTTCCGGCGTGAGGCGCAGCTCGATGGCCGCCAAGTGCGGATCGGCCATGGAGACCAGCCGGCGTTCCTTCCAGAGCGTCGTTCTGCCCTGCGGATCCCGCAGGCGGAAAGAGCGGGAAAGCAGACCCTGCCGCAGGTCGAGCTCCTGCTCGTAGTCCAGGTGCTCGACCTCGCCCGGACGCAGCCATGGCCCGTCCTCGATGCGGATCACCAGAGGCAGCCAGTTGGGAATGTTGACCAGGTCCTCGCTCTCGATCTCGCGGCCGGCGATCTCGCTGGTCAGCCGGTTGTAGCCACCGGCCAGATAGGTGCCGGGGTAGTGAACCTCGTCGGCCACCGCGTTCGGCGCCGCGCCGCGCGTGGCGAAGTAGCCGTTGCCCAGGGTGCAGAGGGTCTCCCGCAGGCCCTCGAGCTGCGGATCGTAGCCGTCGTAGCGCAGACGCCAATCGCTCATGCCTCTTTCCCCCCGAGGACGGCGGTCAGTTCATTCAGGAAACGGCGCACCTCGGCCACGTCGTACAGCCGATAGTCCGCGCTCGTGGCCTGCGGTTCTTCGGCGACGAGCAGGGAGAGCCCCCTGCCGCGAAGCGCATCGAAGGCGTCGCGATCCGTGACGTCGTCGCCGATATAGATGGGCACCACCTCCGCCGTGTCGAGACCCAGGGCATCGAGCAGCCAAAGGACCGCCTTTCCCTTGTCCCAGTCCATGTTGGGCCGCAGCTCGAAGACCTTCTTGCCGCCCGTCTTGCGCAGGGCAGGGTGCTGGGCGGCGACGGCGTCGACGATGGGCTCGACGCGGCCCACGTCCTCGGGGCTCACCATGCGGAAGTGCACGGCCAAGGCGTAGGTCTTGTCCTCGACGATGACGCCCCGGATCGAGGCCAGCTGACGATCGAGGTCGCGCGCCGCCTGCGCGATGATCGGCGCGTATCCGACAACCTTTTCGTGAGGCAGTCCCGCACCCTCGGGTCCGGCGATATCGAAACCGTGGCAGCCGGCGTAGATGAGTCCCTTCAAGCCGACGAGCCGCTCCACGTCGCCGCGCTCGCGACCGCTGATCACGAGGACGGGGCAGCGCGCCGCAAGCGCCGTCAGCGTCGCCCGCATGTCTTCCGACAGCACGGCCAGATCCGGACGTTCGACGATCGGCGTGAGCGTCCCATCGTAGTCGAGAAAGACCGCGACGCGTCGCTTCCCGATCCGTGTCCACAGCTCGTCCAGGTTCTCGAAGGCCGGCAGCGCGATCGTGCTCATTCCCTGCTCGCTCGTCTCAAGGCTCAGCTCGCTCAGATCGGACACCGCGACATCGGCGCCGCTTTCCCGTAGAAGCTCCGGCTGGCCGCTGCGGCTGACGCCCACGACCAGTCCGAAGTCCCCCGCCTTTCCGGCCTGGACCCCGGAGATCGCGTCCTCGACGACGGCGGCCCGACTTGGTTTTACCCCCAATCGTCGCGCGGCTTCCAGGAAGGTATCCGGTGCCGGCTTTCCGGCCAGCATCCACTCCTTGGCCACGACACCGTCGACCTGCGCGTCGAAGAGGTCGCCGATGCCGGCCGCCTTCAGGACTTCGCTGCAGTTACGGCTGGAGCTGACGACGGCGATCCTCAGGCGGTGCGACTTCGCCTGCCGGATGAAGTCGATGGAACTCCGATAGATCTCGACGCCGCCGCGTCTTATCGCTTCGAGGAACAGCTGGTTCTTCCGGTTCCCAAGCCCGCCTATCGTCTCCTTGTCCGGCGGGTCGCCGTCCCCGCCGGGCGGCAGGTAGATGTCCCGCGACTGCAGAAAGCTGGCGACGCCGTCGTAGCGCGGCTTCCCGTCGACGTAGCGCTCATAATCCTGTGCCAGGTCGAAAGGCTCATAGATGCCGCCGACCCGTGCCGCACGTTCCCTGAGGTACTCGTCGAAGGCGGCCTTCCAGGACAAGGCATGGGTCTTCGCCGTCTCGGTGACGACGCCGTCGAGGTCGAACAGAATGGCGTCGAGCGCTTCCGGATCTATCGCGACGCGCCTTCCCGGATCCCCGGCCGACCCGAGGAGCCGAAACGAAGCCTCGGCCGCCGGCGTCTGCACTTCGGCCTTCATGGTCATTGCTGGTCTCCACGACGGGTTGGCCAGGCAGGAAGGAAGCGTCCGCCGCCGAAGCGAATTCAGGATCGGCGCGTGTCGAGGTGACGCCCATGGCACCTGTTTTCGGAGCAGCGAACCGTGGCGCCCAATAGACGGCCCGCGCGCTTCGCTGGCCATGATTCAGATCAACCGGGGGTGCCGCTCGTGCCGGCGCTTCAGGTCAGCACGACGATGTCCGGCTCGCGGCTTCCGGCGTAGACCAAGCGTCCGTTGGGCAGGTCGTTGTCTTCCAGCTTCTCGCGGACCGCGGCCTCGTCGAGGCCGTAGCCCTGCCAGCGCCCTGTGAGGCGCCGAACCAGCGCGTCTTCCTCGGCGCGGATCAGGGCGGTGGTGTCGAAGAGGGGGGCCAGGGCGGCCCAGGGCGGGTCCTTCAGCAGCAGGTAGTTGCCTTCGACCAGGATCAGGCGTACCGAGCGCTCGATGAGCCTGGCGCCGGCGCGGGCGATCTCGAGGCTGCGGTCGAAGCGCGGGACCGCGATCATGGGCTCGTCGTTGCGCCGCAGCCGGTTCAGCGTCGCGAAAAGGCCGCCGACGTCGAAGGTGTGCGGCGCGCCCTTGCGCGGGCGCCAGCCGCGCGGCACCAGGACCTCGTCGTCGTAGTGAAAGCCGTCCATGGGCAGGACCGCGCAGGCGCCCGGGGCCTGCCGGTTCAACTGGTCCTCGGCCTCAGCCGCAAGGGTCGACTTGCCGGAGGCCGGCGCGCCGGCGAGGGCGACGACATGCCGGGCGCCGGCCGGAAGCTCCCGCAGCAGAGCCCGCAGGCGCGCGATGAAGGCCGCCGGTTCCAGTGCGGGCGGGCTCATCCTTTGCCGCCCTTCGGTCCGGTCCCGGCGCGCGCCATCACAGGAGCCCGTACTGCCTGGCCAGGTTGCGCAGGAACGGCAGACCCTCCTGCATCACCTGGTCGGCGCTGCCGGCGACCGGGCGCCAGACGGCGAGGGCCGAGGCGATCTGCGGCGGCAGGTTGATGAAGCTCTCCAAGGCGAGGCCGCCGGTGAAGCCGATGGCCGCCAGGGCGGCGTAGATCTCGTTCCAGTCGCAGGTGCCCGCACCGGGCACGCCGCGGTGGCTCTCCGACATGTGCATGTAGCGGAGGTGCTCGCGCGCCGCCAGGATGCCGTTGGCCGCGCCGTCCTCCTCGATGTTCATGTGATAGGTGTCGAGGTGGATGAAGAGGTTCTCGGCCCCCACCTTCTCGATCATCGCCGCCGCCTGTGCGCCGGTGTTGATCAGGTGGGTCTCGTAGCGGTTCAAGGGCTCGAGGCCGACGTCGATGCCCTTCGACCGCGCATAGGCGGCCGCGCCCTCCAGGGCGCGGGCGACGTTGTCGAGCTCGGCGTCAGTCGGGCCGCCGCCGGTCCGCTCGCCGATCCCGCCGTAGGTCACCCCCGAAAGCGCCTGCCCGCCCAGCTCCACGGTCTTGTCGATGGCGAACGACAGGAAGGCGATCGCCTTTTCCGGATCGCGGGACGCCCAGGACCCCTCGGGCAGCCCCAGCGAGCAGACCGCGGGCATCTCTACCAACTCGAGCAGGGCGCGGGTGTGGCCGGCGTCGACGGCGGGCGGATCGAGAAGCGCGATCTCGATGAAGTCGACTCCGTAGCGCTTGGCCTCGGCGACCGCGACTTCGGCGCCCTGCCGGGTCCACTCCATCGCCCAGAGGCTCGTGTGTACGCCGAAGCCCTTCATGTCTCAGTTCCTCCTTCTTTCGGACCAGCTTTTCCAGACAAAACGCAAGACCATGACCGCGATCAGGAACAGCCCCCAGACCGCGGTGCTGAGGTGTTGGTTCGCCCCCAGGAGGTTCAGGCCGGAGGACAGGATTTGCAGGATCACCAGGGCCAGCAGCACGGAGGCGACGCGCCCGAAGCCGCCGAAGGGGTCGACGCCGCCGAGAAAGCAGGCCAGGACGGTAATCAGCAGATAGGCCTCGCCGTGTCCGACGCGCACCGAGTTGAAGCGCGCCATCATCACGATGCCGGCGATCGCGCACATCAGGCCGGACAAGGTGTAGACCAGGGTCACGGCGCGCTTCGTGTTCACGCCGGAATAGCGCGTCGCCTCGACGTTCGAGCCGATCATGTAGGTGAAGAAGCCCAGCCGCGTGCGGCCGAGCAGCACCTGCCACAGCAGGACGCAGACCAGGAAGACGATCAAGGGCGCCGGCACGCCGAGCAGGCTGCCGTGACCGATCGCCGCGACGAAGTCGGGAAAGCCGGAGATGTCGCCGCCGCGGGTCAGGTACTCCCCCAGGCCGCGCAGGAAGATCATCATCGCCAGGCTGACCAGGATGGGATGGGCGCGGGAATGAGCGACGACGGCGCCGGTGACGAAACCGGCCGCGGCCCCGACGGCGAGCGCCAGGGCGGTACCGAGGAGAAAGGCCGCGGGGCCTGCCTCGGGGCCGCCGTAGACCTGAAGGACCCAGGCCAGGGTCAGGGCGGAGATGTTGGCCGTGTAGGTGACCGCGAGGTTCAGGCCGCCCGAGAGGATCGGCAACAGCATGGCGAGCGTCAGCAGGCCCAGCTCCGGAAGCTGGACCGCGACCGAGCCGAAGTTGGCCGCGGTCAGGAAGCGGTCGCTGAGGAGCGAGAAGACCACGACCACGACCAGGAGGAAGGCGGTCAGGCCGACCACCTCCCTGCCGAGCCGTTGCGTGAGCCAGTCCGTCATCGACGCCGCGCCAGAATCCTGTCGAGGGGCAGGCTGGACAGCGTGATGGCGGCCAGGATGATCGCGCCGACCACCATCTTGAAGGCATAGGGCGAGACGCCCAGCAGGTTCAGTCCGTTCTCGGCCATGGCGATCAGCAGCACGCCCAGAACGCAGCCCAGGACCGTGCCTCGTCCGCCCCCGAGGCGGGCCCCGCCCAGGACCACCGCAGCCAAAACGTCGAGCTCGCGGCCGATCAGGGCGTTGGGCACCACTTCCTGGGCGTAGTTGACCTGCATGGCCGCGGCGATGCCGGTCATCAGGCCGAGCCAGCCGAAGGCGATGTACTGCATCGCGGCTTCGTTGATCCCGATGCGCCGTGCCGCCTCCGGATTGTCGCCGAAGGCGTAGAGCTGGCGGCCGGTCGAGCTGTGGCCGATCAGAAGCCAGGTCGCGGCGACCGCAAGCCCCATGACCAGGACGGGCAGGGTGATCTCGGCCCAGGCGCCGCTCGCCGTCTCGTGTTCCCAGAGAATGATCCGCTCGGTCCACCAGTCGGGCAGCGCGTAGATCGACACGCCCCGGGTGAAGAACATCAGCAGGCCGAAGAACACGTTGAAGGTGGCGATCGTCACCACGATGGAGATGATCCGGAAGTGGTGGATCAAGGCGGCGTTGACCGCGCCCAGGGCGATGCCGCAAAGGCCCGCGACGAAGAAGCCGAGCGCCCAGTTGCCGCCGCCCAGCGAAATGAGCAGAAGGGCGGTGACGTATTGGACCACCGAGGCCGCGACCGCGAAGGAGATGTCGATCGCCCCGGCGATCAGGACCACCACCAGCCCCATCGCGAAGATGATGTTGACGGCCGAAGTGTTCAGCAGGTCCGTGAAGTTGACCAGGCTGAGGAACTGGTCGGTGGCGAGCGAAAGAAACAGCCCCAGGGCGAAGACCACCAGGAGCAGCCAGAACTCGGTCGCGTTGCGGCGCAGGAGGCTATGCATAGATGGCCCGTTCCAAGGTCGCGAGGCAGGTCTTCCGCGGGTCGTACTCGCCGACGATCCGCCCTGCGGCCATATGCAGGACGCGGTCGGCGTTGAAGTAGACCTCCGGCGCCTCGTCCGAGATCAGGAGGATCGCGATGCCGCCTTCGGCCAGCTTGCGGATGATCGCGAAGAGGCCGGCGCGGGCGCCGACGTCGACGCCCACTGTCGGGGCGTCGAGGATCAAGAGCCGGGGTTCCGTCGCCAGCCACTTGGCCAGGACGATCCTCTGCTGATTGCCGCCGGACAGGGTGGAGACGGCGTCCTGCGGCTTGCCGATCTTCACCGCCAGCTCGCGGACCCAGTTGCCGACCAGGCTCGCCTTGCGCCCCGGCGAGATCAAGCCGCCGACGAGCAGCCGGTCGAGCACCGTGAGCGCCAGGTTGTCGGCGATCGATTGCGGCTGGATCAGGCCCAGCGAGAGGCGGTCTTCGGAGACGTAGGCGACGCCGCGCCGGATCGCCTCCTCGTTGGAGCGGAAGGAGACCGGGGCGCCGTCGAGCCGGATCTCGCCCCGCTCCGCCCGGGTCATGCCGAAGAGCGTCTGGCCGAGCTCGGTCCGCCCGGCGCCGATCAGGCCGGTGATCCCGACGATCTCTCCGGCGCGGATCTCCAGGTCTATGTCGCGGTACTCGCCGCTGCGGGTCAGGCCGCGCAGCTCCAGCACCGGAGGCCCGGCGCTGCGGTCGCGCGCCGAGACCTGGCTGTCGAAGATCTGGCCGGTCATCAGCTCGGTCAGCCGCGACTGTGTCATGCCGGCGGTGGGAAACACGCCGACCAGCCTGCCGTCGCGCAGCACGGTGACGGCGCTCGAGATCTCCAGCACCTCCGCCAGGCGGTGGCTGACGAAGACCACGGCCACACCGTCGGCCGCAAGCTTGCGGACGATCGCCAGCAGCAGGTCCGTTTCGGTCCTGGTCAGGGAGGCCGTCGGCTCGTCCATGAAGATCAGCCTCGCCTCGCCGATCAGCGCGCGCGCGATCGCCACGACCTGCCGTTTGGCGATGGGCAGGCTGCGCAGGGACGCGTCGAGGTCCAGCGTCACCCCGAGCCGGGCCAGCGCCCGCTCCGCGGTCGCGCGCAGGCGCCGCTTGGCGACCAGCCTCGGTCGCGCGCCCAGCAGCGATTCGAAGGCGATGTTCTCGGCCACGCTCATCTCGGGGAAGAGCGCATGGTCCTGCCAGATTACCTCGATCCCGAGGCGGCGGGCGAGCCCGGGCGTCGGGTGCGAGACCTTCCGCCCGGCGATCCGGATCTCGGCCCCCGGATCGGCGGCATAGACCCCGGTGGCGATCTTGATCAGGGTGCTCTTGCCCGAGCCGTTCTCGCCCGCCAGGCAGTGGACCTCGCCCGTGCGGACCTCGAAGGACACGTCGTCCAAGGCCTTGACCCCGCTGAAGGTCTTGGAGACGCCGCGCATCGCCAGCATCGCGCCCGACGCGGCCTGCTCCGCCATTCCGTTTCCGCCCTCCTGGGGAAGAGGGGCGGCGTTCCCGGCCGCCCCGGGCCTTGCGGTGGTCAAAGGCCCATTGCGGCCAGTTCGTCCACCGTGTCCTTGTTGATGGTCACCAGCCGGTCGACGACGATGTTGGTCGAGCCCGGCGCGGGATCGATCTTGCCGAGGTCCTCGATCTCCATCCCGGGCTTGATCTCTTCGCCCCTGATCAGAAGGTCGGCCATGGTGACGAAGACCCGGCCGGCCTGCATCGGGTTCCACATGAAACCGCCGGAGATCGCGTCGGACTTGATCAGCTTCCGGCCCTGGCCCGGCGAGAAGGGGCCGAGCACGAAGAGCTCGCCGACCTTGCGGCGCTCCTCGACGGCGCGTCCGGCGCCGATCGGCCCCTGGCTGCCGAAGGCGAGGAAGCCCTTGAGCCCGGGGTTGGCGGAGATCAGGTCCAGCGCGGTCTTGCGGCTGTCGTCGGCGCTCTCGGCCACGCCATGGCGTTCGCCGATCAGCTTCATGCCGGGATACTTCGACGTGATGTGCGCGATCGCCGCATCGGCCCAGGCGTTGTGCAGTGGCACCGTCAGCGAGCCGACAAACACGGCGTACTCGCCTTCGCCGCCCATCTTTTCCGCCAGGAGGTCGGCGTGGGCCTCGCCGAAGCCCTCGGCGGAGGCCAGCTCGAAGTTCCAGTCGACGTTCCTCTGGTCCGGGCTCTCGTGGGTGATGACCTTGATGCCCCTCTCGCGCGCCTTGGCGAGGACCGGCTCCAGCACCTCGGCGTCGTTCGGCACCACCCCGATCGCGTCCACGCCCTGGGCGATCAGGTCCTCGATGGCGCGCACCTGGAGCGCGGGGTCGGCGCTGGTCGGGCCGATCATGAAGGCGTCGATCCCGAGCTCCTTGCCGCGCTGCTTGATCCCCGCTTCCATGGCGTTGAACCAAGGGATGCCGCCGATCTTGACCACCACGCCCAGCTTCTTCTGGTCCTGGGCCGCCGCGCCGATCGAGATGGCGGCCAGGCCCAGCGCAAGCGCGGTTGTCCTGACGAGCTTCGCGAACATCTTCTCCTCCCTTCACTTTGCGACTTGAAAGAACGCGTGTTTTCATTGATCGCTTGTGCCGCTCGAAGCTATCCTGGGCGCGGCTGCACAATCGATCGTGCGAGCGTATTGGAGCTGTGATCGGAGTCAAGCGGCTTCCCCGGTCTCGGCGCCGATCTTGTCCGGACAGCGGCCGGCGGAGCCTTGAAGAAGACGACCATCTACGACCTGGCACAGCTCAGCGGCGCCTCGGCCTCCACGGTGAGCGCGGCGCTCAACGGCACTTGGCGTGCGCGGCGGATCAAGGAAAGCACGGTCCGTGAGATCCAGAGCATTGCCGCGCGCGAGGGCTATCGGGCCAATCTGCAGGCGCGCGGGCTCCGGCAGTCCCGCTCCGGGCTCGCCGGGCTGATCATGCCGATGTACAACAACCGCTTCTTCGCGTCCCTGGCCGAGAGCTTCGAGGTCGAGGCACGCCAGCGCGGTCTTTGTCCGATCACCGTCACCACCCACCGCGATCCCGAAGAGGAGCAGCGGACCGCCGAGACGCTGATCTCCTATGCCGTCGACTCGCTCTTCGTCGCCGGCGCGGCGGAGCCCGATGCCGTCAGCCGGCTCTGCGCGAAAGCCGGTCTGCGGCAGGTGAACCTCGACCTGCCGGGCACGCTCGCGGCCTCGGTGATCTCGGACAACTTCGCGGGGGCGGCGGCCCTGACCGAAGCGATGTTCGCGGCGCGGCCCGGATCCGGCGCGCGCCTGAAGGGCCGGATCTATTTCCTCGGCGGCCGCGAGACCGACTTCGCCACCCGGGAACGGATCGCCGGTTTTCGCGAGGTGGTGACGGCGCGGACCGGATCCTGCGGTTCCGATCAGGTCGTCGCCACCGGCTACGATCCGGAGATCGTGGCGCGGGAGGTCCAGGTCCTGTTCCGCGATCCCGAGGCCGCGCCGCGGGCCCTGCTGGTCAACTCGACGATCGCCTTCGAGGGCGGGCTGAGCTTTCTCGGCACCTTGCCCCCGCCGACGGTCGAAGACCTGGTGCTCGGCTGCTATGACTACGACCCCTTTGTCCGCTATCTTAGGTTTCCGGTGGTGATGGTGCGCCAG
Source organism: Kiloniellales bacterium (assembly GCA_022361275.1). Lineage (GTDB taxonomy): Bacteria > Pseudomonadota > Alphaproteobacteria > Kiloniellales > JAKSBE01 > JAKSBE01. Next base: position 27,334 of record JAKSBE010000185.1, read on the forward strand.
GATGTCGGAGGGCTGATTCGGGAAGCCTTTCGCCTTTTGACCTCCGGCGCGACATCGCCGAAGACGGTGAGGGTGACCCCGTCGCTCGTCATGCCCGACTGAGGCGGAGACGGCCGGGGCTCCGGCCCCTGGACCCTTTCCGTGGACCCCTTGCGTGAACCCTTTGCGCCGATCGAGGCCGGTAGCCCCTTCGGCGCGTGATCCGGCGGCGACCCATGGTGACCACAAACCCGACAGATACCGCTGCGCTCCCGGGCGGAGACCCGTCGCGGCGGCCCGAGATCCCGGCGCTCCAAGAGCGCGTGCGCGCCTGGCTTCGCGACGAGGCTTTGCCGGGCTGGCGCCTGCGCGGGGTCGACCCGGAGACGGGCGCTTTCGTCGAAGCGCGAAACCTCGACGGCAGCCCGGATCTCCTGGCGCCCCGGCGCTTCCGGGTGCAGGCGCGCCAGATCTTCAGCTTCTGCTACGCGACGGAACTGGGCCTGGTCGAGGGCGTCGAAGACCTGGTCTCGCGGGCCGCAGAGCGCATGATCGCGGATTACTGGCATGACGACGCCGGCTGGATCTTTGCCGCCGCGCCGGACGGCAGCGCCGTCGACCAGCGGCGCGAGGTCTACGAGCAAGCCTTCGCCCTGCTCGCCTTCGCCTGGCTCCACCGGGTGTTCCGCGCCGACCGGGCCCTGGACTGGATCGATCGGACCCTGGGCTTCATCGAGCGCCGCTGCGGCGATCCGCGGCACGGTGGCTTCCTGGAAGGCGTTCCGCCGAGCCTGCCGCGGCGGCAGAACCCGCACATGCACCTGCTGGAGGCGATGCTGGAGCTGCAGGAAGCCACCGGCGATGAGGCCTACCTGGGACGGGCTGGGGCGATCCTGGAGCTGTTCCGCGCCAGGTTCTTCGATCCGGCGCGCGGGACCCTCGGCGAGTTCTTCGCACAGGACTGGACGCCGGCCTCGACGCCGCAGCGGGTCGAGCCCGGCCATCACTTCGAATGGGTCTGGCTGCTGGACCGCTACGGCCGGGCCATGGGCGCGGCGGTTCCCGAGATGGACGCCCTCTACGACTTCGCGCTGGACCATGGGGTCTCCCCGGATGACGGCTTCGCCTTCGACCAGTTGCTTTCGGATGGCTCGCGCGTATCCGGCAGCAAGCGGATCTGGCCGCAACTGGAGATGCTGAAGGCGCTGGTCGTCCAAGCGCGCCGCCGACGGGCGGGGGCCTTGGACAGGATCGGGCCTCTGGTGGAGGCCTTGCTGCAGGTCTACATGGTCCCGGGCACCGGCTGCTGGCACGACCGCCTCGGCCCCGACGGCCGCGCCGAGCAGGCCGCCTGTCCGGCCAGCGGGTTCTATCACGTCATCGTCGCCTTCGACGAGTTCCTGAAGCTGCGCTCCGGCGACCCGGCGCCGTGATCGCCGCGTCCGGACCTTCGCGTCACGGCGACGACTGGTCCCGATCCGGAAGGCGCTGCCCGGTCTCCGCATCGAAGAGGTGCAGGCTCTCGGGCCTGGGCCGGAGGCGGAGCCTCTGGCCGGGGGCGAAGGCTTGGCGTTTCTTGAACTCGGCGCAGACCTCCTGTCCCGCCATGCGGCAGAAGACCAGCGTGTCCGATCCCGTCGGCTCGACCACCTCGACTCCCGCCCCGATCCCCGCCCCGCCCCCCGCGGCGGCCTCGGCGAGCAGGAGATCCTCGGGCCGCACCCCGAAGACGACGCGGGTCGCCTCGGCGGCCGCGACCTCCGGCGGCGCGGGCAGCGCGGTTCCGTCCGCGGCGACGACCTCGGCCTTGCCGTCGCTCCGGCGCAGCACGCCTTCGATGAAGTTCATGGCCGGCGAGCCGATGAAGCCCGCGACGAAGAGGTTGGCCGGGCGGTCGTAGAGCTCCAGCGGCGCGCCGATCTGCTCGACCCGGCCCTGGTTCATGACCACGATCCGCTCGGCCATGGTCATCGCCTCGACCTGGTCGTGGGTGACGTAGATCGAGGTCGTGCGCAGGCGCTGGTGCAGGGCCTTGATCTCGGTGCGCATCTGGACCCTGAGCTTGGCGTCCAGGTTGGACAGCGGCTCGTCGAAGAGGAAGACGGTGGGGTCGCGCACGATGGCCCGGCCCATGGCGACCCGCTGGCGCTCGCCGCCCGAGAGCCGCCGCGGCAGGCGGTCGAGCAGGGGCGTCAGGCCCAGGATCTCGGCGGCGCGCCCGACCCGCTCCCGGGTCAGCGCCTTGTCCGCCCGCCGCAGGCGCAGGCTGAAGGCCATGTTCTGCCGTACCGTGAGGTGCGGGTAGAGGGCGTAGTTCTGGAACACCATGGCGACGTCGCGCTTCTTGGGCGCGACGTCGTTGACGACCTGGTCGCCGATCGCGATCTCGCCGCCGTCGATCTCTTCCAGCCCCGCGACCATGCGCAGCAGCGTCGACTTGCCGCAGCCGGAAGGGCCGACCAGCACCAGGAACTCGCCGTCCTTGATGGCGACCGAGACGCCGTGGATCACCGGCTGGTCGTCGAAGGACTTGCGGACCTCGCGGAGGGTCACGGATGCCATGGTTCTCCTCCGATCATCCCTTCACCGCGCCCAGCGTCAGGCCGCGGACGATGTAGCGCTGGGCGAGCAGCGCGATCAGCACCGGCGGGATCATGGCGATCAGCGCGCGCACGGCGACGAACCAGAACTGGACGCCGCGGGTGTCGACGCCGCCGGCGATGTGCACCGGCAGGGTCGCCGCCGCCTTCACCGTCAGGATCACGGCGAAGAGGTACTCGTTCCAGGCGAAGGCGAACATGATCAGTGCCGCTGCGGCGATCGCCGGCAGGGCGAGCGGCAGGGCGACGAGGAAGAAGGCGACGAAGTGGGAGCCGCCGTCGACCAGCACCGCCTCCTCGAGCTCGATCGGCAGGTCCTGGAAGGTCTGGCGCACGATGACCACGACGAAGGGCAGGATGAAGGTCGCGTTGACCAGGATCAGCGCGGCCCGGGTGTCGAGCAGATCGAGCGACGAGAAGACGATGAAGAAGGGCACCGCGGTCGCGACCGGCGGCAGGACCCGCTGCGACAGGAACCAGATGGTCAGGTCCTTGTTCTTGATCCGACGGAAGCGGAAGCGCGCCAGGGCATAGGCCGCCGGCAGGCCCAGCGCGAGCGCGATCAGCACCGAGACCACCGAGATCGCCAGGCTGTTGCCGAAGGCGGCATAGGCCTCCGGCACCGAGGCCTGGCTGATCCAGTTCTCGAGCGTCGGGGTGAAGTCGAGGAAGGGCACGCCGAGGCCGGCCACGGTGAAGGTCTCGGCCGGCTTGCGCAGACTGTTGGAGATCGCCCAGTAGATCGGGAAGAAGAAGACCAGGGCGACGACCAAGGCGATCAGGGAGTAGATCGCCTCCGCGATGCCGCCGCGCCGCTTGCGCGCGTCCCTGCCGCCGCGGTCAGGCATAGCTGCGCCTCAGCCGGCGGAAGAACAGGGTGACGACGATCATCACGATGATCAGCAGCAGGTAGGCCATGGCCGAGGCGTAGCCGAAGTCGTTCAGCTTGAATCCCCGGGTGAAGGCCAGATAGGTGTAGGACTGGGTCGCGATTCCCGGGCCGCCCTTGGTCAGGGTCGCGATGATGTCGAAGAGCTTCAGGGACTCGGCGAGGCGCAGCAGCAGCACGATGATGATCGCCGGCTGCATCATCGGCAGGATGACGATGCGCCAGAGGTCGAAGGTCGAGCTGGAATCCAGGCGGGCGCATTCGATCAGGTCGTCGGGTATGCCCTGGAGCGCCGCCAGGAAGACCAGGAAGCAGAAGGGCGTCCACTGCCAGATGTCGACGATGATCACCGAGACCAGCGCCCAGTCCGGATCGGAGAGCCAGGGGATGCCCAGGAACGCCAGCGGCCCGCCGAGTTCGTAGAACACCGTGAAGAAGAGGTAGCCGACGGCGATCGGGGTCGCGAAGATCGGCAGGATCATGACCGTCCTCAGGACCGGCCGCGCGAAGATGTGCCGGTTGAAGAGGAAGGCGAGCAGGAAGCCCAGGACCAGCTCGACCGAGACCGCGCTGACCACGAAGATCGCCGTCACCTTGACCGCCTCGCGCACCTCCTCGTCGCCGAAGGCGCGGGCGAAGCTGGCGAAGCCGTTCCAGGTGAAGCTGGTCTGCAACTCGCGGTGGACGACGGTCCGGGTGCGCGGCTGGCCGTTGGACTTCAGCACCGGATTGCCGGCCTCGTCGATCACAGGCACCTTCTCGCGCCCGGTGACCACGACCTTCCGCTCCACGTCGTGTAGGCTCAGATAGAGCGAATAGCCGAGCGGGAAGACCGTGAAGGCCAGCACCCAGAAGACCGCCGGCAGCAGGAACACGAACTTGACGTTGTGGGTCCAGCGAATCATGGCCGATGCGGCGACCCGCCGGCGTGCCGGGGACGCGCCGGCGGGACCGCCCGCTCCATAGCGCTAGCCCTCGAAGCCGATCGCTTCCTGATACGCCTTCAGTTGCGCCTCGCGGCCCAGGCGGTCGGTGATCTCCTCCCAGGTCTTCGCGGTGTCGGACAGGGCCTCCTCGGCGGTCTTCTGGCCGCTCATGGCCGCGGAGAGGTTCTTGTCCATGATGTCCCAGTACTCGGGCGCGCCGCGGATCCGCAGGTAGGTCAGGACCGTGGGGGCCGTGAAGTTGGCGTGGTAGGCCGCGGTGTACTCCTTCACGTCCTCGGCGTTCCAGCCGGCCTTGACGTAGTCCTCGAGCTTGGCCTCGCCGAGCGGTTCCAGGAACTGGTAGGCGTAACCCGGATCGACGCCGGTCCAGCCGTTGTTGGCGTTCCAGACCGAGACCGGCTTGATCGCCATCAGCGAAAGGAAGGAATAGGCCGCCTCGGGGTTCTCCGAGAAGGCGGAGATCACGCCGTGCCAGGAGCCGCCGGTGGTGTTGCCGACCGGCTGGGGATCGTCGGTCTCGATCCACGTGCCGTTCGCGTGGTCCCAGTGGACCTCGGAGGTCGGCAGGATGGCGGAGCCGCAGACGCCCTTGATCCTGGAGCGCGCCTCGTCCTGGCAGAGCGAGCCCACGTCGCCCCAGCTGAAGACGAAGACCGACTTGCCGCGCAGGAAGTAGTCCCAGGCCTCGCCCAGGCTCCAGCCGACCTGCGCCGCCGGCCCGGTGTTGTGCAGCTCCTGCAGGAACTCCAGCGCCTTGACGTGGCCCGGACTGTCGATCAGCGGCTTCATGTCCGTGGGGTCGAACCAGTAGACGTTGTGATGGCGGTCCAGTTCGCCCGGGGTCATGGCGAAGGAGGCCGAGAGCGACTGGAAGTGGTAGTGGCCCTGCTCGCCGACCTTGAGGTGCAGCACCGTGCCGTGGTCGGGATCGGGGTCCTTGTCGTCCCAGTTCTTGCCGGCGAAGAACTGGGAGATCTCCAGGAGCTGCTGCCAGGTCCTGGGCGGCACCTGCATGTCCTTGCCGGTCTCGGCCTTGAACTGCGCCTGCCACCTGGGATCGTTGAGCACGTCGCGGCGATAGTAGAGCACCTGGCCGTCGGCGTCGTTCAGTACCCCGTAGCCCACGCCGTTCCAGGTGTGCAGGTTCTTGAGCGATGCCGGCATGGAGTCGTAGCTCCACTGCGGGTACTCGCCGCTGGCCATGTAATCGTCGATCGGGACGACGTAGTCGCCGGTGATCAGGTCGCCGTAGAAGAAGGCGCCGACCATGATGCTGTCGTAGAGGCCGGTGCCCTGTCGCAGGTCCAGCATCATCTTGGCGTAGAGGTCGGTGATCGGCGTCAGGGCGATCTCGAGCTTGCCGCCCGAGAGGTCCTCCCAGATCGGGCGCAGGCTGTGGATCGGCCCGGAAATGCCGCCGCGCACCCCCGAATCCAAGGTAAGCACCGTAATCTTCGTGCCTTCGAAGGGCTTCTCGCCCGGGCCGAACAGCGTGCCGAGCTCCTCGCGGGAGGTCGTGATCACGGTGCCGTCGGCCATCTTGAGGTCGACGCTGCCGTCGTCGTTCCAGGTGACGTACTTGCTGTCCGCCTGGGCCGCCGCGGCGGCCAGCCCAATAGCCGCCGCGACGGCCACTGCAATGCCTCTGCTCTTCATAGCTCTCCCCTTCGGTCTGCCCGAGCCGAGCGGGATCTCGCGCTTTTGTGGTGCGCCGTTGTTTTCTTGCTACCAAGGCTAAGCGCTTTCACTGAAGCGGTCCAGGGCGCAGGTCGAAGCGCGCGCATTCCCCGAGTAAGGGCATCTGGACTGATTGAAAGTCCTGTCGCTGCCTTGGTTCTTTGGTGTCTGATACCACCGAGCCGATGCAAGAACTCAGGTGCCGAGCTCGCCCTTCGTCCCTCGACGGGCCCTAGGACGCCAAGGAGCCGGTCTCCTTCAGCGGGCTTCGACCTCGGTCGCGAGGATGTATCCCTCGCCATGCACCGTCTGGATCAGGGAGGATCCGTTCTCGTCCTGATCGAGCTTGCGGCGCAGCCGGGCGACGTGGGCGTCGATGGTCCGGTCCGTGACGGAGGTGGCGTTGCCGTAGACCGTGTGGAGAATGGTCGGGCGCGTGAGCACCTCGCCCGGGCGTTCGGCGAGGGCGCGCAAGAGCGCGAACTCCGTACCCGTCAGAGGTACGGTGCTACCGTCGGCGCTGCGGGAGAGGCGGCGTGTCACGAGATCGAAGGTAAGCCCTGCGAAGACGAGCCGCCGCGCCGCCGGGAGGCTCCCGTCGGCGCCCGGGTCCAGCGGATGGGCCCGGCGCAAGACAGCCTTGATCCGCGCCAGCAGCTCCCGCGGCTCATAGGGCTTCGTCAGATAGTCGTCGGCCCCGAGCTCGAGCCCGACGATCCGGTCGTAGACCTCGTCGCGTGCCGTCAGCATGATGATCGGCGTGCGGTCCTGGCGCCGCATCTCGCGCGCGATTTCCAGCCCGTCGATATCGGGCAGGATCAGGTCGAGCACGATCAGATCGAAGCTTCTACGGGCCAGCAGGGCGCGAGCCTGCGCACCGCTGCCGGCGCTGGTGGCGCGGTAGCCGTGCTTGGCGAGGAACCGCTCGAGAAATGCGGTCAGCTGCCGGTCGTCGTCGACAATCAGCAAATGATCCTGCATCCCTGTGTTCCCAATCGCTCCGCTATTGATATCCTGTAGTACCCTTGTCGGGAGACAATAAGCAAACCCGAGGGAGATGGTCCTGGCGGAACCGCCCGGCAATATCGAGTCCTTATCAAGGACCTATCGCTTGGGTGCCGCAGCGCTGGTGCTGCTGGCCATGACCGTTGCGCTGGGGATCCATCTCGGCAGCCAAACCCGTGCGCAGTTCGGCAGAATCGAGGGCGGTTGGTCGGACTACGCAGGCGATGTCGGGCAGAAGGGAGTCTGGATCAGCTCGCTGCGCGGCTATCTCGGCTACGGCGGCATCATCCACAACTTCAAGAACTACGTCCTGCGTCAGGACCAGGTCTATCTGGAGCGGACACGCGAGCAGATCGCGCAGTTCGAAGCCGTCATGGCCGTCTATCTGGCGGAAGTGGAATCGCCGCAGGAGCGGGCGGCCCTGGAGGTCATCCGGGGGACGATCTCGGCCTATGCGGCGAAGCTGCCCATAGCGGTCCGTGCCGCCGAGGAAGGCTGGGCCGTCGCGCGGACCGATCGCCTGGTCAAGGTCGACGACTCCGCCGCGGTCCGCGCGCTGGAAGAGCTGGAAGCGATCTGGCGGTCGCGGCGCGCGGTCAGCACCGGCCGCATCGTGACGGCGGTCGGCGAGGGCGAGCGGCTGATCTGGGTCGGCTTCGCCGCGCTCGCCGCCCTGATGCTGGCCGCCCTGGTGCTGGGGCTGCTGCTGGCGCTCCTGCTGCGCGACCTGCGCAATGCCGTGCAGCGGCTTTCGCGCGAGCTGGCCGCGCGCAGGCGGATCGAGCAGTCGGAGAAGCGCCTGGCCGAAGCCGTGGAGCAGAGCCCGGCGACCATCTTCATCACCGACACCGACGCGCGCATCCTCTACGCCAACCGCCGCTTCGAGGCGCTGACCGGCTGGCGCCGCGAGGCGATCGAGGGCCAGACGCCGCGCATCCTGCAGTCCGGCGACACCCCGCCCGAGGTCTATGCCGAGATCCGCGCCCGCCTGGCCCGCGGCGAGAGCTGGCAGGGCGTGTTCAGAAACCGGCGCCGGGACGGCGGCAGCTACTGGGCGGAAACCACGATCGTGCCGCTGCGGGGGCCGGACGGAGAGGTGCGCAACTTCATCGGCATCGCCGAGGACATCACCGAGAAGCGCGCCGCGCGCGAACAGGTCGCCCGGGCCCAGAAGCTCGAGGCGGTCGGTCTGCTGGCCGGCGGCATTGCGCATGATTTCAACAACATCCTGACGACGATCATCGGCGCGGCGCATCTGGCCGGGTTGGATGCGCCCAAAGCCAGCGATCTCAGCGCCGAGATCGAGCAGATCGAGATCGCCGCCAGGCGCGGTCAGAGCCTGGTGCGCGGTCTGCTGACCTTCGCGCGCCGCGAGCCGGGACGGCCGGAGCCCAACGACCTCGGCGCGGTGGTCACGGAGGCCACGCGGCTCCTGCGCGCCTCGGTGCCGCCGACCGTCACCCTCGAATGCGACCAGCCCGCCGCGCCGGTGATGGTGATGGCCGACCACACGCATCTGCACCAGATCGTCATGAACCTCTGCCGCAACGCGGCCGAGGCGATTGGCGGCGCGCCGGGCGGCATTCGCATCACCACGGCCCGCCTTGAGGGGGAGGTGCCCGAGGGCCTGCCCGAGCGGCGCGACGGATGGGTGGAGCTGCGGGTTGCCGACGACGGTCCGGGCATGACCGAGGAAACACGTGGGCGGCTCTTCGACCCCTTCTACACCACCAAGCCGCTCGGCAAGGGATCGGGGCTCGGTCTTGCGGTCGTGTCGGGGCTGGTCCAGGAGATGGGCGGACGGATCGCCGTCGAAAGCCGGCCGGGCGAGGGCGCCGAGTTCCGATTGGTCCTGCCCGGCGCACCGGTGGTGGCGACCTTGGCCGAGGCGGATGGGGACGAACTGCCCCGGGCCCGGGGCCGCGAGCGGCTCGTTTTAGTGGATGACGAGCCGGAAGTGGCGGCGACCTACCGGCGGGTGCTCTTGCGGCTCGGCTATCGGGTCGACGCCTTCACCTCGCCGAGGATCGCCCTCGACCATGTCCGGGCCGATCCGCAGCGCCTCGACCTTCTGGTGACCGACATGGTCATGCCCGGCCTCAATGGCGAGGAGCTGGCCGCCGCCCTGCGCAAGCTTCGGGCCGATCTGCCGGTCATCTTCTGCAGCGGTTACGCCCCGGCCGGCATCACCTTGTCTGAGCCGAAACCCGTGGTGCTGAACAAGCCGGTCGACCCCGGGGAGCTCGCCCGGCGGGTGCGGGCCATGCTCGACGCCGCGAAGATGGTGACCCCGGCCTGATCGGCCCCTCCTGCCACGGCGTCACAATTCCCGGTCTGCTGGCCTCCGCCGCACTCGGCTTCGTGCTGACGGCCGGGGGCGCGGCGGCCGAGACCGCCGCGGATTTCGCACCGCTACCCGAGCCGACGGAGGCCGACGCCGTCCGCGCCGCCTTGGGCGAGAAGCTGTTCTTCGACGTGCGGCTCTCTGGCGATACCGCCAATTCCTGCGCCACCTGCCATGATCCCGCCCGGGGTTGGGGGGACGGCCAGGCGCTCTCCGACGGCTATACGAGCATCTCCTATTTCAGGAACGCCCCCGGGCTGTTCAACGTCGGACAGCGCAGGCTGCTGACCTGGGACGGCCGCCTCGACGGGGCGGACCTCGGCACGCTGGTGCGCGACATGATCACCGAAGCGCACACCATGAACATGGATTCGCGGCTTGCGCAGGAACGCCTGAAGCAGGTTCCCGAATACGCCGCCCTGTTCGAGGAGGGCTTCGGCGGCGATCCCTACGGCGGCAAGATCTACGGCGCCGTCGCTTTGGGACGTCGGCCAGACCGCGCCCTACATGCGGTCCGGCGCCTTTGCGACCCTGGCGGAGGTCGTCGACTTCTACGATGCGGGCGGGGGCTCCGGAAACACGGTCCTCGAACCCCTCGCGCTCACCGACGAGGAGAAAGCCGACCTCGTTGCCTTCCTCGAAGCGCTCTCGATGGACGCGCCGCTGACGATGGAGGCGCCCGAGCTTCCCGAAACGGCCACAAACGGCCACCTGGGCGGAGTTCCCGGAATGAACAAGATCGAGACCGCTGCGCGCTCGGCGCAGCCCAAACGCCCCTGCATGAACCGCCGCGACTTCCTCGTCCTCGGCGGCACGGCGGTCACCGTGCTCGCCACCTTCGGCGAGGGCGCCTTCGCGCAACAGCTCGTCACCAGCTCCTATACGCGCAAGGTGATCGGCAAGGTCTCCGAACTCGAGGACGCCGGCGTGGCGGTTCCCTTCACCTATCCCACCGACGACATCGAGAACCTCCTGGTCATGCTGGACGAGGAGGCCGGTGCCGGGGTCGGCGAGGACCGCAACATCGTCGCGTTCAACACCGTCTGCCCGCACATGGGCGGCTACATGGACGCGAGCCTGTTCCGACCGGATCACAGCGTGCTCGGTCCCTGTCCGCTGCATCTCTCGACCTTCGACCTGACGGTGCGCAACCCCAACCAGCCCCGCCACCTC
>JAKSBE010000179.1 GCA_022361275.1 Kiloniellales bacterium
CCATAGAGTTGGAGCAGCCCGCGTCCGAATGAACGCGGGCTGCTCTAGTGTCCCGGTTCTGAAATTCGCGAGAGCGAATTGCAGAATCAAAGGGACACTAACTCGTTGAATCTCGTGTGATTCAGCTTCCAAATCTCGGCAAATGAAATGTGCCGAACTTTGAAACCATCACACTAGATCAAAAACTGCGTCACGGTAGCCCGATCGGAGAGACGGAGGAGTGGCTGGGGCGCCAGGATTCGAACCTGGGATCGCGGGACCAAAACCCGCTGCCTTACCGCTTGGCTACGCCCCAAGCATCTTTGCGGACGGCGCGGACCTTACGTCCGGGTCGGGCATTGCGCAAGATCGCAGCTCCGTCCTCGCGGCCCGGTCAGTCCGCGACCGGCGCGGCGGCGACCCACCACGCCGGATAGGCCGCCGCCAAGGAGGCCGCCGCCGCCTCGGCTTCCGCCGCCTTCGCGAAGAGGCCGAAGCAGGTCGCCCCGCTGCCCGACATGCGGGCCAAGCGGCAGGTCGCGGCGGCCCGGAGCGCGACGAGCACCTCGCCGATCCGCGGCTCCAAAGCGAGCGCGGGCGGCTCGAGGTCGTTGCGTGTCGCCTCCAGAAGGCGCAGCAGCGCGTCGAGGTCACGCGCCGCCGTCCATGCGGCACAGGACGAGAAGGCGCCCTGGCGCGCCTTGAAGACGGCCGGGGTCTGTACGGGTACACCCGGATTTACCAGAACCAGCCAGAAAGGCGGCAGCGGCGGCGCCGGGGTCAGGACCTCGCCGATGCCGCGCGCGAAGACCGGGCGGCTTTCCAAACAGGGCGGCACGTCGGCGCCGAGCTCCAGCGCCAGGGCCCGCAGCTCCGCCGGCGCGACCTCGAGGTTCCAGAGCCGGATCAGGCCCCGCAGGGCGGCTGCCGCGTCGGCCGAACCGCCGCCGATACCTGCCGCGACGGGCAGGTTCTTGGTCAGCCGCAAGGCCGCGGTGCGGCCGCCGCCGGCGCGCGCGCCCAGGGCCCGGGCGGCGCGCAAGACCAGATTGTCCGGATTCAGATTGTCCGGATTCTGGGCTTCGAGGGCGGCGGCGAAGGGACCGTCGACCTCGAGCGACAGTCCGGCCGCCGGCTCCAGGGCCAGCTCGTCCCCGAGATCGGGAAAGACCATCAGGCTGTCGAGTTCGTGGTAGCCGTCCGGCCGCTTGCCGGTCACGTGCAGATAGAGGTTGACCTTGGCCCGGGCGCACAGGCGCAGCCCCTCGGGGGCCGGCCCCGCCGTCTCGCACGCCATGCCGCGGTCAGATGTTCTGCTTGTCGGCGCTCTGCAGGCCGATGTCGAGCTTGCTCTCGATCGTCGGCACAAGATCCTCCTCGGGCTCGAAGCTCAGCGCGCGGCGCCACTGGAACCGGGCCTCCGACTTGCGCCCGACCTTCCAATAGGCATCGCCGAGGTGATCGTTGATCACCGGGTCGTGGGGCCGCAGCTCCACGGCGCGCTCCAGGTACTTCACCGCATTCTCGTACTCGCCGATGCGATAGTAGACCCAGCCCAGGCTGTCGACGATGTAGCCGTCGTCGGGCCGCAGCTCGACCGCCCGGTTGAGCATTCTCTTGGCCTCCTCGAGGTTCATCCTCTTCTCGACCCAGGAGTAGGCCAGATAGTTCATGACGTAGGGTTGCTCGGGCTCGAACTCCAAGGCCTTCAGGAAGTCGGCCTCGGCCCGGTCCCAGGCGTCGGTCCGCTCCAGCGCGATGCCGCGGAAGTAGAGCACCGACCAGTGCCGGGCCTGGGGCTCGCCGATGCGCTCCAGCGCCCGGTCGTAGGCGACGACCGCCTCCTCGAAGCGTTCCTGGGTGCGCAGGAGATTGCCCATGTAGTAGAGCGGCTCGAAGTGATCCGGCTTGCGGGCCGCCAGATCGTCGAAACGCGCGACCGCGTCGTCGACCCGCTCCTGCCGGCCGAGCTCCTCGGCGATCCGCAGCTGCACCGACCAGTAGTAGGGCGAGTCCTCGCCGATCGCCTCATAGGCCGCGATCGCCTCGGCACCGCGCTCCTGCTGCTGCAGAACCTCGCCCTTCAGGACCTTGGCCGCATCGAATACGGGCCGCAGCCGCAGCGCGAGGTGGGTGTAGATCAGCGCCATGTCCTCGGAGCGCTCCTGGCCGAGCAGGCTTCCGAGATTGAAGAGGGATTCGGCCAAGCCGGCGTTGGGATCGGCGACCTCGGCCTCGGGGCGCTCGCCCTTGGACAAGCGTGCGAGCATGGGATCGAAGAAGGTCGTCTCGGGGCTGCGCGACAGGACTTCGCGATAGGTTTCCTCGGCCTTCTCGAGGCGGCCGAGGCGTTCGTAGGCGTTGCCGGCCAGGACCGCAAGCCGGAGCCAGGGCCGCCCGGAGGCTTCCCGCGCCTGGTCGTAGTCGGCCTCGGCCGCAGCGCTGTCGCCGGCGACGTCCAACAGCAGGCCCATCTGCAGATGGTAGATGGCCTTGAAGCCGTTGAGCTCGGCCAGCGCGTTGACCCGTTCCAAGGCCAGCTGCTTTTTGCCGTCACCCAGGGCGATCCAGGCCCCCGCGATGCTGGCGACCACCTGGGCGAGGCCGTCGGCGGGCATCGCTGCGACCTGCGCCTCCGCGTCCGGATAGTCGCCGCGCAGCATGGCGTCGATCGCGAGCACCAGGCGCGCCGTCGCATGGTCCGGCCGGACCTCGATCAGACGTTTGGCCAGGTCGACCGCCTCGACGTGCCGGCCATCGCCGGCCGCGAGGGCGAAGGCGCGGGCCAGGATCTGCAGGTTGTCCGGGTCGAGCTCCAGCGCGCGCAGCATGAAGTCGGCAGCCAGCGACAGATCCCGCTGCCGGTCCGCGTGCCGCCCGGCCAGGTAGTGGCCGTAAGGCGAGCGCGCCAGCAGGTAGCCGCCGGTCTCGGCGCCCTCGGCCGCGGCCAGCAGCACGGGCTGGTCGACCGCTTGCCCAACGTTGGCAGTCTCGGGCAGGGATTCGCAGGCAGCCAGAAGGCCCGCGGCAAAGACGGGCACCACAAGCGGCATCCATTTTCCGCGGCCTGGCCTCAGATCGGTCGTCCTCGGCACCATGTCGCTCCGGATCGTTTTGGCTGAAGCCCGCCGGCCTGGGCCGGTCCGGGTGATGCAACTCTACATGACCCTATGAGCCTTCGACAACTGTCCCGCGCGCCTTCTCCCAGGGAAGGCATCAGGAAAACACGCCGGGCTCACATGTTCGGATAGTTCGGTCCTCCCGTGCCTTCGGGCGTGACCCAGTCGATGTTCTGGGTCGGATCCTTGATATCGCAGGTTTTGCAATGGACGCAGTTCTGGGCGTTGATCTGCAGCCGCGGATTGCCGCCGTCGTCGTCGCGCAGGATCTCGTAGACCCCGGCCGGGCAGTAGCGCTGCTCGGGCGCGTCATAGAGGGCGAGGTTATGGTCGACGGCAACGGCGGGGTCCTTCAGCTGCAGGTGCACCGGCTGGTCTTCTTCATGATTCGTATTGGAAAGGTAAACAGACGATAAACGATCGAAGGTGATCACCCCGTCCGGCTTGGGATAGTCGATCTTCGGCATGTCCTTGGCCGGTTTCAGGCTCTCGTGGTCGGGCGTGGTGTGCCGCAGGGTCCAGGGCGCCTTGCCGCCCAGCACCTTGAGGTCGAAGCCGCCGTAGAGCGTGCCGCCGATCAGGCCCCACTTGGCGAAGGCCGGGCGGAAGTTGCGGGCCCGGTGCAATTCCTCGCGAACCCAGGAGGCCTCGAAGCTGCGCGGATAGGCGCTCAGCTCGGCCTCGGCGCCCTCGCCGGCCTGCCCCTCGCCGGCCTGCAGGGCCGCGGCGGCGGCCTCGGCGGCCAGCATGCCCGACTTCATGGCGTTGTGGCTGCCCTTGATCTTGGGCACGTTGAGGAAACCGGCCGAACATCCGATCAGGGTCCCGCCCGGGAAGACCAGCTTGGGAAGCGCCTGCAGGCCGCCCTCGTTCAGCGCCCGGGCGCCGTAGGCCAGGCGCTTGCCGCCTTCCAGCATCGGCCGGATCGCCGGATGGGTCTTGAAGCGCTGGAACTCGTGGAAGGGCGACAAGTGCGGGTTCTGGTAGTCGAGCCCGACGACGTAGCCGACGTAGGCCTGGCCGTCCTCCAGATGATAGATGAAGGAGCCGCCCCAGGTCTTGTTGTCCATCGGCCAGCCCGCGCTGTGGATCACCAGGCCCTGCTGGTGCTTCGCCGGGTCGAGCTGCCAGAGCTCCTTGAGGCCGAGGCCGTAGGTCTGGGGGTCGGCACCCTCGCACAGGCCGAAATGCGCCTTCAGCTGCTTCGACAGGGAGCCGTGGCAGCCCTCGCCGAAGAAGGTGTACTTCCCGTGCAGCTCCATCCCCGGCTCGAAGCTGTCCTTCTTATGGCCGTCGCGGCCGACGCCGAGGACGCCGGTGGCGACCCCCTTGACCCGTCCGTCGTCGTGAAACAGCACCTCGGCCGCGGGAAAGCCGGGATAGATCTCGGCGCCCAGGGCCTCGGCCTGCTCCGCCAGCCAGCGACAGACGTTGCCCAGCGACACGATGTAGTTGCCCTTGTTGTGCAACTGCGCCGGCAAGGCCCAGACCGGCACCGAGAAGGAGCTTTTTTCGCTCAGCATCAGGAACTTCTCGGCGGTCACAGGGCTGTTCAGCGGGGCGCCTTTGTCCTTCCAGTCAGGGATCAGCTCGTTCAGCGCCCGGGGGTCGAGGACCGCGCCGGAGAGGATATGCGCGCCGACCTCGGAGCCCTTTTCCAGAACGCAGACGCTGATCTCCCGGCCAGCCTCGGCGCTCAGCTGGCGCAGGCGGATCGCCGCGGCCAGACCTGCCGGTCCGGCGCCGACGATCACCACGTCGTATTCCATCGCCTCTCGTTCCATCCGCCTTATCTCCCCAGTCGCTCGGCGGCACCCGGCCGCGGGCCCGCCGTTTTCCGGTCTTTCCCTGCACTCCGCCTCGCGGTATAGCCGAACGCCCGCGGGTCGCCAAGCCGCGCCGCCAGGCCCGCCGCTCTAAACCGATGCGTCACCCGGAAGCGGTATCGGGCCCCGTCCGAGGGTTGGGGGTCCGAGGGTTTGGGGTCCGGCGGCTGGGGTCCTTGCGATCCTGCCCGGCGTGATCGCGACCCTCGGAAAAAGAGCGCAACACAGGGAAGGACCATGCTGCTGGACCGCACGATAAAGGAACTGATCGTCCGCCAAGCCCTCGTGGACGTCCACCGCGAGCACCTGAGCGACGGCTACGTCAGTGGCGCAATCATCGAGGTGTCCTACAGCTACCTCTACCTCAGGCGCTTCGACGACGAGGGCCGCTACGACGGCCTCTCGGTGCTGCGCAAGGACGACATCACGCGGCTGGCCTGGGACGGCGGTGAGCGCGAGGCCATCACGCGCCTGGTCCGGCGCAGCGGCCAGCTGCCGGAACGGCCCAAGATCGAGCTCGATTCCTTCCAGACGGTGATTCGGACGTTGAACGCCCACTTCGGCCATGCGGTGCTCTTCGCCGAGGAGCTGGACGGCGACCTGGCCGCCGCCGGCGAGGTCGAGGAGATGGACGAGGAGACCGTGGTCCTGCGGCTCTACGGCCCCAAGGAAAGCCTCGACCGGCCTCACAGCCTGCTTCACCTCGCGGACGTCACGCGGGTCGAGGCCGATACCACGCACCTGCGCAACCTCATCGTCCTGCACGACAAGGCACCGATTCGGGCCGAGACCTCGTGACAAGGCCGCGCCGCACTTTCGCCGCAGCGCCGAGGGCGCTATCCGAATCGCAGGGCCGCCGGGATCCGGGACCGCACCGGCGTCAGGCGCCATCGCGCCGCTTTCGCCCGGGACGACGAGAAGCTATCTTGCGCCCATGCCGCTTGCCCCACTGACGCAGGACGCCGCCCTCGCCGCCCTGGCCTGGCAGATCGAAGCCGGCGCCGACGAGGCGATCGGCGCGCAGGCCGTCGACCATTTCGCACGCTCGGCCGAGGCGGCCGAGGCCAAGCGGCAGGCCCAAGCACAGGCCCAAGCACAGGCCCAAGCACAGGCGGGGACCGCGGCGGCGCGTCCGCCAAGCAGCGAAGCGGCGCGGGCGCCCGACGGCCAGCAGGGCTTCTGGGAAGCGGCACCGGCCGAGCTGCGCTCGGGCAGCGACGCCGTCGCCACGGCCCGCCGGCTCGCCGCCGGCGCCCGCAACGTCGAGGAACTGCGCGACGGCTTGGCGGGCTTCGACGGCTGTCCCCTCAAGCAGACCGCGACCAATCTGGTCTTCGCCGACGGCAATCCGCAGGCCCGCTACATGATCGTCGGCGAGGCGCCGGGACCGCAGGAGGACCGCCAGGGCATCCCCTTCGTCGGCCCCAGCGGCAAGCTGCTCGACGCCATGCTGACCGCCATCGGCCTGGACCGCGAGAGCGTCTACATCACCAACATGCTGTTCTGGCGTCCGCCGGGCAACCGCACGCCGACCGCCGCCGAGATCGCCACCTGCCTGCCCTTCACCGAGCGGCATATCGAGCTGGTCGCGCCCGACTATCTGATGCTGGTCGGCGGCTCCTCGGCCAAGTCCCTGCTCGGCCGCAGCGAAGGCGTCCTCAAGCTGCGCGGCCGCTGGTTCCACTACCAGTCCCCGGAGATGCCGCGGCCGATCCCGGCCCTGGCGACGCTCCATCCGGCCTACCTGCTGCGCCAGCCGGCCCAGAAACGCCTGGCCTGGCGCGATTTTCTCAGCTTCCGTGTGGCTTTTACCAGCGGCAGCGACCCGGCCGCCGGTGTATGACCGACTTCGTTAACCAGATGTTATCGAGAACAACTGATAAAGGGGACCGAGGCATTGGTTGAGGCAGCATTAACCACCGTTAGTTTCTGCGCCCGAGGGGAGAGCTAAGTGAGATTCAGGCAGATCCACCGGCTTCTCGTCGCCGTCGTCGCGGCGTTCGTCTTCGTCGCCCCGGCACCGGCGGTCCAGGCCCTGGCGCCGGACCCGAGCCCGGCCATCACCCAGGCCCGCACGGCGGCCCAGATGGCGGCCCAGACGGCGGAGGCCCCCGTCCAGACGGCCGAGGCCGCGGCCACCCTGCCGACGCCGGCCGGCTTCGAGCGGAACGACTTGCCCCTGGTGCTCTCGGCCGCTGACGCCGAGCGCTACCGTAAGATCTTCTTCCTGCAGCGCAGCGGCAAGTGGAAGGCCGCCGACCAGCAGATCGCGGCCCTGACCGATCACCGCCTGATGGGCCACGTGCTCTACCAGCGCTACATGCACCCGCGGTCCTACCGCTCCAAGTACAGCGAGCTCAAGGGGTGGATGGACCGCTACGCCGACCACCCCGACGCCGCGCGCGTCTACCGCCTGGCCCTGAAGCGGCGGCCGAAGAACTACAAACGCCCTGAGCGTCCGGTCTCGCCCAGCCGCTCCCTGCTGAGCCCGATCCGCAAGGTCGGGACCAGCGAATACATGTCGCCGCGCAGGCGCAGCGCCAAGACCGGCCGCAAGGTCCGGCAGATCCAGCGCCAGGTCCGGCGCAACATCTACCGGACCCGGTTTACGGTGACCGAGCAGCTTCTGGCCAAGCAGTCCACGCAGCGGCTGCTGGACCAGGTCGAGCTCGACGAGGCCTACGCCCAGGTGGCCGCCGCCTGGTTCTACTACGGCAGACCCAAGCGGGCCTTCGACCTGGCCGACCCGGCCGCCCGGCGCTCGGGCCGCGAGATCCCGATCGCCCATTGGACCGCGGGTCTCTCGGCCTGGCGGCTGCGCAACTTCGCCGCCGCCGCGGACCATTTCGAGTCCCTGGCCGAATCGGATCGGGTCTCCGCCTGGAACAAGTCCTCGGGCGCCTATTGGGCGGCCCGGGCACACCTGCGCCTGCGCCAGCCGGCCGAGATGAGCCGCTGGCTGGCCCTGGCGGCCGAGTATCCGCGGACCTTCTACGGGCTGCTGGCGCGCCGCGCCCTGGGCATCGAGGCCAACTTCGACTTCACCCCGCCCCGCTTCTCGCGGGCCATGGTCGAGAGCCTGATGGCGCGGCCGGCCGGCGCCCGCGCCCTGGCGCTGCTTCAGGTCGGCAAGCGCGACATGGCGCAGCGCGAGCTGCTCCGGATGCGCGACTGGAACGAGCCGGACACCGTCGATGCGCTCTTGGCGGTGTCCGACCGGGCCGGCCTGCCGGCGCTGGCGCTCAAGCTGGCGCGCCGCCTCAATCAGGGCACCGGCACGGCGACCTGGAAGGGGGCGTCCCTGGACGTCGCCCTCTATCCCCTGCCGCCGTGGGAGCCCCGCCAGGGTTTCCGGGTCGACCGTGCCCTGGTCTACGCCTTCATGCGCCAAGAATCCGCCTTCAAGACCCGGGCCAAGAGCCCGGTCGGGGCCCGAGGCCTGATGCAGCTGATGCCGCGCACCGCCAGCTTCATCGGCCGCGACCGCAGCCTCCGGCAACGCTCCGGGCGCGACCGCCTCTTCGACCCCGAGCTGAACATCGATCTGGGCCAGCGCTACCTCGCCCACTTGCTGGAGAAATCGCGGGTCGGTGCGAACCTCTTCCGCCTGACTGCGGCCTACAACGGCGGGCCGGGCAACCTGAGCCGCTGGCAGAAACGGATGAACTACGAAAACGATCCGCTGCTGTTCATCGAAAGCCTGCCCGCCCGCGAGACTCGTCTTTTCATCGAGCGCGTCCTGACCAATCTATGGATCTATCGGGAGCGCCTGGGCCAGCCCGCGCCGTCGCTGGACGCGCTGGCCGCCGGCGACTGGCCGAGCTATAAACCGCTCGACGGCGACACGCATGGGGTGGCGCAGAATGGCAAAAATCGATGACAGCCGACCCTTCCAGGCGGTCAACATCGCGGTCCTGACGATCTCGGACAGCCGGAGCCTCGAAGACGACAAGTCCGGGCGGACCCTGCAGACGCTGATCGAGGCCGACGGCCACAAGGTCGTGCGCCGCGAGATCCTGCGCGACGAGCAGACGGCGATCGAGGCGAAGCTGCGCGCGCTGGCCGCCGATCCCGAGGTCGACGTGGTGATCTCGACCGGCGGCACCGGGGTGACCGGGCGCGACGTGACCCCCGAGGCCTTCGCCGCGGTGATCGAGAAGGAGATCCGGGGCTTCGGCGAACTCTTCCGCTGGATCAGCTTCCAGAAGGTCGGCACCTCGACGATCCAGAGCCGGGCCGTCGGCGGGGTCGCCGACGGCACCTACCTCTTCGCCCTGCCCGGCTCGCCCTCGGCCTGCAAGGACGGCTGGCAGGAGATCCTGCGCTACCAGCTCGACATCCGCCACCGGCCCTGCAACCTCGCCGAGCTGATGCCCCGGCTCAAGGAGCACCTCGACGCGGCGGAGTGACCCGGCGCCGCCAGGCGGCCGGGTCGACCCGCGCCAGGTCGGCGGCGGTGTCGACGTCCTGCAGTTCCTCCAGAAGCACCAGGCGCCCGGCCAGCCTCGCCCGGGTGTCGGCCAGAGCCTGCGGTCCGCCCCAGCGGACGCCGACGAAGGAGAGGCGCAGCGCCGGCCGCCGCCGCGCGCCGATCAGCCAGTAGCCGCCGTCGGCCGCCGGCCCGAGCACGAAGTCGGACCACCCCAGGGCCCGGAAGGCGGCGGCGATCCGCGGCGGGTCGATGCCGGGGATGTCGCTGCCGACGATGACGACGGGCCCGGGCGGCAGCCGGCGCAGCACCCGGCCCAGGCGCGCGCCGAGGTCGCCCGCGCCCTGGGCGAGCAGGGGCCCGCGATGCCGCCAGAGAGCGGCAGTGCGCCGCGCGTCCGGATCCGGGGTCACCGCGAGCCAGGTGGTCCAGCGCCGATCGCCGGCCAGCCGGCGCAGCAGGACCCGGGTATTGAGGTCGTGGAAGCGCAGGGCCGCGAGCGCGCCCAGGTCCCGGGCGAGCCGCCGCTTGACCCGCCCAAGGCGCGGGGCGCGGGCGAAGACCACCAGGTGCCGGGCGGGTCTCCTTTGGGCCG
>JAKSBE010000614.1 GCA_022361275.1 Kiloniellales bacterium
GCCGGCGAAGCTCTACAGCGTCGCCACGGGGGCGCGACCGCGCAAGGGCTGAGTTTCCTCGGCTCAAGCCTCGGCCGCGGCGGCCTTGCCGCTGCGGCGGTAGCGCGCGAAGAGGGCGAGGGCCAGCAGCACGCCGGCCAGGGGCGGGATCGCTGCGACGTTGATCGCGCCCCAGCCCGCGGCGTTGTGAAGGGCACCGGCCGACAGCGAGGTGCAGGCCACGGTGCCCCAGACCAGAAACTCGTTCATCCCCTGGACCTTGGCCTTCTCCTCGGGCCGGTAGCTCTCGGTCAGCAGGGTCGTGCCGCCGACGAAGAGGAAGTTCCAGCCGACCCCGAGCAGGACCAGGGCGGCGGCGAAGGTCCAGACGTCCCCGGCGCCCAGCAGGTTGACCGCCGTGCAGCCCAGCATCAGCACGGCGCCGGTGAACAGCACCCGCAGCACCCCGAGGCGCGCGATCACGTGGCCGGTGAAGAAGGAGGGCGCGTACATGCCCAGCACGTGCCACTGGATCACCAGGGCCGCGCTGTCGAAGGGATGGCCCTTGCCGATCATGGCCGGCGGCGTCACGGTCATCACCAGGTTCATGGTGCCGTAGCCGATCAGGGCGCAGAGCACGGCGACGATGAAGACCGGCTGGCGCGCCAGCTCCAGCATCGGCCGGCCGCCTTGGCTCCGCTCGGTCTCGTCCGGCTTCGGAATGGTGGTGAACTGCAGCAGCAGGAGGATCACCAGGGACAGCAGGGCGATCATCAGATAGCCCCCGGCGAAGGTCGCCTCCAGGAGATCCTTGGAGCGCTTGGCGAGCTCCGGGCCCAGGACCGCCGCGATCACGCCGCCGGCCAGCACCAGCGAGATCGCCCGGCTCTTGAAGGCCTCGTCGGCGACCTCTGCCGCCGCGAAGCGGTAGAACAGTACGCCCACGGCCGAGGCGCCGAAGGGCAGCGAGGTCAGGCAGAACAGCAGGAAGCTCTCGGCCGAGATCGCCCAGGCGCCGAGCAGCCCGGCGACGATCCCGAAGCCGGCGCTGAGGCTCAGGCCCAGGCGGCGGCCGTGATGCTTCATCAGGAAGGCCGCCGGCGTCGCCAGCAGCATGACCGCCAGCCACTGCAGCGCCAGCGGCAGCGTGGCCAGACGGATGTCCGGGGCCAGCTTGGCCCCGACCAGCGCGGTGACGCTGAGCATCAGGGTCGCGTTGCTCATGCCGGCCGCCTGGCACAGGGCCAGCAGGAAGACGTTGCGGCGCCGATGCTTCGCCGCTTCGGCCGGACTCATGCCAGAGGGTCCCCGTGCGCAGCTGGATTTCCGGAGGCGCCGCCCTTACGGCCGCGCCGGTCCTGTCCTATCATCGACGACGGGTCGGAGGCAAACGCCCCGCCCGGTCACGACGTCACAGCACGAGGGAGCAGGGGGCATGAAGGCCTACGAGATCATCTCCGCCGAGGGCATCGACGCGCTGGCGCTGAACGCGCGCCCGGAGCCGAAGCCCGGTCCCGGCCAGGTCCTGGTCCGGCTGCGCGCGTCCTCGATCAACTACCGCGACCTGCTCAACATCCTCGATCCGCCGGCGCGCGGCATCGCCTACCCGCGGATCCCCAACTCCGACGGCGCCGGCGAGGTGGTCGAGGTCGGCCCGGGCGTGACCCGCTTCGCGGCCGGCGACCGGGTCGCCGGCTGCTTCTTCCAGCGCTGGCCGGCCGGCGGCATCACCGCCGAGGCCATGGCCAGCGCCCTCGGCGGGGCCCTCGACGGCCTGCTGGCCGAATACGCGGTCCTGGAAGAGGACGGGGTGGTCGCCGTTCCGGACCACCTCTCCTTCGAGGCGGCCGCCACCTTGCCCTGTGCCGCGCTGACCGCCTGGCACATCCTGGTCGGGATGGGCCGGATCAAGGCGGGCGATACCGTGCTGACACTGGGCACCGGCGGGGTCTCGATCTTCGCCCTGCAGTTCGCCGTCCAGCAGGGCGCCCGGGTCATCGTCACCTCCAGCAGCGACGACAAGCTGGCCCGCGCGCGCGAGCTGGGCGCCTGGCGGACCGTCAACTACCGCAGCATCCCGGACTGGGGGCAGGCGGTGGTCGAGCTGACCGGCGGCCGCGGCGCCGACGTCGTGGTCGAGGTCGGCGGCGCCGGCACCCTGGAGAAGTCGATCCAGGCGGTCCGGGTCGGCGGCCGCATCGGCCTGGTCGGGGTCCTGACCGGCGGCCGCATCGACCCGACCAGCGTGATGCGCAAGTCGATCCGCCTGCAGGGCATCTACGTCGGCAGCCGCGAGATGTTCGAGGCCATGAACCGGGCGATCGCCGCCGGCGGCCTGACGCCGGTCATCGACCGCAGCTTCGGCTTCGACGAGGCCCGCGCCGCCTACCAACACATGCAGGGCGGCGGCCACTTCGGCAAGATCGTGATCACGATCTGAGGGCGCGGCGGTCGTTGACAAAGGCGGAAAATTCGCGGTCATAGTCTTGCTCCCTGAAACAGCGGGAGCCCGCCATGACCGATGCGACTCTGGCCTTTTTCGCCACGCATTCCAGCCATTCCGATCCGCAAGACCTTGCCCGGCTCTACGAGACCGCGCCCGCCGATTGGACGGGCCTCTGCCGCTGGGTCCGGAATGTCGTGTCTCACGTCTACGATGCGACCGAAGCGGATCCGCCACTGCCCGCAGCGCGGCAGCAGGACCGGCGCGTCCGCCGCGTCGCCGAGATCCTGGAGCGCATCGCCGATGCCGGACCCGAAGACCTCTCGGTGGAGCGTCCCAGGGCGCAGCGCTTCCTGGGGACCTGCCGGGACTTCGCGCTTCTGGCCTGCAGCCTGCTGCGCCATCGATCGGTGCCGGCCCGCCTGCGCGTCGGCTTCGCCGGCTACTTCGACCCGCCGCGCTTCGAGGACCATTGGCTTTGCGAGGCCTGGGATGCGGAGCAAGGGCGCTGGCGGCTTCTCGACGCCCAGCTCGGCCCGGAAGACCTGCAGCGCTTCCAAATCGCTTTCGATCCCTTGGACGTGCCTCGCAATGGCTTTCTGACCGCCGGGGCGGCTTGGCGGTCTCTACGCGACGGCGACATGGCGGCGGAACGCTTCGGCGTGTCCTTCGTCGGGATCGAGGGGGCCTGGTTCGTGGCGAGCAGCCTGTTCCGCGACCTGGCGGCCCTCAACAAGCTGGAACTGGAGCCCTGGGACTACTGGTCACACAGCATCGCGATCTCGGA
>JAKSBE010000541.1 GCA_022361275.1 Kiloniellales bacterium
CCGACGGTGATCAACGGCGGCATCATCAACGCCTACGGCACCAACGCCCGCCTCGGCGCCGGCGACTGGATGGTGGTCGAGGCCGACGAGAGCGACGGCTCCTTCGTGCGCCTGCCGGCGACCCTGGCCGTGGTCACCAACATCGACCCCGAGCACCTGGACTTCTACGGCAGCGTCGAGGCTCTGCACGACGCCTTCCGCAGCTTCCTGGAGAACATCCCCTTCTACGGCGTCGCGGTCCTCTGCATCGACCATCCGGCGGTGCAGAGCCTGATCGGGCAGATCTCCGACCGCCGCGTGGTCACCTACGGCCTCAGCCCGCAGGCCGACGTGCGCGGCGTCAAGCTGACGAACGATCACGACGGCAGCCGCTTCGACGCGGTCATCGCCGACCGCAAGGCCGGCAGCAGCCGGACCGTCGCCGGGCTGAAGCTGCCGATGCTCGGCCAGCACAACGTGGTCAACGCGCTGGCCGCGGTCGCGGTGGCCCAGGAGCTGAAGATCGCCGACGAGGTGCTGCGCGAGGCCCTGGCCGGCTTCCGCGGGGTCAAGCGCCGCTTCACCAAGACCGGCGAGGTGGACGGCATCACCATCATCGACGACTACGGCCACCATCCGGTCGAGATCTCGGCGGTGCTGAAAGCCGCGCGGGCGGCGACCGGCAACAAGGTGATCGCAGTCGTCCAGCCGCACCGCTACTCGCGGCTGGCCAGCCTGTTCGAGGAGTTCTGCGGCTGCTTCAACGACGCCGACCACGTCCTCGTGGCCGAGGTCTTCGCCGCCGGAGAAGCCGCGATCGAGGGGGTCGACCGCGACGCCCTCGTCGAGGGCCTGCGCGCCCGCGGCCACCGCCACGCGGTGCCGCTCTCGGGGCCCGACCAACTGGCCCGCAAGGTCAGCGAGATCGCCGGGAGGGGCGATTTCGTGGTCTGCCTGGGGGCCGGGAGCATCACCGCCTGGGCGAACACGCTGCCCGGGGAACTGGAAGGTCTTAGGAGGAGAGGCGACAACCCGAAACCAGCAGGAGCGGGGCCATGATCGCCATGACTCAGCACAGCAAGACTCCCCTGATCGACCGCCTGCCAACCGTGCAGGGCCGCCTGACGCCCGATGCGCCCTTGGCCGGCATCACCTGGTTCCGCGTCGGCGGCAAGGCCGAGGTCATGTTCCGGCCGGCCGACCGCGACGACCTGATCGACTTCCTGCGGCAAAAGCCTCGGGACCTGCCGGTGACGGTGATCGGCGTCGCCTCGAACCTCCTGGTCCGGGACGGCGGCGTGCCCGGCGTCGTCCTGCGCCTGGGCCGCGGCTTCGCCGAGATCCGCACCGAGGGCGAGGACGTCTTCGCCGGCGCCGGCGCGCTGGACTTCAACATCGCCACCGCGGCCCGCATCGCCGGGATCGGCGGCCTGGAGTTCCTCTGCGGCGTGCCCGGCACCCTGGGCGGCGCCCTGCGCATGAACGCCGGCGCCTACGGCCGCGAGCTCAAGGACGTGCTGGTCGAGGCCGAGGCCGTCGACGGCTACGGCAACCTGCACCGCCTGCGGCCCGGGGACTTCGGCTTCCGCTACCGGGGCAGCGCGATTCCCGAGGACTGGATCTTCCTCTCCGCCCGCCTGCGCGGCGAGAGCGACGACCCCAAGGTGATCGCCCGGCGCATGAGCGACATCCAGAACGCCCGCGCCGACAGCCAGCCGGTCCGCACTCGCACCGGCGGCAGCACCTTCAAGAACCCCGAGGGCGCCAAGGCCTGGGAGCTGATCGACAAGGCCGGCTGCCGCGGGCTCAAGCGCGGCGGCGCCATGGTCTCGGAGAAGCACTGCAACTTCCTGATCAACACCGGCAACGCCACGGCGGCCGACATCGAGGCGCTGGGCGAAGAGGTCCGCCGCCGGGTGCGGGACGACAGCGGGATCGAGCTGCAGTGGGAAATCCGCCGGATCGGAATCGCGGCGGACGGGGACCGGGAGGCGACGCCATGAGCAAGCGCGTCGCGGTCCTCCACGGCGGCATCTCGGCCGAGCGCGAGGTCTCCCTGGTCAGCGGCCGGGACTGCAGCGCCGCCCTGCGCGAGGCCGGCTTCACGGTCGAGATGATCGACGTCACCGACGACGTCGGCGCCCTGATCAAGGCGCTGACCCCGGCCCCGGACGCGGTCTTCAATGCCCTGCACGGGCGCTGGGGCGAGGACGGCTGCGTCCAGGGCCTGCTCGAACTGCTGCACATTCCCTACACGCATTCCGGCGTCATGGCCTCGGCCCTGGCCATGGACAAGGAGATGGCCAAGCGGATCTTCCTCGCCAACGGCCTGCGCTGCGCCGAGAGCGTCGTCGCGACCCGCGCACAGATCCTGGCCGCCGATCCCCTGCCCCGCCCTTACGTGGTCAAGCCGGTGGCCGAGGGTTCCAGCGTCGGCGTGCGCATCGTCCGGGAGGGCGACAACGAGCCGCCCCTGGGCGCCGAGGCAGCCTGGCAGTTCAGCCCGCAGATCATGGTCGAGCGCTTCATCCCGGGGCGCGAGCTCACCGTCTCGGTCATGGGCGAGCGGGCGCTGGCGGTGACCGAGCTGAAGCCCAAGCAGGGCTTCTACGACTACGAGGCCAAGTACACCGAGGGCAAGACGGTGCACGAGATTCCGGCGCAGTTGCCAGAGCCGGTCTACGCGGAAGCCCTGGCGAGCGCGCTCAAGGCGCACCGGGCTCTGGGCTGCCGCGGCGTGAGCCGGGCCGACTTCCGCTACGACGATACCGAAGGCGGCGACGGCCGGCTCTACCTGCTGGAGGTCAACACGCAGCCGGGCATGACGCCGCTGAGCCTGGTGCCCGAGCAGGCGGCGCATCTCGGCATCAGCTTTCCCGAGCTCTGCGCCTGGTTGGTGGAGAACGCGACATGCGAGACCTGAGCCTGCGCGTGGAGCCCCGCGCGCCGAGCATGAACCGGGCCAAGGCCCGCACCCGCAAGCTCCCGCTTTTGACCCGCGGCCGCTTGATCCTGGGCGCCGGCAGCCTGCTCGGCCTGCTGGTGCTCGCCCTGGCCTGGTCCGGATGGTTCGGCCGCACCGCCGACCGGGTCACCGCCGCCTGGCTCGAGACGACGGCGGAGGCCGGCCTTGCGGTCGAGGAGGTGCTTCTGACCGGCCGCAAGCGGACCTCGAAGCAGGCGCTGCGGGACAGCATCGGCGTCCGGCGCGGCACGCCCATGCTCGCGATCGACCCGCAGGCCGCCAAGGAGCGCATCGAGGCGCTGCCCTGGGTCGCGACGGCGATGGTCGAGCGCCGCCTGCCCAACGTCCTGCGGATCGAGATCACGGAACGCCAGCCCTTGGCCCTCTGGCAGCACCGCGGCCGCAAGGTGGTCATCGACCGCGACGGCGAGGTGATCGCGGCGGCGCAGCCGACGCGCTTCGCAACGCTGCCGCTGGTGGTCGGCGAAGGCGCGCCGGCGCACACGGCGGCCCTGCTGGCCGTCCTGGCGCGCGAGCCGCAGCTCCAGCCGCTGGTGGTCGCCGCGATCCGGGTCGGCGAGCGCCGCTGGAACCTGAGGCTGCGCGGCGGCATCGACGTGCGGCTGCCCGCGGACGACGTGGCGGCGGCCTGGGGCGAACTCGCACGGCTGCAGCGCGAGTACGGCCTGCTGCAACGGGAAATCATGGCCATCGACCTGCGGCTGTCCGACCGGATGGTGCTGCGCATGGCGCCCGGCCTGGTGCCGGCGGGCGCCGCCAAGGGACCGGGCGAGGACACGTAAACGGGGGATCCCGGCAGGGATCGGAACGGGGAACGGATGACGGCAGGATGAAGCGGACGCCCGGCAAGAACAGCAACGGCCTGATCGCCGCGCTCGACGTCGGCTCGAGCAAGGTCTGCTGCTTCATCGCCGAGGCCGATGGCACCAAGCATCCGCGGGTCATCGGCATCGGCCAGCAGGCCAGCCACGGCGTCAAGGCCGGCAGCATCATCGACATGGAAGCCGCCGAATCGGCGATCCGCAGCGCCGTCTACGCCGCCGAGGAGATGGCCAGCGAGACCGTCCACGAGGTCGCGGTGAACCTCTCGGGCGGCTATCCGGCCTCGCGCCAGATCCGGGTCGAGATCCCGATCGCCGGACAGGAGGTCGGCGAGCTCGACCTGCGCCGCGCCCTGGAGGAAGGCCAGCAGGCGACCTGCGGCCGGGTCGATCCGGCCGCCGCGCCGCAGCTGATCCACTCGATTCCGGTCGGCTTCACGCTGGACGGCAACCGCGGCATCCGGAACCCGCGCGGCATGATCGGCGACCTGCTGGGCGTGGACATGCATCTGGTCACCGCGCGCAGCAGCGCGGTGCGCAACCTCAGCACCTGCGTCGAGCGCTGCCACCTGGACGTCGGCGGCTTCGTCGTCTCGCCCTATGCCTCGGGCCTCTCGGTTCTGGTGGAGGACGAGATGGAGCTGGGCGTGACCCTGGTCGACATGGGCGGCGGCACGACGACCATCGCCGTCTTTCTGGAGGGCCAGGTGATCTTCACCGACTCCATCCCGGTCGGCGGCAACCACGTCACCAGCGACATCGCCCGGGGCCTTTCGACGACCCGCCAGCAGGCCGAGCGGCTGAAGACGCTCTACGGCCACGCCATGGCCGCCGAGGTCGACGACCGGGAGATGATCGAGGTCCTTCCGGTCGGGGAGGAGGAAAGCGGCGCGACCCAGCAGATCGCGCGTTCCTACCTGACCGGCATCATCCAGCCACGGCTGGAGGAGACCTTCGAGCTCGTGCGCTCGCACCTGGAGGCCAGCGGCCTGAGCAAGCTGGCGGGCCGGCGCGTCGTCCTGACCGGCGGCGCCTGCCAGCTGCCCGGGGTCCGCGACCTGGCGGCGCTGGTGCTCGACAAACAGGTTCGTCTCGGCCGCCCGCTCCGGATCCAGGGCCTGGCCGAGGCAACGTCCGGTCCCGCCTTCGCCACCTGCAGCGGGCTGATCGCCTACGCGATCGCCGCGAACCTGCCGGCGGCGACCGAGACGCGGACAAAACGTGGGGAGCCGGGCGGCCTGATGGGCCGCTTGGGTCATTGGTTCCGTGAGCACCTGTGAGAGCAGGATCTTAGAGGCCCCGCCGTCCGGGGCCCGCAACTTGCCGGTTAGGACCGGCCGTACCGCCCGCTTAGGGGGCAAGTGGAGGCAGACATGTCCTTGAACCTCAACGTTCCGACCAGCGAAGCCCAGCTGAAGCCCAGAATCACCGTCATCGGCGTTGGGGGCGCCGGGGGCAACGCGGTCAACAACATGATCCAGTCCAATCTGGAAGGCGTGGAATTCGTGGTCGCCAACACGGACGCCCAGGCCATCGCGCAATCGCTCTGCAGCCGGACCCTGCAGCTCGGCCGCAACATCACCCAGGGGCTGGGCTCGGGCTCACGCCCGGACATCGGCCGGGCCGCCGCCGAGGAGGCCCTGGACGAGATTCTCGCCGACCTCGAAGGCGCCCACATGGTCTTCATCACCGGCGGGATGGGCGGCGGCACCGGCACCGGCGCCGCGCCGGTCATCGCCCGCGCCGCCCGCGAGCAGGGCATCCTGACCGTCGGCGTGGTGACCAAGCCCTTCCACTTCGAAGGCGTGCACCGCATGCGGATCGCCGAGTCGGGGATCCAGGAGCTGACCCAGTACGTCGACACCCTGATCATCATCCCGAACCAGAACCTGTTCCGCATCGCCAACGAGAAGACGACCTTCGCCGACGCCTTCAAGATGGCCGACGACGTGCTGCACGCAGGCGTCCGCGGGGTCACAGACCTGATGGTGATGCCGGGGCTGATCAACCTCGACTTCGCCGACATCCGCACGGTCATGACCGAGATGGGCAAGGCCATGATGGGCACCGGCGAGGCCGAAAGCGACAACCGCGCCATCGCGGCGGCCGAGGCGGCGATCTCCAACCCGCTGCTCGAGGACGTCTCGATGAAGGGCGCGCGCGGGGTCCTGATCAACATCACCGGCGGCCCCGACCTGACGCTCTTCGAGGTCGACGAGGCGGCCAACCGGATCCGTGACGAGGTCGATCCCGAGGCCAACATCATCTTCGGCTCGACCTACGACGACAAGATGGAGAACAAGATGCGGGTCTCGGTCGTCGCCACCGGCATCGACATCGCCGAAGGCGCGAAACCGCGTCCGGTGACCCTGAGCCTGGTCGCCAATCAGGTGCCGGGCACCGCCCAGGCCGTGCCGGCGGCGAGCGACGGCGCCCAGCCGACCAGCGCCCAGCCGATCA
>JAKSBE010000603.1 GCA_022361275.1 Kiloniellales bacterium
CGAGGTGGCGGAGCGCCGCTCCAGCCTCTTTAACCCTCGGCGTCGCCTCGGGGGATCCCCGGGCGCATTCGGTCGTGCTCTGGACCCGGCTGGCGCCGGACCCGCTCGGCGGCCCGGGTCTCCCCGGCTTTCCGATCCCGGTGCGCTGGGCGGTGGCCGCCGACCCCGGCATGGCGCGGGTGCTGCGCCGCGGCCTTGCCCTGGCGAAGCCGCGCGATGGCTATGCGGTCCACGTGCAGGCGGCGGGGTTGCCGTCGGACGGCTGGTTCTACTACCGCTTCGAGGCCCTGGGCGAGCACAGCCGGATCGGCCGCGTTCGACCGCGTGCCTCTGGTCGTCTAAGTTCGGTCGGTGAGGTGCTGCTCCCGCGCGATAGTCTCAAATGGGGGGCGGTTCCCGCACTCTATGCCTTGGCGGTCCTGGCGCTGGCGAACGGCGCCGGCGCCGACCCGTCGCGCGGGGCCGCAGCGCCACGGAGCTTCTGTGCCAGGGACGGGGCGGGGGACGGGGCGGGGGACGGGGCGGGGGGACGGGCGGGGCAGGCTGCCGCGGCCGGAGTGCAAGCTCCAGGCCTGACCGCGATCGGCGAGGCGGCCCTCTACGGCGATCTTGAAGCCGTCGAGCCGCAGCTTGAGAAGGGCGGCGAGGTAAACGCGGTCTCGGCCGAGGGGCAGACGCCGTTGATGCTGTCGTTCCAGCCCCTGCTCCTGCCGCCTGCCAAGAGCGGCGCCGATCCCGGCGCGACCCGTTCTTTCAAGCTCCGTCAGCGGCCCTTCTTCCGGGCCTTCGAGAGCGACGCCGCCCACGGGCTCCTGACCGAGTTCCTCTACGACGGCCGCGACGAGGACGACGCGCCGCCGACGGGCTTCGACACCGATCTCTTCCTCGGCACCCGCCTGGCACTTGAGCCGCGCCATGCCGAAGTCTTGGCGCGGCTTTGATATCTCTCTATTTCGGTTCGGCTTGAAACAAGAGGGCGGTGCCGATGGCACCGCCCTCTCGATCGGTCGTTCGGACGACGACCTCGTCCTCGTCAGCGGCCGGCGAGGGTATGGAAGTCCCTGCCGAAGCCGAAGCCGCGGGCGCGCATCACCGCGGCGGGGGCGTTGACGAAGCCGTTGCCGGTTCCGAAGTCGAAGCCGAGATCGAAGTCGGGGGTCGCCGGATCGTCCATGTCGATCGCCGTATCCTCGAGGATCTCGTAGATCTCGTCGGGGGTCAGCGAGCGATCGGCCTCCAGCATCAGCGCCGCCACGGCCGCGGCGTGCGGCGCCGCGGCAGAGGTACCGAAGAAGTTGGTGCCGTTCGGATCGATGTTGCCGAACTCGTCGCGGCCACCGAAGAAGGTGGTGATGCCGCCGTCGGGACCGGTGAACCGCGGCTGTGCGCGCAGCTCATCGACCGGCATGCCGTCGAGATCGAAGAAGATCGGCGTGCCGCCGGCCGAGGAGAAGGCGTTGATCAGCGGCGGGAAGACCCCGAAGCGCAGCGTCTGGCGCCAGAAGGACGCACCGACGCCGGCGGCGCCGGCCGCGTTGGAATGGCCGTAGTTGGTGCCGCTGTCGGTCTGGAACTCGTTCGGGAAGGAGGTCGGCGGATCGTTGATGCTCTCCGAACGCGGATCGAAGACCACGTACTTCATGAAGCCCGGCGCCGGTCCTTCGAAGAGCTCGAGGCCGATGTTGATCTCCAGGTCTCCGTCGGTGTTGTTGATGATCCCGAAGACCTCGATGGGATCGCCGCCGATGTTGAAGGCGAAGCCGCCGATGGTGGTGAAGTTGCCGTCGGCGTCGTAGACCAGGATGTCCAAGTCGCTGGCCGAGCCGGGCGCGCCCTCGGCAACCGCCGCGGCCGGCTGGTCCCAGTTGAAGGCGAAGATCGTCGTGCCCGGCGCGATGATGAAGCTCTGCAGGTCGTCCACCCCGGGGCCGGGATCGAAGTCGTGGCGGACGCCGCCGAAGGCGCCGATGACGCCGGAGTCGACGAAGCCGTTGTCGGCGCTGTCCCAGGAGTTGCGCCCGCCGTTGCCGGCCGAGGAGAAGTAGGCGACGCCCTGGGCCTTAACCTGGTCGACGGCCTGGGCGATGATGCCGTCCTGGAACATCGGCTCGGCGAAGTAGATGACGTCGTCGACGATCACCTCGGCGCCGGCGACGTCCGCCAGCTCGATGATGCCGTTGGCGAAGTCCGCCTGGCCGCCGAAGGCGGTATGGAAGGCCTGGTTCGCCCGCGGCGCGACGTCGCGGATCAGCTGCATCATGGCCCGGCCTTCGTCGGACGCGGGGCAGGCGCTGTCGTCGAGGATCGTGATCCGACGCGCCGGCGGCAGGTCGCCGGTGTCGATGTCGCCGGCCGCGCCGGCCAGGCAGTCGTAGCTGTCCGACAGGGAGCCGACCGTGATCCGCCGGCCCTTCGTCCCGAAGACCAGGCGCGCGATGTCCGAGAACATCGCCGGGTCGCCTTCACTGGTCACCGAGCCGACCTGGGACAGCGCGACGGCCGGGCGGGCGGCCTGCAGCGTGCCGAGCTCGGCGGCCTGCTCGAGCGCACCGACCGGCAGCCAGCCCGAGACCACGCGACCGAAGGCGGAGCCGCGCTCGAGGCCCAGGGCTTCGAGGTCGGCCAGCAGTTCGCTGCCTTGGCCCACGGCGACGGCGTCGACCAGGACCTTGCCGTCGACCACCTGTGTCAGCGAAGCGCTGGACAGGGCCGGGACCTCCTCGACCTGCAGGCTGCGCGCGGCGGCGCCCGCCTGCTCCTGCTCGTGCACGGCAACCAGCGCGGGATCCATCTTGGTCATCGCCCCGACCGTGCTCTTGTCGGCCGCTGCCGCATCCTGCGGCGAACCCAGCATCACGGCGCCGGGCACTATCAAGGCGCCAAGCGCGACCGCCGCGATCAGGCGGCGAGGCCGCGCTCCCTGCTTCTTGCAGCGCTTCTCGATCTCGGCGGCCCATACGGTGCCGCCGCCACGAACGCAAGGGATTTCAGCGTCCCCCGCCTCTTGGCGCTTCGCAAACACGTTCCGTCCTCCTTGAAGGTGAGTGGCAGGGCGGCGAACCCACGCTTGCCGGATCGCAGGTGCGATTTCCTAGGGGTACCGGTCAATTCGGGGATTATCCTCCCTACTGTACAACCGAAGATAGCACAAATGGGAATGGTTCTTGATGACGAATTTGGGACCTTGGCCCGCCGGCCAGCTTCCGGCGGTGTCTGGGCGAGGGGAAGCCTCGTCGTTTGGGGGTCAGGCTTTGAAGAGGCCCTCGAGGTCCGGCAGGCCTCCGCTGTCCGGGAAGACCACGGCGTCGCCGGGGCCGGCGAGCGCCCGGAGGGTTGCCGGGGCAGCGATGGAGTTAGGGCGTCTCCACGCTGCCCCAGCAGTTCACCTCCAGACCCGTCCGTGAGGCGGTCTGTCCGACAGGTCTTCGGAGGTCGGACTCACTGCCGCGCGGGCGGCAGAAAGGATATCCGGTCGTCCAAGGCCTTGGTTTCCGTTCTTCGCTGCGCTCGGGGAAGACGGAGGCCGTGGCCCCATTCTCGCCGCGTCCCGTCGCCGTTCTCCTCTCCGCTCTTTGAGGTCGTCGCCCTTTGAGTCGTTGCGGGCCGCCGCCCCCGAAACAGGCGTCAAACCGTTCGTATTCACGTTATTTCATGGCCGAATTGCCCTGCCTGTGGCCTTTCCCACAGGCGGAACCGGCAAAAACGTCGGCATTTTGAGAGAGCGGCGGGTGGCGGCCCCGCGGCTCAATTCGGAGACACGCCGGGTCCGGCGGCCGGAAGCGCCCCGGATGTCCCCGGACGGCCCCCGGACGGCCCCCGGACGGCAAGGTGTGACGGCAGAAGCGCTCAGGCTGGACTGGGCGCCACTTTTGATGTGAATTGCAGGGACGGCAGGCCGCGGCCCTACGTGGGGGCGGCTGAGGAACAGGGATGATCGTCATGCCGGATACCCATAGCCTCAAGAGCATCGCCATCTTCCACAGCCTGAGCGATGAAATGCTTGCCGAGATCGCCGGCCAATGTGAATGGAAGCGGTTCATGGCCGGCCAGGAGATCATCAGCCACCACGACGGGTCGCTCGACGTCTATTTCCTGGTCGAAGGCAAGGCCAGGATCATCATCTATTCCTTTTCCGGCAAGCCGGTGATCTTCCGCGACGCGCGCCCCGGCGAGGTCTTCGGAGAATTCGCGGCCATCGATCAGCTGCCGCGCTCGGCGACCGTGGAGGCGACGACCGACTGCCTGACCGCGGCGATCAGGCCCCAGCCCTTCATGGATGTCCTGCTGACGTATCCCGAAGTGGCCGAAAACACCATGCGCTGGCTGGTTGCCCAGGCCCGGGCGCTGACCGGCCGGGTGCTCGAGTTCAGCACCCTGGCGGTCCGGAACCGCCTCCATGCGGAGCTGCTGCGCCTCGCGCGGGAGAACATACGCGAAGACGGATCGGCGGTCATCGCAGCCCTGCCCACCCACGCCGATCTTGCCAGCCGCATCTCGACCCACCGGGAAGCGGTGACGCGCGAGATGCGTCGGCTCACGCTGTCCGGCCTGATCGAAAAGAAGGGCGAGAGCACGATCATCTGCGACATCCAGGAGCTCAGCAAGCTGGTGGAGGAGGTTCTGGGGGAGTCGCTCCTGGACATGGGGGGCAACTTCTGACCGGCGCCCCGCCGGGCTGTCTTCGGCGGCCATCTTAGCCACCGGCCCCGCCAGGCGACCGCCCTGTGACGGCGGTCACGGGCCTCCTGTGCGGATTGCCACCCGGCGTTCGGGTCGCTTCTGGAATTCTCGCCCCAAGAAGAACGCAACCACACGAAAGCGCAACCAATGCAATCCCACGACGGAAGAGCTGGAACTTCGTTCCGGGAGATTCTGGCTGCCTGGGTCATATGCAGCGCGCTGTACCTGCTGATCGCTTTGGCGCCCTTGGCCACTTCGCCGTCCACTTCGCCGTCCACGTCGTTGCCCGGGCCGGCGGGGGCCCCGCCGCAGGAGGCCAAGAGCCTGGATCCGACCGAGGCGCAGGAATGACCCTGAGCCGGCCGGCTCAAGCGTCGAAGTCGCGCAGCAACCGGCCCGGGCGGGCCCCGCGCAGCATGCGGCCGTCGCGGTCGACCACTCGCGTGCCGTTGACCCAGAGCCCGTGCAGGCCGACGGCCTCGGTCGTCAGCCGTGCCGCGCCTGCGGGCAGATCGTGGACCCGGCGCTTGGGGCCGCGGTCGATCCGCTCCGGATCGAAGAGCATCAGGTCGGCCGCGCAGCCGGGCGCGATCCGCCCGCGGCCGGGCAGGCGGAAGATCTCGGCCGGCTTCGCCGTGAGCTCCCGGACCGCGGCCTCGACGGAGAGCACGCCCAGCCGCCGCGACCAATGTCCCAGCAGGTGCAGGCCGAAGCCGGCGTCGCAGAAGAAGGTCAGGTGCGCGCCCGCATCCGACAGCGCGACCGAGGCGTTGGGATCGCGGATCACCCGGCCTACGGCCTCTTCGTCCGAGTTGAGCAGGACCGCGGTGAAGAGGCTTTCGAGGTCCTCCGAGATGGCGAAGTCCAGCATCCAGTCGAGCGGATGCTGCCCGGCCGCCTCGGCGAGCGCGGAGACCTTGCGGTGTTCCAGGTGACGGTTCTCGGGCTTGGCCGCCTCGGTCAGCTCGATCTTGTGCCATTCTCCGTTGAACAGGCGGACCCCGGCCGGCGCGTCCAGCTCTGCCTTGACCGCCCGGCGGAAGGCCGGATCGCCCAGCGCCCGCTTCAGCTCGGCGCCTGTAACCCCCATCGCCGGCGCCCAGGCGGCGAAGCCCTCCAGCGGGTAGGCCGAGGCGAGGGTGAAGTCCATGGTCAGCGGGCAGCAGCTCACCTGGCCCCAGAGTTCCCGGCCCCGGGTCCTGGCCTCGGCGATCTGGCCCAGTTCCCGGAAGATGCCCTCCGGATTGGTCGGGTTGTGCAGCAGGGCGGCGATCATCACCGGCCGCCCGGCCTTGGCCGCCAGGCGCTCCAGATAGGGCACGTCGCTGCGGTCGCCTTTGGTCAGCATGAAGAGGCCGCGCCCGGAGGCCGCCATGGCGCCGACCAGGGCCTCGAGCTCCCGGTCGTCGGCCAGGCGCGAGGGCATGGGGCGTCCGCCCCAGCCGTTGTGCTGCGGCGCGGTCGAGGTCGCGAAGCCGACCGCGCCGGCCTGCATCGCCTCCCTGACGATGGCGCCCATGGCCGCGATCTCGTCCTCCGCCGCCGCCCGTTCGACCGCATCCGCCCCCATGACGTAGCTGCGCAGCGCGCTGTGGCCGATGAAGGCGGCGACGTTGGCGGCGATGCCGCGCCGCTCGATGGCGTCGAGATACTCGGGGAAGCTCTCGAAGTCCCAGGCGATCCCGCGTTCCAGGGCCTCGAGCGACATGCCCTCGACCTGGGTCAGGTTGCGCATCACCAGGCCGCGATCGGCCTCGCGGCAGGGCGCGATGGTGAAGCCGCAGTTGCCGATCACGGCGGTGGTCACGCCCAGTTCGGGCGAGGGCGTCAGGCAGGGGTCCCAGGTGATCTGCGCGTCGTAATGGGTATGGCTGTCGATGATCCCGGGCATCAGCGCGAGGCCCGCGGCGTCGACCACCTCGGCCTCCGGTGGAACCGGAAGGTCGGGCCCGAGGGCGGCGATGCGGCCTTGGGCCACGGCGACGTCCCAGTCTTCCCTGCGCTCCGAGCCGCTGCCGTCGAAAACCGTCGCGCCTTTGATCAACAAGCTCATCTCTGCCCTCCCAGTTCTCCACCGCTCGGGCGCACCTTGGCCCGCCGTTCCGGCCTACCCGGCCCACTGTCCCAAGGCCGCGGGGGGCTTGGCAAGAGGCCTGACGCCGGTTTCTCATCCCGCTCCGTGGCCAATCCGCTCTGTGGCCGATCGGGCAGCCGGAGCCGCGGCCCGGTGATATCGGGCGGCCGGGCTGCCGCCGTGGCCCGCGGCGAGAACAAAAAGCGCTCGAACGGAGAAGCCGGTAAGAACGGGGGTTAACGACCTGTTAAGTCGCTCTGCTCTTACCTGTGCCGGCCTTGCTGCCGACTGGCGGCAGCGGCTAGGATTCCACGATATTGCTCCGATCCGGACCCTCTCCCCGATGGAAACGGCGAAGCAGGTAGATCCAGCTCTCGGCGTTCCACGGGACGACACGGAGATGACAGAGATGAACGGGATGACGAAGATCGCATCGGGACGGCCGCAAGGTATCCAAGGATCGACCTTGCTGCTGGCCGGCTTGTCGCTGCTCTTGCTTGCGGGCTGCCAGATCGGTCCGGAGAGGGGCGCCGGCGCTGCCACGGCCGGCGTCTCCGGCAACGCCGTCGGGGCGGCGGCCCGGCGTGCGCAACTGGAGCGCTGCACCCAGCCGCTCGGCACCGCGGCGCTGCTCGAAACCAATTCCGATGCCCTGGGCCTCCTCGGGTCGGTCGGCCTGGACTCCCCGCTGCCGATGCTGCGCGAGATGTTGGTCCGATCCAACTGCTTCCTGGTCGTCGACCGCAGGACGGAGCAAGGCGCGACGACCGCACAGTACTTCGTCACCCCCAACTTGGCCTTCGCGGAAGAGACGGCGGCCGGCGATGCGGGCGTCCTGGGCACCATCGGCGGCTTCTTCAACCAGCCCATGAAGGTCCAGCGGGCGCAGACCAACCTGTACCTGAACGACGCCAAGAGCGGCGTCCCGGCGGCCGCCTCCGAGGGCGCGGCAAAGGCCGCCGATTTCGGCGGCCGTGGCGGCGTCCGCGACTGGGGCGGCGAGGCCTTCGGCGCCGGCGGGCTCGGCGGCTACGGCAGCGACGAGGGCACGCTGATCGTCGC
Organism: Kiloniellales bacterium; assembly: GCA_022361275.1. GTDB lineage: Bacteria > Pseudomonadota > Alphaproteobacteria > Kiloniellales > JAKSBE01 > JAKSBE01. The sequence continues at coordinate 7,817 of JAKSBE010000603.1, forward strand.
CGCCTTCGTCGACGCCCACAACAAGCTGGTCGAGCAGGTCCGGGTGAACCGGGCGAGCGTTCCCCCCGAAACCCGCGGCGAGCGGGGCAACAAGGCCCTGGTGACGGCGATCCAGAGGGAGCTCAAGGCGCGCGGCTACTACAACGCCTCGGTCGACGGGCTCTACGGCATCCGGACCCGTAGCGCGATCACGCAGTACCAGCAGAAGAACGACCTGCCGCTGGACGGCGAGCCCAGCCAGAGCCTGCTGAAGCACATCACCGGCGGCTGACGGCCGCGGTCGTCAGCCGGCCCCCAAAGGCGCCGCGACCCTTGTGATGCTCCTGGGAGAGGGGGCCGGAGGCGCTGGTGATCCTCTGTAGGACGCGCCGACGTTCAGCGGGCTTCGCACCCGTTGGACGAACCACCTTCCCTCCGGCGCCGGCGGGGTGTTGAAGCTTCTTCGGTGCGGTGGTAATACCCACAGCCGAAAAGGCGTGCAACGACTCTTGTATCGCGATAGTGAAATTGCACAGGAGTCATCAGTCGTGCCGACTTTCAGAGAGCTATGGGACGCCCATCCCGGCCGCGGCTTCGTATGCGACGCCAGCGTCTTCGAGAACCAGTGCGCCATGCGGATGGGGGATGCTCTTCGATCCTGCGGCGTCAACTTGTCCGGCAGGAACCTTCGGACCTGCGTGACCTACAACAGGCATCGCTTATCGAGTCATGCGCCCGGTCACGTCCTGGCGGCGCAGGAACTCGCGGATGTCTTGGACGACGAGCCCTCGCTGCTGGGGGCCAGCGTCACCGTCACGAAGATGAGGGGTACCATCGGCGCCAACCCCACCGCCTTCCAGGGCGCCAACGGCGTCGTCTTCATCCAGAACGGCTGGGGGCCGACCGACCACATCGACGTCTGGGACGGCGTGAGGATGGAAATGAAGGGTGGCGCCGCGAGCTACCAGGGAAGGGGCCGACACGTATGGCTGTGGGCGATGTGATGCGGATGCTGCACCTCGTTTCGGCGCTGGTCGCGCCTGCGGTTCTTTTCGCCTGCTCGGTTTCCGCGGCCGCCACCTTCGATCGAGCGGAGCACGAGGGCCGCGTCCTGGAGCTCGTGGAGGTGGACGGGGCCTGCGCGGTGACGGTCGACGGGTCTGCGCCGCTCGCCGTCGACCTGCCCGCGCCCTGCGCGTTTCTCCGCCGGCCGAGCACGAAGCTGCCCATCGTGCACGTCTACGACGGCGTCGGGGCCGTGGCGCTCGCCACCGGCGGGCTTGCGGCCGGCCGGCCACCGAAGGGCTGCGGGGACACCGTCAGGGCGATCATCCTCGACGGCGAGGGCGCTCGGCTGGGCGGGTCGGATCGGGGCGAGAAGGCCTTCTGCGTCGACGTCGGCTTCGACGAGAAGCTCTACTACGGCCTCAGCCACCCGCCGGAGTAGGGCGCGAAGGGCCGCAGCCGCGGCGCAGGATCCAGGACCGTCGTTCCCCGGCAGGCCGACCCGCCCGGTCTCCTCAGGCGAGCGCGCAAGCGTTCCGGCCGGCTGGAACGGATCGAAACGACTTCGGCTTGATTCGAGCCGGCCCGATTTCGACCCGGACAACAGCCCTTGTCCCTGCCCCAAACAAGGGCCTCAAGGACGGCAGAGTGTTCGGAACTCAAGCGCGTTGGCTGGGGGACCAGGA
>JAKSBE010000496.1 GCA_022361275.1 Kiloniellales bacterium
CCTTCGGCTCGCCCAGGCCGGATCGCTGCAAAGGGGCTTCGGCATCCCGGCACAGCCGCTGGCGAGCGCCCTGACCCTGTTCGGCCAACAGTCCGGACTGCAGGTCAGCGTCGACGGCGCGCTCGTCAGAGGCCTGTCGACATCCGGCGTGCAAGGCCGGATGACGGCGGAGCGGGCCGTGCAGCGCCTGCTCGCCGGAACCGGGCTGAGCTACGATTTCGTCGGGACCGCCACGATCGTCATACAAAGGCCGGGCGCGGACGGCAGCGGACCGGTCGACGGAGAGCTCCTGGAGCGGATCACGGTGGAATCGCCGTCCGGCTCCGAGCCGGGAGACGAGCCTTTCAGAACGCCGGGGTCCTCCGCCTATATCTCGGGTGAGCAGATCGAACGGGTCCGGCCATCGTCGCCGGGGGACATCTTTCGGGACGCTCCCGGCGTCCTCTCGGGCAGCAACCACAACGGACCGGCCATCGACGTCAACATCAGAGGTGTTCAGGGCCACAACCGGGTCAAGGTCATGGTCGAAGGCACGCAGCAGGAGTCGTCGTCCTATCGCGGCTATGCCGGCCCCGACAACCGCACCTATGTGGACCCGGAGCTGATCGGCGGCATCGAGATCGAGAAAGGGCCCGGCAGCGGCCCCTATGGCGCGGGAACGACGGCGGGTGTCGTCAATGTTCGCCTTCTGGGTGCGGACGACATCGTGCGCGACGGGCAGCTCTTCGGCGCCCGGCTGCGGGGTGGCGTCGGCAACAACGCCGTCGGGCCGCGCTTTCGCGATTTCATTATCTGGCAGCGCAACGGCGATGGCGAGCTTCTCGAGGAGGGCGGCGAGGACTTCACCCATGAGAACTGGTTCGGCAGTTTCGCCGGAGCCATCAAGGACGAGAATTTCGAGGTTGTCGCTGCCTACGCCCGCCAGAAGCAGGGCAACTACTTTTCCGGGACGCATGGCCCGACAACGTACGATTGGACTTTCAATGACTTCCGTTATCCGTTGGTACCGGGAAAGAAACGGACCGACACCGTCGAGTACGCCCCGAAAGCCATACCCGGAGGGGAAGTCCCGAATACCGCCAAGGAGACCACGTCGTGGCTGCTCAAGGGAGTCGGGCGGCTGGACGGAGGTCACACGCTGGAGCTTGGCGCGCTCGATTACAAGGGCGAGTTCGGCCGAGTCTTTCCGAGCTTGGTGCGGCTCTACCCTCTTCAGCAATATGGCCACATGAGAGCCGAGAGCAAAAGATATTGGAGCAAGTACACATGGGATCCGGATAACGATCTCATCGCTTTCAACGCCAATGTTTGGACCGCTTTATCGGAAGAAGGGTCTGTCAGGAGCGGAGCTGCGGCCCTCGAGACCAGCTCCTGGGGCACCGAAGTGTGGAACGCCTCCAAATTCGAGACGCCAATCGGGGGTGTTGCCCTGTCGTATGGCGGCTCCTACGCATCCTCCAGCCTTACGCTCCCCAACAGAGCAGATGGCACACGCAGGGTAGCGGGGGGCTATGCCGATGCCGCCCTGGCGCCGTTCGAGTGGCTGACGTTCAATGCCGGCCTGCGCTACGACCATTTCGACAGCGATGGCTATTCCGAGCGTCGGGTCTGCAACTGGAGCGTCTCGCCGCCATGCGTCAACGTGAAGAGAGAAGGCACGCTCCAGGACAGCGCGGTGTCGCCGCGACTGGGCGTAACGATCGAGCCCATCGAGGGATTGCAGCTCTTCGCGCAGTACTCCGAGGGCTTCCGCCCGCCGAGCATCGTTGAAACGTCAGGGTCGGGCCCCTCCGGCAACTTCGAGTTCAATCCCGACCTGAGACCGGAACGCCTGGAAAGCTGGGAGCTCGGCGTCAACGTCCTGCACGACGGCCTGCTGCGCGCAGACGACGCTTTTCGTGCGAAGCTGGTCTATTTCGACAATACACACACCGATTACATCGTCAGAGGGCCCGTACCCGGCACAAGACGGGACCTTCAATTCCTCAACATCCCGGGAGCCAATATCAAGGGCTTTGAGGCGTCCGTCTCCTACGATGTCGGGTTTCTATTCGCCAGCGTAGGATTCAACTACCTGTCCGAGTTCGAATATTGCTATGAACGGTGGCGGACGGTGGTCGTCAAGGAGGGAACGCGCTACCGCCCAAAGCCCGAGCTCGTACCCGACGACTGTCATGATGTGGCGTTTGTCTCCGATTGGCAAAACTCCTACATGCCCCCGCAATATACCGGCTCGGCGACGCTGGGAATGCGCCTGTTCGACCAGTCGCTGGTTCTCGGCGCGCGTGTCAACTTTCATGGGGAGGCGGTTCTTCCCATGCCGGAGGAGTCCGGCCTGAATTTCCCCATACGCTGGAGCGAGGCGCAGATCGTCGACCTGTTCGGCTCGTACACCTTCAACGACAGGGCCACCCTCGGCTTCAGTGTCGAGAACCTGACCGACCGCTTCTATGTCTCACCGCTGGCGGTCGCGCAGATCCCCTCGCCCGGCCGCACGGCGCGCGTCGACTTCACGTTGAGGTTCTAAGCCGCTCGGTCATGATGGGCCGCGTCCGTGGACCATCCTGCCGCGGCAGGTCGATGTCCATGGGCGCGCCCATCTGCGCTAGAGCCTGTCGCGATCATTCTGATCGCGCCATCGCTCTAGCTCTTTGTTGAAGCATGTCTTTTGTCCCGAAACCGGTATCCACTTTCGGGAGACATGCTCTAGCGGTCGTTGGCTGCGCGCCAATTGGCGAAATCGTCGAGCGTGCGATCCTCGGTGGCCGGGTAAAGGCCGACGATCGACCGGCCTTTGAGCACCTCCTCGGTGACGAAATCCTCGAAGGCCGTCATCTCGATGGCCTCGGCGGCCACCTCCTCGGCGAGGTGGGCCGGGATCACGATGACGCCTTCGTCGTCTCCGACGACCAGGTCCCCGGGAAAGACCGGCGCATCGCCGCACCCGATGGGACCGTTGATGTCGATGGCGTGATGCATGGTCAGGTTCGTCGGCGCCGACGGCCGGTTGTGGTAGGCGTGAATGTCGAGATCCGCGATCATCGGTGCATCGCGAAAGCCGCCGTCGGTGACGCTGCCGGCGGCGCCCCTGACCATCAGCCGCGACACCAGGATACTGCCGGCAGACGCCGCACTCGGATCCTTGCGGCTGTCGATCACCATCACATGGCCTTCCGGGCAGGCCTCGATGGCCGCCCGTTGCGGATGCGAGCGGTCGCGGAACACCTCGAGCTGGTTCAGATCCTCGCGGGCGGGGATGTAGCGCAGCGTGAACGCCAATCCGACCATGGTCCGCCCCTTGGGCTTCAGCGGCCTGACGTCCTGAATGAACTGCTTGCGCAGCCCCCGCTTGAACAGTGCCGTGGAGACCGTCGCAGTGGATACGTTCGAGAGCTCGGTGCGCAGCCGGCTCAATGTGTCTTCGGTGATCGCTGCTGACATATCGTGACCTTCAGGTTGGTTCCCGTTTTCGATGGAGCAGATGGACGCCGCCGGCCCGGAGCGCGCTTGCCCTCCCCCGGGATGAAGCGAAAGTGAGCCCGGTGGATCGCCCTACCCGATTTGTAAAAAATTTGATAATTTGTAAATCTCGGAGCGTCAAGCTTGCGGGCTTGAAGTCCGTGCGATCGTCCGGATGATGTTGACGGATGGAGGGAGACGGGATGCAAGCCAGCCGAAGGGCGGAAGAGTCCAAGCCCCTGAAGGGCGCGCTGAACGACCGCGTCTACGACTACATCGTCAGCCAGATCGTTGTCGGTGCCTTCGCGCTCAACGCCCGGCTGCCCACCGAGATGCAGCTCGCGGAACGGTTCTCCGTATCGCGGCCCGTCGTTCGGCAAGCCCTGCGGCGGCTGAAAGACGACGGTCTCGTCGTGTCGCGGCAGGGAGCGGGAACGTTCGTCGTGCGCCGTCCCGCGCATCAGGTCTTCAGCTTTGCCGCGGTCGGGAGCGTTGCCGACATCCAGAAGTGCTTCGCATTTCGCATGGCGCTGGAGAGCGAGGCGGCGGCCATCGCGGCCGTGGAGCACGATCGGGAAGCGCTGGATCGCCTGGCCCAGACGCTGGAGGCCCTCGAGCGCGCGTTGAAGAGCGAGACGGGCGGCATCGACGAGGATATCGCCTTCCACCAGGCCGTCGCGGCCGCCAGCGACAACCGGTTCTTCCTCTCCACCATGACCGCGATCGCCAGCCAGATCCGCGTCGGCATCGGGCTCAATCGCAGCCTGACCCTGGAACAGCCCAGGTCGAGGCGGAACGCGGTCCAGGACGAGCACAGCGCGATCTACAGCGCGATCACCGCCCGGGACGCGGATGAGGCCAGACGGCTCATGCACCGGCATCTGGAGAAGGCCCGGCTGCGGATCTTCGAGGGCGGCGAGTATTGATCGTCGCGCAAGATGCCTCCGGGATGGGGGTCAGTGGCTCTCGCCCTTGAAGACGCGGTTCCGGGAATTCGTCACGTGGCGTCTCATTTCGCGCCGCGCCTTGACGGGGTCGCCTGCGACGATGGCATCCAGCACGGCTTTGTGCTCCTTGATCAGCGTCCTGCGCCGTCTTTCCGGCGGTGTCGCCGTCAACTGCCGCGAGATGTCGATGGCCAGGTGCACCCGGCTTTTGATCGACTGAAACGCGTTGACGAAAAAGAGGTTGTGCGTGGCCTCGGCGATCTTCAGGTGAAACTGAAAGTCGTCGTTGATGCCGCCCGGCTTGTCGTCGAGGAGCGCGGCGCAGAACGCCTCGAATATCGCCGTCATCTCTTCGATATCGTCGTCGTTTCGGTTGAGCGCCGCGATGTAGGCGCACTCGCCTTCCAGCGAGATACGAAAGTCGTAACAGGCTTCGATCTCGCCCATGCTGGCGACGTCTTCGGGCATCTGCGTCGCCGTGCCGATGCGGCGCATCACATAGCTGCCCGATCCTTTGCGGGACTCGACGATGCCTTGCGCGCGCAAACGGGCCAGAACCTCGCGGATGATCGGCCGGGAGGCGCCATAGCTCTCGCACAGCTCCCATTCCGACGGCAGCCGGCCGCCCACCGGGAAGCCCCCGTCGACGACACCGGCCAGGATCGCCTCATACACGGTGTCGGTCAAAGTGGTCCGTTTCGGCATTGCTCAGACCTTGGCGATCGCGCCGCCGCCCACCGGCTCTTCGGGCTCGGCATGCCTCATGGAGATTCTAATCTGTAAGACAAATTTCTATCGATTGTCAATCGATGATTTTTTGAGCGGCATCTAACTCTATATTATATATCGATAATTTCTGAGCGTATTCGTCATCTCCGAAAATGTGTCATCGGCAGCGCGGAAAACTGTCGGAATTTTGATTGACAGATCATCGTGCCATACCTAACGTCCGGCTTGGTTCAAGGAGAGCGGCCATGGCCGGTCGCCTCGTCCATGACGGACAGGCGCTGCAAGGCCTGGACAAACCGCCGAGGACCGTAACGACAGCTTCAAACATGCGGACGAGATGAGGACCGAGGAGCGCTAGAGCGACCTGACCGCCGAGACGATCGGCGCTGGCCATGGCGGGTCCGGTTGTCGGGCCGGCGGCCATCTTCAGGGGCTTCGGTCTCCCGAACGGGAAGACATCGCCGCGGACAACAGGGAGGAATGTATGTCCACACTGTCAGGCAAGCTTAAAACGACGATCGTGGCCGCCGCCATGGCGGTCACCGGATCCGTCGCCGCACAGGGCGAGGAGTTCGTTCTCTCCTCAGGCTCTCAAGGCGGCTCCTGGTATCCGCTCGCCGGCGCCATCAAGGCCATAGCGGAGCAGATGGATCCCAAGCTCTCGATCACCGTCACCCCGGGCGCGGGCGTGGCCAATGTGGTGGGTGTCTCGATCGGCAAGTTCCCGATCGCTTTCGCCAACACCATCTCCACGGTGGACGCCCTCGCCGGCCGGCCGCCGTTTCGCAAGAAAGCCGAGAACGTCTGCAATCTGGGCACGCTGTACCCGCAATGGTTCCAGATCGTCGCCCGCGACGACGCCAAGGTGACGTCCATCGCCGACTTCAAGGGCAAGCGCCTGACCACGCAGCAGAACGGCAACACGGGCGAGTTCCTCACCCGCAGCCTGCTGACGGCGGTCGGCCTCAGCTACAAGGACATGGCCGACGTCTCTCACGTCTCCTATTCGGATTCGGTCAACCAGATGAAAGACGGGCACGCCGATATCTTCACCCTCGGAACCGCCTTGCCGGCGGGCGCGGTGATGGACGTCGCGACAAGCCGTGACATCGAGATTGTGCCGGTCACCGACGAGATCTTCGCGTATTTCAAGGCGCAGAACGCCGCCTTCATCCGCCGCACGATCCCGGCCGACAGCTATCCGAACCTGAGCCGCGACGCAGTGGCCATTACCTACGGCACGCATATGGTCGCCGCCTGCAATTACAGCGACGCCGTCGTGACGACGATCCTGACCGCCATTGCCGACAACCTGCAGAAACTCTCCGCCGTCAACAAGAGCATGGCGACGCTGACGCTGGAGGAGATGTCCGCCGATATCGGCGTACCGCTGCATCCGGCGGCCGCCGCTTTCTACAAGGGACGCGGCGTCAACTAGCCGCAAGCCGGAGCCTCGGCCCCGTTTCCCGGACGCGCAGGACGGAGCGGGGCCGGTGCGCCTCCGCCGGACGATCCTCTTCATGCCTGGAAAGGTTGCGTGTCCAGTGCCGCGAGATGGCGAGGACACCTGCAAACGACAATGAACCTTACTTGGGTCACTGCCAGTCGGCTGGCGATCAAAGCGCTGCTGCTGCTCCTCGCGGTCAGCCACCTCTATTTCGCCCTGACAGGCTATCCCGGCCCGTACTACCTCCGGGGCTATCACGTCGGCATCGGGCTCGGCCTCATCTACCTGATCACGAACTGGCGCGGGCAGCCGGTCGACCGGCCGTCGGTCTTGAACGTCTGCCTGGGTTTGGCGGTGTGCCTGGCCGCGCTCTATCCGGCCATCAACATCGACTACGTGCAGCAGCGCTTCATGTACGTCGACGACCTGACCCCTTGGGACCTGATCGTCGGCACCGGACTGGTCGTCCTGGTTCTCGAAGGCGCGCGGCGGACCTTGGGTCTGGCCCTGCCGCTGACGGCGGTCGGCTTCATCGTCTTCGCGCTGGTCGCGACGAAGACCACATACCCGCTGCTCGTCGAGCAGTTGTTCCTGACCACCGACGGCATCTTCGGCATTCCGGTGGCGGTCTCGGCCACCTTCATGGTCCTGTTCATCGTCTTCGGCGCCATGGTCGAACGCATGGGCATCGGCAAGCTGTTCATGGATTTCGCCATCGCCCTGACGGGACGGCAGGCGGGCGGCCCGGCCAAAGTGTCGTGCATCACCAGCGGACTGTTCGGCTCGGTTTCCGGCTCTGCCGTCGCCAACGTGATGACGACCGGTGCGTTCTCGATCCCCCTGATGAAGCGCATCGGGTTCAGACCCTCCTTTGCCGCCTCGGTGGAGGCGGTCAGCTCCACGGGCGGCCAGATCATGCCGCCGGTCATGGGCGCCGCGGCCTTCGTCATGGCGGAGTATCTCGGCGTCAGCTACCTCACCGTTGCCGGTTTCGCCTTGATGCCCGCGGTGCTCTACTACGTGGCCGTCTTCGCGGCGATCCATTTCGAAGCGAAGCGGCTCGACATCGGCTCCGTTCCGAAGGAGCAACAAGTCCCGCTCGGCAAGGTCCTGATCGACAGCGGCCACATGTTCGTCCCGCTGGCCTTGATCGTCGGGGTCCTGCTCATGGGCTATTCCGCGCCGTTCGCCGCGCTTTGCGGCATCGCCTCCGTGCTGCCGGCCGCCTTCCTGCGCAAGACCACGCGGCACTACGTAACGCTGGAGAACACCCTGGCGGCCCTCGAGAAGGGCGCGCGCAACGCCCTGCCGATCGCCGCGGCCACCGCTTGCGCGGGGATCGTGGTCGGCGTGATCAACGTTTCGGGGATCGGACTCACTTTCTCCAACTTCGTCATCTCGGCGGCCGACGACACCCTTGTGGTCGCACTGCTGCTCAGCATGGTGGCGGGGATCATCCTGGGCATGGGAATGCCCACCACGCCGGCCTACATCGTCCAGGTTGCGCTGATGGTGCCCGCGCTGGTCAGCCTCGGGGTCCAGGTGGAGGCCGCCCATCTCTTCGTGTTCTACTTCGCCATTCTCTCGGCCATCACGCCGCCGGTGGCCATGGCGGTCTACGCGGCCAATGCGCTCGCCGGCGGAAAGGTCTGGGAGTCGAGCGTCAAGGCGGTGAAGCTCGGTGTGACCGGTTTCATCATCCCCTTCCTGTTCGTCTACGAACCCGCGATCCTGCTGCAGGGCGATCCGCTCTATGTCGCGACCGTGGTCGCCCAAGCCGCATTCGGGGTGGTCGTGCTGGCGGCCGCGCTGCACGGCTATCTGCTCGCGCCCCTGAAACAGTGGCACAAGGGTGTCCTGCTGCTCGCAACAATCGGGCTGATCTATCCCGACTGGCGGGCTTCCATACCGGCGGTCGCGGTCGTGCTCCTGGTCGTCCTGCTTCAGCGGGCGACGAGGCCTGCGTCGGAAAGGGCCGAGCCGGGATGAGCGCCGATCGACCGACAGAGCCGCCGGAGTCGAGCCGTCAGCCGGGCGCGCGTCCAAGCGCGCCGAGCCTCTTCTTGCACCAGTATCCAGCCTCGCGTTTTTGAGAATGCCAAAGGTCCTCTTTGTCGGAGACATTCACCCGGACGGCCATCGCCTCTTCGATCGCCGTGCCGAGTTCGAGCGCGTGCTCTTTGCGGATCCGAAGCCGTCGGAGCTCCGCGACGTCGTCCCGGAGGTCGACGCGATCGTGCTCCGAAAGCTCCATCTCGGAGGCGACGTCCTCGGCAGGGCGGACAGGCTGAAGATGGTCTCCCGCCACGGGGTCGGATGCGACAACGTCGACGTCGGCGCGCTGACGCGCCGCGGCATCCCGGTCCTGACGGTCGGAGACGCCAACACCGTCTCCGTCGCCGAGCACGCGATGATGCTGATCCTGGCCGCCGCGCGCCGCCTGCCCGCCTGCCGGGAGCTGCTGCGAACCGCAGAGGCGGGCGCTGGACGAGAAGGCTTCCTGGCGGCGCGCGACGCCGTCGGCACGATGGAACTGGCGAACAGGACCATCTTGATCGTCGGCTTCGGCCGGATCGGGCGCAGGCTGGCGAAGCTTGCCGACGCATTCGACATGGACGTCGTCGTCGCCGATCCCTTCGTCCGACCGCAGGTGCCGGAAGCGCTCGGCTATCGTCATGTCGAGCGTTTCGAGGAGGTCCTGGGCGAAGCGGACTGCCTCGTCCTTTGTCTGCCGGCGGCGCCCGAGGACAAGCCGCTGTTCGGCGCACGCCAGTTTGTCCGGATGAAGCCAGGCGCGCTTTTCGTCAACGTCGCCCGCGGCAGCCTCGTCGACGAGAACGACCTGGCCGACGCCCTTGAGCGCGGGCGCCTTCTCGGCGCCGGGACGGACGTTTGGCACGCCCTCCCTCCGGGCGCGAACCACCGGTTCCTGTCCTTGCCGAACATGGTCGTGACCCCGCATTGCGCGGCCCACACCGATGCCTGTCTGAGCCGCATGGCGGTCGTCTCGGTGCAGAACGTCTTCGACTTCTTCGACGGCAGGCCGAAGCGCGCGCTCTGCTTCAACCCTGAAGCCTTCGACACGATCGATTGACGAGAGCCCGGAAACCGAAGCGAGAGAGGAGGCCGCCGTGAAACTGACCGCGGAGCAGATCGGAAGAGTCGTTCAGCGAATTCTCAGCGCCGCGGGGGCGACCGCGGCCGAGGCCGAGTGCGTCGGTCTCCGGCTGGCCAACGCCAATCTGGTCGGTCACGACTCCCACGGTCTGATCCGCGTCTGCCAATACGCAGACCAGCTGCGCGACGGCACCATTCGATCCGGGGCGAAGCCGGAGTTCGTCGCCGGGTTCGGCGCCGTGGCGATCTATGATGCGAACCTCGGATTCGGTCAGCTCGCCGCCGAGGTCACGACCAGGGACGGCGTCGCCAGGGCCCGGGAATTCGGGGTCTCCGCCGTCGGCCTCAGAAACGTCTCCCACGTCGGTCGGGTCGGAGACTGGGCCGAGCTGGCGGCGGAGCAGGGGGTGATCTCGTTTCATTTTGTCAACTCGCCCGCGAAGCCCGGCGTGTCTCCGTTCGGCGGCATCGAAAGAAGGATGGCGACGAATCCGATCTGCATCGGCTATCCGGTCGCCGGGCGCGACCCCTTGATCGTCGACATGACGACGTCCTCCGTCGCCGAAGGCAAGCTGCGCGTGGCGAGCGCCGCCGGGAAGTCCATTCCCGAAGGCTGGGCGCTGGACAAGGACGGCAAGCCGACGACCAACCCCAACGACTATTACGAGGGGGGCGCCATGCTCACCATGGGCGGCCACAAGGGATACGGTCTCAGTCTGGCGATCGACCTTCTCGCCGGTGCCTTCACGGGCGGAAAGACGGTGAGTCCCCACGAGACGGTCAACCGCAACAACATGTTCTCGATCTTCGTGGATTCGAGCGCCTGTGGCATGCAAGACCAGGCGAGCGAAATCGCGTCGTCGTATCTGTCATGGGTCAAGAACTGTGCGGCCCGCGATCCGAGCCAGCCCGTCCTGATTCCCGGAGAGCCCGAGGCTCAGGAAAAGAGACGTAGACTGCAGCTCGGCATCGATGTCCCCGATGGCGTTTGGCGGCAGGTCGTTGCGACCGCGGAAGCGCTTGGCATCTCCGAGGACAAGCTCGCTTGATCCGGTTCCGTTCCGGACCAGCCGTGAACGGCTGTGGGCTACCGGAACAACCCGGGCCGGGTTTTGAGCCTGCGTCAGCGTCTTGTGGCCAGAGCCTCCGAAACCTTGCCCTCCGCGCACGTGCCGTGTGTTTGCAGCGCTCCTTGGTATTAGCTTTGTTGACCACCGGTTCATACGACCGGGCGCGGCTGCCCACCTGAAAACCCTGGGAAGCCGGCGATGTACGCGGCCTAGAGCAGCCCGCGTTCATTCGAACGCGGATAAGCTGCTCTAACTCTATGGAATAGATCAAATGATCTGCGTTTAATTGAGGCCAATTAAACGCAGTTTGATCTAGTCGCGGTTGCCGCGAGAGAAGAAGCGGTCGCTTCGTCGCACCGCCCGGTCGCCACCTGCCGTCACGGCATCACCGGAGACCTGATAGACCGGCAGGTGCGGCCGAGAGCTGACGCCATGGCGATCTTGTTGCACGGCCGTGTCCGGGCCGCTAAAAGCAAATGAGAATCATTCGCAATCAAGCTCTGACCCTGCGTGGCGTCCGGCGCCATCATGCCCAGCGATCGAGGCGGCGCCGGTCGGAGGAGGATGTCCGGCGGTGCGTCAGGATAGCACGACTCTCGACATCTACATGACGCATCGGAGCGCCTTGGTCGATTACGCGACGGGCATCGTTGGAAGTCGTGCGCATGCGGAAGACTTGGTTCAAGAGGCTTGGCTGCGCTTCGACAAGGCGGCGCGGCGCCGGCAGCTTCGACAGCCGCTCAGCTACCTCTATCGCATCGTGCGCAACTTGGCGATGGACGGGCGCCGCCGGATGGCGCGCGAGAGCCGGGTCGTGACCGAAGACAGCTTCAACGTCACGACCGGGACCGCCGCGGACGATACCCCTAGCCCGGAGAAGGTAGCCCTCTACAGGGACGAGCTCGAGCTGGTCATGGAGGCGATCGCCGAACTGCCGGAGCGCACCCGCATCGCGCTTGAAATGCATCGCTTCGGTGGTTGTAAGCTCAAGGAGATCGCGGCGTTCCTGGACATCTCCTTGCCGCTGGCGCACGTCCTGGTCATGGAAGGCGTCCAGCATTGCAAGCGCCGCTTGGGCCGGTCTTAGGGTCGCCTGCTAGATTTATCTAGAAAACGCAATCTCGTTTGCGTCTACTCAATGGGGGCATATCCCTTGGCTTTGCCGCCAAGGAAGGCAGCGGTTGCTACGGTCGGCGGTGCGGGCTTCGAGAACGGCATGACGGAAGGACCGGCTTCGATACGGGAACGCGCTTCGAGGGAAGCCACGGAATGGCTCATTCGCCTCCAAGAGGAGCCTGACGATCCGGAGGTCTCCCGTCGCTTCAGTGCCTGGCTCAAGGCGAGCCCGACGCATGCGGCGGCCTGGGCGGCAACCCAACAGGTGGCCGGCACCATCGCGGCCGCGCCGCCTTCCTGCGCCGCGACGTGGCAGCCGTTTGTCGCCCGGAGGCGGGCCCAGGCAGGTGACGGGAAACCGGAGCCTCGGGCTCCTCGGCCGCCCCGGGCCGCTCTGCCCAGACCTGACGCCGTCTCGAATGGGCCTCGGCGACGCCCGGTCGTAGTCGCTGCCCTGGCCGCTGCGGTTTGTCTCGCCGTCGTCTTGGTGCCGGATCTCCTGCTGCGCCTGAAGGCCGATTACACGACCGCCGTTGCGGAGGTCCGTACCCTGCACCTTGACGACGGAAGCACGATCGTCCTGGCGCCGGACAGCGCCATTGCCGTCGCCTATGGCGCCAGCGAGCGGCGCGTCAGCCTGCTCTCCGGCGAAGCTTACTTCGAAGTGACGACGGACCCGCAGCGGCCGTTTCACGTCTCCACCGACGAGATCGAAACCAGGGTGCTCGGCACGTCGTTCAACGTCCTCAAGGAGGATGACGGTGCCACGGTCGCCCTTCAGCACGGAGGGGTCAGGGTCTTTCATGAAACGGCATCCCCGCCCGTTTCGGAAGTCCTCGGGGTCGGCGAGTTCGTCCGCGTGACCTGGACGGGTGACTTCGTCCGTGGCGCGATGCCGCCGAGCCAGATTGCCGCCTGGCGCGAGGGGCAACTCATCGTCCAGGATCAATCGGTCGAGACGGTGGTGGACCGGCTCCGCCGCTATTACCGCGGTACCATCGTCCTCGCGGACCGCGATCTCGCGGGCCGCCCGGTGACCGGCGTCTACAATCTCGCCGATCCGCTCGAAGCGCTCGGCGCCATCGCTCGCGCCCACGGCGCAACCCTTCGCCGGATCACGCCTTGGATTGTCGTGATTTCCCGCATCTAGTGTCTCGATTCTGAAGTTCGCGGGAGCGGATTCCAGAATCAAACCGGCGCTAACTTGTTGAACCTATTGTAACTCAGCGTCCGGAGTCCGGCACGCAAGACGTGCCGATAGCGAGCGGCTATCCGGTTTTCGCAGCTTTCTCTTAGAAAACCTCCCTCCGCCGTCGTCACCTTCATGAGGCGACTGGAATTGAGACGCATTCGCAAAGCCTTGCGGATATCCCTGCGTCTCCGGCTTCGCCTGAGATTGGTATCGGACGGACGGGGGCAAATCGGTGAAGACCACATCGAAGCCGTGTATCCAAGCCAGGAAAGGGCGGGCGGCCTTGTCTGGCGTCCTGGTGACAGCGGCAATGGCGCTGTCGGGCTATGGCAGCCAGGCAAGCGCGCAGCACCGGGAGGACCGCTTGCGAGAGTTCGAGCTGGGTGCGGCATCGAACGGGTCCGGCTGGTACCGAAGCAGCGTGCAACTCGCGCAGACAGGGGCGATGCAAAGGGACTTCGACATCCCGGCACAGCCGCTTGCGAGCGCCCTGACCCTGTTCGGCCAGCAGTCCGGACTGCAGGTCACCGTCGACGGCGCTCTCGTAAGAGGCCTATCGACGTCCGGCGTGCAAGGCGCGATGACCGCGGAGCAGGCCGTGCAGCGTCTGCTCGCCGGAACCGGGCTGGGCTACGACCTCGCCGGGGACACGACGATCGTCATACAAAAGCTGGTCAGGGACGACGGCGGACCGCTTCGTTTGCAGCCGATCACGGTGGAGGCGGCCGCGCAAGACAACCCCGGCGACAAGCCCTTCGTGACACCGGGGTCATCCGGCTACATCTCGCGTGAGCAGATCGAACGGGTTCGGCCCTCGTCGCCGGGCGACATCTTTCGCGAAGTGCCCGGCGTCCTTTCGGGCAGCAACCACAACGGGCCGGCCATCGACGTCAACATCAGAGGGCTTCAGGGCCACAATCGGGTCAAGGTCATGGTCGAAGGCACGCAGCAGGAGTCGTCGACCTATCGCGGCTATGCCGGCCCGGACAACAGCACCTACATCGATCCGGAACTGATCGGCGGGGTCGAGATCGAAAAGGGGCCCGGAAGCGGCGCCTATGGCGCGGGAACGACGGCGGGTGTCGTCAACGTCCGCCTTCTGGACGCGGGCGACGTGGTGCGCGAAGGGCAGCGCTTGGGCGTCCGACTGCGGGGCGGCGTCGGCGGCAACGCTGTCCAGCCGCGTGTGAAAGCGCCGATCTACTGGCCGCGCAACGCCGATACCGGGCTCAAGGACGGCGACGGCGAGATCCTTAGCGATGACAACTGGTTCGGCAGTTTTGCCGGGGCTTTCCAGCACGAGCGCTTCGAGGTCGTCGCGGCTTACGCCAAGCAGAAGCAGGGCAACTACTTTTCGGGCAGGAACGGCCCGACAACCTACAGCTATGCTATTGACGATTTCCGTCGGCCGCTGGAGCCGGGAAAGAAAAGGACCGTAACCGTCGAGTACGCTCCCAAAGCCATCCCCGGGGACGAGGTTCCGAACACCTCGAAAGAGAGCGAGTCGGCGCTGCTCAAGGCGGTCGGGCGGCTTGAGGGGGGACACTCGCTGGAGCTGGGCTTTCTTGATCATGACAGCGAGTTCGGCGAAGTCTGGCCCAGTGCCGTGCGGCTATACCCGCTGCAGCAGTACGACCTCCAAAGATCCGAAAGCAACAGATACTGGGGTCAGTACGAGTGGAATCCGGACAACGATCTCATCAATTTCAACGCAAACCTTTGGACCACTTCGTCGGAAGAAGGGGCCGCCGAGTTCGACAGAGTGTTTCTTGAGACCAGCGCCTGGGGCTTCGAGGTGTGGAATGCTTCCGGCTTCGGAACCCCCGTCGGCGATCTTTCCCTGTCGTACGGCGGCTCCCATGCATCCTCCAGCCTCGAGCTTCCAGATGCCGCGGAGGGCACGCGCAGGGTAACGGGGGCCTATCTCAATGCCGCCCTGGCGCCGGTAGAATGGCTGACGCTCAATGCCGGCCTGCGCTACGACCACTTCGACAGCGACGGCTACTCCATGTATCGGTTTTGTTCGCCATGCGTCATGGTGAAGAGCGAAGGTGAGCTGGAGGACAGCGCGCTGTCGCCGCGGCTGGGCGTGACGGTCGAACCCTTTGAGGGGCTGCAGCTCTTCGCGCAGTATTCCGAGGGCTTCCGCCCGCCGAGCATCGTCGAAACCTCGGGTGCAGGCCCCGCCGGTAACTTCGTGCTCAATCCCGACCTGAAGCCCGAACGGCTGGAAAGCTGGGAAGTCGGCGTCAACCTTCTCTACGACGGCCTATTGGATGCGAACGACGCTTTTCGCGCGAAGCTGGCCTACTTCGACAACAAGCACACCGATTACATTGTAAGAGGAGGCGTGCCTGGCACCAGAGATCTGCAGTTCCTCAATATTCCGAGCGCCAACATCAAGGGGCTTGAAGCCTCTATGTCCTATGACGTCGGCTTCTTATTCGTCAACGCAGGTTTCAATTACTTTACCGAGTTCGAATATTGCTATGATCTGTCGCGATTTAAAGTCGTCGACCTTGGAACGGGGTTCGGCTTAGAGGCTGAAACCGTACCCGGCTGTCATGACGTGGCTTTTTCCTCCGATTGGCAAAACACCTACGTTCCCCCGGAGTATTCCGGCTCGGCGACCCTGGGGCTGCGCCTGTTCGACCAGTCGCTGGTTCTCGGCGCGCGCGTCAGCTTCCATGGTAAGGCGGTTGTTCCGCCGCCGCCGCAGGCCGGCTTGAATTTTCCCGTGCGCTGGAATGAGGAGCAGATCATCGACGTGTTCGGTTCCTACGCCATCAACGACTACGCCTCCCTTGGCTTCAGCGTCGAGAACGTGACGGATCGCTTCTATGTCTCCCCGCTGGCGGTCGCACAGATCCCTTCGCCCGGCCGCACGGCGCGAGTCCACTTCACCTTGAGATTCTGAGGCCCCGTGCCACGGTGCCCGAGAAGACGCCAGCGATCGAAGTCGCTCGCTCTCATGATGGCCATCGTCTTCGCGAAGCTGATCCGCTTCCGGAGCCTTCGGCTGGGCAAGCGGCGGGCGGGGCAAGAGGCGCTATTGCCAGGCGATGCCCTGCGTCGGCCGCTCACGCGCCGCTGTCCTGGATTCCCTGGGTTAAACCCCCTTGGATTAAACTCGGCGCGGGCTCTGGAGATTTCGCCCGGGCGACCCCACCTCGAAGCCTAGACGAAGACGGACGGCTGGTCCCGAGGCGGGGAGCAAGAGGGCATGAGGCGTGTTTCGCGCGCGATGATCTCCGGCGTTTCTTTCCTGCTCGGCGGCTGCGCCTTGCTCGCGCCGCTGCCGGAGCCGACGAGCCTGGATGAGCGCCTGGCGGTCTTCCCGACCGAGGGCCTGCCCCTCCAGGGCCGGACCGTGATCCACTGGGACGAGCACCAGATTCCCTTCATCGAGGCCGAGCACGACGCCGACGCCGCCCTGGCGCTGGGTCTGGTCCACGCCCACCTGCGGCTGGGCCAGATGGAGGTCGTGCGGCGCATCTCCCAGGGCCGTCTGTCCGAGATGGCCGGACCGATCGCCGTCGACATCGACCGCGGCCTGCGGATCCTCGACTTCGGCCGCGCCGCCGCGGAGATCGAAGCCGGGCTGCCGCCCGAAACCCGCGCCTGGCTGGAGCGCTACCTGGCCGGCATCAACCACTATCAGCGGAACCTGAAGGACCTGCCGACCGAGTTCGAGGTGCTGGGGCTGGAGCGCGAGCCCTGGCGCATCGCCGACGTGCTGACCATCGGGCGCCTGGTCGGCACGGACGTCAACTGGCTGGTCTGGTTCAACCTGCTGAAGCTGAGGTCGCGGGACGACTGGCCGCAGCTCTGGGCCCGCCTGGTCGAGAACGGCAGCGATTCCCTGCCCAGCTTCTCGGCCGGCGCCGAGGGGCCCTCCCTCGAGGGGCTGCTTTCCGACCTCAGCCGCTCCGGCAGCAACAGCCTCGCGGTCTCGGGCGCACGCAGCCGCAGCGGCGGCGCGATCCTGGCCAACGATCCGCACCTCGGCATCTATCTGCCCAACACCTGGCTGATCGTCGGTCTCAAGTCGCCCTCCTACCACGCGCTGGGCCTGATGGCGCCCGGCCTGCCGATCTTCGCCATCGGCCGCAATCCCTGGATCGCCTGGGGCGGCACCAACATGCGTGCCGCCTCGAGCGAGCTCTACGACCTCTCCGGCATCGCCGAGGGCGAACTGACCGCGCGCGAGGAGGAGATTCCCGTGCGCTGGTGGTTCGACGACAAGGTCACCGCCCGCGACAGCAAGTGGGGCCCGATACTCTCCGACGTGCCGCAGCTGCAGGACCTGGAGCTGCCGCCCGTTGCGCTCAGATGGACCGGGCATCTGCCCAGCGACGAGATCTCGGCCTTCCTGGCGGTCAGCCGGGCCCGCAGCTTCGAGGACTTCCGCAGCGCCTTCCGCAGCTTCGCGGTGCCCGGCCAGAACATGCTCTTCGCCGACGCCGAGGGGAACATCGGCCAGGTCATGGCGGTCCAGCTTCCGAAGCGCAACGGCGCGCCGCCGGCCGACGTCCTCCTGGACCCGGCAGCGCGCGAGGCGGACTGGCAGGCGCTGCAGGGGGTGGAGGCGCTGCCTTACGTGCTCAATCCGTCGGAGGGCTACCTGGCCTCGGCGAACAACCGGCCGACCAAGAGCGAGGTCCAGGTCGGCTACTTCTTCTCGCCCGACGACCGGGTCGGCCGCATGGGCGAACTGCTCGGCGGGCCGGAGCGGATCGGCGTCGACGAGATCCGGCGGCTGCAGCAGGACGTCTACATGGCCTCCTCAGTCGCCCTGAAATCACTGTTCCTGGACAGGCTCGACGCCTTGGGGCTGGTGACGGCCGCCTCGGCCGAAGAGCGGGAGATCATCGACCTGATCCGGAATTGGGACGGGCACTACAGGGTCTCTTCCCGCGGCGCCGTCGCCTTCGAGCTGTTCCGCGACGGCTTCACCGAGTCCTTCTACCGCGTCAGCTTCGGGGATCAGGACTGGGCCGCCTTCGCCGGTGTCGGGCGGATCAAGGCGCTGCTTCTGGAGGACATCGAAGGCGCGAACCCGAAAGTCCTCTGGGAAGCCCTGGGTACGGCGCTGGCGCGCGCCGCCGGGCGCATCGGCGACTTCGCGGACTGGGGCGAGATGCATCGCCTGCAATTGGCCCATCCCCTGTCCAACCTGCCGCTGGTCGGGGGCCGCTACCGCTTCGCCGACTATCCCGCCGGCGGCAGTTCCGACACCCTGATGAAGACTGCCCATGGGACCACCAGCGAGCGCCATGCGACGCGCTACGGGGCCAATGCGCGGCACATCTCCGACCTCTCCGACCCGGACCTCAACTACTTCGTCCTGCTCGGCGGCCAGGACGGCTGGATCAACTCCACGACCTTCACGGACCAGGTGTCGCTGTGGCGGGCCGGCGACTACGTCAAGCTGCCCCTGCGCCCGGAGAAGGCCCGGGCGCGCGCCCGGCGCAGCACGAGCCTGCGGCCCTGACCGGGGCGCAGACCCGCTCCGCCGCGCTCTCGTCGTCATGCTGGACCTTACGCCGATCCTCAACCTCTACGCCGCCTACCGGGGACAGCAGCTACGCCTGGAGGATCCGGTCCTGCGCCAGGAGCGCGAGCTGCTCCTGCTGCTCGGCGCCGCGCGGCATACGCGCTTCGGCCGGGACCACGGATTCGAGTCGCTGCGCTCGGTCGCCGAGTTCCAGGCGCGGGTGCCGCTGCGCCGCTACGAGGACTTCTGGCGCGACTACTGGGAAGCGGATTTCCCGCGGCTCACCGACTGCACCTGGCCCGGCAGCCTGCCGTATTTCGCCCTGACCTCGGGCACGACGACCGGCGTCACCAAGTACATTCCCTGCTCGCACGAGATGAACGGCGCCAACGTGAAGGCGGCCGCCGACATCCTGGTGCATCACCTGGCCGCCCGGCCCGACAGCCGGCTGCTCGCCGGGCGCAACTTCGTGCTCGGCGGCAGCACCGACCTGCGCAGCCTGGCCCCCGGCGTGCTGGCCGGCGACCTCAGCGGCATCGCCGCCAAGACGACGCCCTGGTGGGCCCGGCTGCGCTACTTCCCGCCGCGCGAGCTGGAGACGATCGTGGACTGGGAGGTCAAGATCGAGCGGCTGGCGGCGGCCTCCTTCGATGCCGACATCCGCAGCATCAGCGGCACCCCGAGCTGGATGCTGCTGTTCTTCGACAAGCTGGCCGAGCTGCGCCCGGGGCGCGGCCGCCGCCTCCGCAGCTTCTATCCGGACCTCGAGCTGGTGATCCACGGTGCGGTCAACTTCGCGCCCTACCGCAAGATCTTCGGCGAACTGCTGGCCGACAGCGACGCCGAGACCCGCGAAGTCTACGCGGCCAGCGAAGGCTTCGTCGGCGTGGCCGACCGCGGCGACGGCGAAGGGCTGCGTCTGATCACCGACAACGGCCTGTTTTTCGAGTTCGTGCCGCTGGAGGAGCTGGATGCGCCGGCGCCGACCCGACACTGGCTCAAGGACGTCGAGCTCGGCGTGAACTATGCCCTGGTCGTGACCTCCTGCGCCGGGCTCTGGTCCTACGTGATCGGCGACACGCTCCGCTTCATCGAGCGCGCGCCGCCGCGCATTCTGATCACCGGCCGCACCAGCTACACCCTCTCGGCCTTCGGGGAGCACCTGATCGACGAGGAGATCGAGACCGCCGTCGCCGCGGCGGCCGGGGCCATCGACGCCGCCGTGGTCGACTACTCGGTCGGCGCCCTGGTGCCCGAGCTCAGCGGCGAGCTGGGCCAGCATCTCTACGTCGTCGAGTTCGCCGAGGCCCCGCCCGGCGGCGCGGCCGTGGAGGCCTTCGCCCGGACCCTGGACGCCGAGCTTTCGGCGACCAACGAGGACTACGAGGCGCACCGGGCCGGCGGCTACGGGCTGAAGCCGCCGCAAGTTCACGCCGTGCCGTCCGGCCGCTTCGCCGCCTGGATGAAGAGCCGCGGCCAGCTCGGCGGCCAGCACAAGGTCCCCCGCATCATCACCGACCCTGAGCTCTTCCGCCATCTGCGCGACTTCATGGGCAGCGGCTGACGCGGCCCGGTTTCCGGCGTCGAGGTCCGGCCTCGCGGTCGAGGCCTGATCGCAAGATTCTTAGATTGATACCTTCGAAATAACGAATATATTATGCCGGTGAGCCAAGGCGCCGCCGCTCCTGCCCGCTCCTGCTCGCTCTGGGGCCGGAGGGCCATCGCGCCGCGGCGCCAAGAAGAGGAGGCCGACCGGAATGCTCAAGCAAGCCGATGCCCGGCAGGTCAAGCGGTGGCTGGACGGCGGACAGGCCGTCCTGATCGACATCCGGGAGAGCGACGAGTACGCCCGGGAGCACATACTCGGCTCGCAGCTCGTGCCGCTGTCCGGCTTCGATGCCGCGGACTTCCCCCGGGATCACGACAAGATCACCGTGTTCCACTGTGCCAGCGGCGACCGGACCGGCGCGGCGGCGCCGCGGATCCTCGGCCGCGGCTTCAAGGAGGTCTACCAGTTGAAGGACGGCCTCGCCGGCTGGAAGCGCTCCGGCCTTCCGACCCGCGTCAACCGCAAGGCGCCGATCAGCATCCTGCGCCAGGTCCAGATCATCGCCGGCAGCCTGGTCCTTCTGGGCGTCCTGCTGGGATGGCTGGTCTCGCCCTGGCTCTACGGCCTCAGCGGCTTCGTCGGCGCCGGACTGGCCTTCGCCGGGATCTCCGGCACCTGCGCCATGGCGAAGCTCCTGCGCCTGCTGCCCTACAACCGCCGCCCGCTCGAGACGATCGCCTGACTGACCGCCGCTACCCCGCTTCCTGGGCGTTGATGACGGCCAGGAAGTCCTCGCCGTAGCGCTCCAGCTTGGCCTGGCCGATGCCGGTGATGCCGGAGAGCTGCGCCAGGCGGCTGGGCCGGGTCCGGGCCATCTCGGCCAGGGTGGAGTCGTGGAAGATGACGTAGGGCGGCACGCCCTGGCGCTTGGCCAGGTCCAGGCGCAGGCCGCGCAGGGCCTGGAACAGGGCCTCCGCCGCCGGGTCCTCGAAGTCGACCGGGGCGCGGGCCTTGGCGGCGGTGCGGGCCCGGCCGCGGGCCGTCGCCGGGTCGCGGCGCAGCTCGATCCGCCGCTCGCCGCGCAGCACCGGCCGTGCCTCCGAGGTCAGGCGCAGGCCGCCGTGGCCCTCGACGTCGACCGTCACCAGGCCCAGCGCCACGAGCTGGCGGAAGATCGAGCGCCATTCCTCGCGGCCGAAGTCGCCGCCGATGCCGTAGGTGCTGAGCTCCTGGTGGCGGAACTTGCGGATCCGCTCGGTGTCGCCGCCCAGCAGCACGTCGATCAGATGGCCGGCGCCGAAGATCTGGCCGGTCCGGTAGACGCAGGACAGGGCCTTCTGCGCCGCCTCGGTGCCGTCGAAGCTGGTCACCGGTTCCAGGCAGGTGTCGCAGTTGCCGCAGGGTTGGGCCAAGGTCTCGCCAAAGTAGTCCAACAGCACCTGGCGCCGGCAGCGGACGGTCTCGCAGTAGCCGAGCAGGGCGTCGAGCTTCTGCCGCTCGATGCGCTTCTGCTCGTCGGGTGCGGCCGAGGCCTCCGAGAGCTGGCGCAGCTTGACGAGGTCCTCCAGGCCGTAGGTCATCCAGGCGTTGGCGGCCAGGCCGTCACGCCCGGCACGGCCGGTCTCCTGGTAGTAGGCCTCCAGGCTCTTGGGCAGGTCGAGGTGGGCGACGAAGCGCACGTCCGGCTTGTCGATGCCCATGCCGAAGGCGATGGTGGCGACCATCACCACCGCCTCCTCCTTGAGGAAGCGGTCCTGGTTGGCAGCCCGGACCGCCTTGTCCAGGCCGGCGTGGTAGGGCAGGGCGGTGAAGCCCTCCGCGGTCAGCCACTGGGCCGTGTCCTCGACCTTGCCGCGGGAGAGGCAGTAGACGATGCCGGCGTCGCCGCGGTGCTCGGCCTCCAGGAAGGCCTTGAGCTGGCGCCGCGGGTTGGCCTTGGGCCGAACCCGGTAGCGGATGTTCGGCCGATCGAAGCTGGCCGCGAAGACCCGGCCCTCGGTCAGCTCGAGCTGGGTCAGGATGTCGCGCCGGGTCGGCCC
Organism: Kiloniellales bacterium; assembly: GCA_022361275.1. Classification (GTDB taxonomy): domain Bacteria; phylum Pseudomonadota; class Alphaproteobacteria; order Kiloniellales; family JAKSBE01; genus JAKSBE01. The sequence continues at coordinate 22,163 of JAKSBE010000496.1, forward strand.
GTCGGCGGTCGCGGTCAGGGCCAGGCGCGGCACCTCCGGGAAGCGCGCGCGCAGCGGCGCGAGCTGCCGGTACTCCGGCCGGAAGTCGTGGCCCCATTGCGAGACGCAGTGGGCCTCGTCGATGGCGAAGAGGGCGATCTCGCAGCGCTCCAGCAGGCGGAGGAAGCCGGGGGTCAGCAGCCGCTCGGGCGCGACGTAGATCAGGTCCAGTGCGCCGGCGACCAGGGCCCGCTCGACCTCGCTCGCCGTGTGGTAGTCGAGGCTGGAGTTCAGGGCCGCCGCCTGCACGCCCAGCTGCCGCAGGGACTCCACCTGATCCTGCATCAGCGCGATGAGCGGCGAGATCACGACCCCGGTGCCGGGCCGGCAGAGCGCCGGGATCTGGTAGCAGAGCGACTTGCCGCCGCCGGTCGGCATCAGCACCAGGGCGTCGCCGCCGCCCACCACCTCTTCGATGATGTCCTGCTGCTGCCCCCGAAAGGCCTCGAAGCCGAATACCTTGCTGAGGACCTCTTGAGCGTCGCGAATCATGGCGCGAGACTAGCGATTAAATCCCGGGTTGGCGATGCCCCTCGCGGAGGTTTCTTGCCTTCGCCGACTGCTCGACAGGCCGCCCGGAGGCGCCCGCGACGCGGCGGCCGGACGCCGGTGCGCCGATTCAGGATCAAGGTTGCCGAGCCCGGCGCCACGCCCTAGAGCAGCCCGCGTTCAATCGAACGCGGATAAGCTGCTCTCACTCTATGAAATAGATCAAACTGCGCTTAATTGATTCCAATTAAGCGCAGTTTGATCTAGCCGCATCCTTGCTTTGTTTGCTCGAAAATGGGTGGGGGCGAGGTCGTCGCGTATGCCTGTCCGACCGCCCAGGGCCGGAAGCAGGTAGGGCGGCGGGCCGGCTGGCTTGGTCTTCGCGGCAAGGTGTGATCAGCGCCGTCCGAGATGTGGCCACGCGGCACGATCTGGCTCTCTGTGAATCCGAACGCGCCGTTCCAGCGAACACGAGCAAGGTCCGCCGGCGCCTCAAGGCCGGAGCCTGGTTGACGCTGAGGCGATTCCGCCGCGCAAGGATCGCGGCGGAATAAACCGTCGCTTGTATCGGTCGTACCTCAGGCGCAGAGCGCGAAGAACAGAACTAGGACGACTAGAATGGCGTGAAGAGGACGCTCTCCTGGCCGGAGAGGTTCCAGTCTGTCGTCTTCATCTGCCGCAGAAAGACAGAGAAGAAGCCCGATGGCGGCCCGTCCCGAGGAGCATCGAGAACATGCCGGAAGAGGCCGTAGGGGTGCTGGAGTGGGCGTGCTTCATCTGCGCAATGGTTTGCGTGTTCCTTTATGGCAACTCGAAAACACTGGGAGCCTTAGCTGGTATCCTAACCGCGCTCCTCTTCATCTCCTGGGGCTTGGCCTCCGGTGTCACGGCTGCCACCTTTACAAACGTTCTGTTCCTTGCCCTCCACACCCGCAACCTACTTAGAGCTTGGAAAGAAACGACAGGGACGTCCTTAAGCTCCAGAATCCTGGAGAAGTGAGCCGTTTCAGCGGGCGTGAGCCCGCCGCGCGTCCGGCTTGGTCGCGACGAACAGTGTCAGGCCGAGAACCAGGGTCGATAAGATATATCTCATAACCAAGATATCTTATGTCTCATACGGAGAACGGACTGCCTTGGCTCATCGGCGGCCCTGCTCAGCCGAATCCGGCGGAAAACTGCGGCGCTTCGCTGCTCTGCGCTTCGCTTTGGTTCCGGCTTTCTCTAGACTTGTCCACAGGGCGCGTCAGGCCGGGGCGGCGGCGGGCTGTCCTGGTCTGAGACAGGGAAACAAAGGGAAAAAGACATGCATGTCGCGTTAGCGGTTCTGGGGGGCCTGACCCAGTCGACCGGGCTCTTGATCGCCGGTCTCTCCGTCGCCGGTCTCTGGGCAGCAGGCGCCCGGGCGGCGGATGTGCCCGAGGTCATCAACGGCTTCCAGAAGATCGAGGTGACCTTCTCGCAGCGCGCGGAGGAGTGCGCGATCAACGACAAACAGATGTTCGTCACGCACCTCTACAACCGGCTGGGGGAGATGGGCATCAAGGAGGACGCCAACAGCATCGTCGAGGCCCGCATCAACGTCGCCGGCGCGCCTTCCGGCCTTTCGACCTGCATCCTTCATACCTTGCTGCGTTTCGATACCGTCCTGGGCTCGAAGAACATCGCCACCACCAATCCTGCGGTGCGTCAGGCGGTCGACCGGCTGGGGGTCTTCCCGATCACCCTCTGGTCGGGCGGCGCGATGGCCGCCAAGCAGTACCGCCTGCCGGCGAGCGGGAACACCACCGACCGCGCGGCCAAGAGCGTCCTTGAGCAGATCGATTTCATCCTGGAACGCTTCAAGGCCGAGCGCCAGCGCTAGATCAAACTGCGTTTAATTGGACTCAATTAAACGCAGTTTGATCTATTCCATATAGCTAGAGCAGCCCGCGTTCGAATGAACGCGGGCTGCTCTAGCGCCCCACACGGTAGGAGGGGAGTCTCCAAGCGGATCAATCCGTTACTCCTTCCCCCTCTATGGCGGAGGGCCGGGGTGGGGGTGACTCTCCGAATCGTGCAAGTAGGCACTCGCTAACGGGAGACCCTGGAGGCGACCGTCCGGAGCAGCGGGTGGGCGGCACGCCGCCGCAGATCCTGGCCTGCTTGCCGGAGCGCCTGCATCCGGTGAGCCGGCGGCTGCTGGAGTCCTGCTTGGCCGGCGAGATGGAGACCACGGACTCTGCGCTGGTTCCGTATGCCGAACTCCGCCGACCTGTCCGCCGATCTGGAGGTGGCCCAATGCCCCTTGCGGGCCATGCAGGGCGGGGCGTGAGCGCGGCCTAAAGGGCCTTGCGGATGCGGTCGTAGCCGGCCTTGATCTCGTCGGCGAGAAGCGAGACGGCCCCGGACAGGCCCTCGGCTGTCTCGTCGAAGCGGGCCTTGGCCTCGAAGTCCGACCACTTCTTCTCCAGGTCCTCCCACTCGGTCTTGGCCTCCATGCCGGCCAGATGGATCTTCAGGGCCAGTTCGTCGCGGAGCTGCTTCAGCTGCTCCAGGACCTTGGCGACCTCTTCGTTGGCTTGGGTCATGTCTCGGGTTCCCTTCTCCGAAGGCGCCTCGGTCGGGCGCCGCCCCTTAAACCTTGGTCGGCCGGCCGCGGCGTCAAGACCGCCGCCCGGACAATTATACCGCGGCCCCGACGCCGCTACGAAAGCGTCGCAACGGATGGCTTTTTGGCAAGGACTTGGCGTTTTCTTGGCGCAGCCCCCTCGGATATTGACAAGACTTGCCCCGGCCGCCATGTCATGGGGTCGGAACGCAATCGCACGTGCCTCTGGCATGGTCCGCGGGAACGCGGGGCTCAAGTAACGGCGGGAGCGTCTCTTTTGTTGGGTGCCGGATCGACCGGCTGGCTGACGGGGAGAATGCCCATGCCGACATTCAGTATCTGCGCCGCTTGACGGCGGGCCCGGCCCCGGGGCGACCAGGGGATCCCGAACCAGAAACCAAGTGAACCAGCGTCGGACCCCGCCGTGGCCCGGCCCGGAGGACACGATGCGAGACAACAGCGCAAGCCTGCGCGCCGTCCAGGCGCCTCGGGCCGCAGACAGCCTCACCGCCACCATCCCCCTCGAGACGGACGGCTCCGATCAGGACCGGCCCGAGCAAGACCGCAAGGACTTCTTCGTCGTCCGCGACGGCGAACGCTTCGCCGGCACCCACCTGATCGTCGACCTCTGGCGGGCCGAGCGGCTCGACGATCTGGACTACGTCCGCGAGACCCTGGTCGCCTGCGTCGAGGCGGCCGGTGCGACCCTGCTCAACATCGATCTGCATCACTTCACGCCCAACGGCGGCGTCTCGGGGGTCGCGGTCCTGGCGGAATCCCACATCTCGATCCACACCTGGCCGGAGTGCGGCTACGCCGCGCTGGACGTCTTCATGTGCGGCGACGCCCGGCCGGAGGCCAGCGTCCCGGTGCTGCGCCAGGCCTTCGCGCCGCAGGAGGTCGCGGTGCAGGAGCTGCGCCGCGGCCGGGAGGTCCTGCGATGACCCGGCGCATCGAGGAGACCCTGCACCCGGGCATGGCGGCGGCCTTCGAGGCCGAGGAGGTTCTCCACGAGGGACAGAGCGGCGCCCAGGGCCTTTGCCTGATCCGCAACAGGATCTTCGGGCGCATGCTGTTCCTCGACGGGGTCACCCAGGTCACCGAGGCCGACGAGTTCATCTACCACGAGATGCTCGCCCACCTGCCGATCCTGGCCCACGGCGCGGCCCATCGGGTGCTGATCATCGGCGGCGGCGACGGCGGCATGGCCGAGGAGGTCCTGAAGCACCGTTCGGTCGAGCGGGTGACCATGGTCGAGATCGATCCCTCGGTGGTCGAGTTCTCGCGCCGGCATCTGGGGGCGATCTCCAAGGGCGCCTTCGACGACCCGCGCCTGGAGCTGGTCTTCGCCGACGGCGCGCGCTTCGCCGCCGAGGCCGAGCCGCGCTTCGACGTGGCGATCATCGATTCCACCGATCCCATCGGGCCGGGCGAGGCGCTTTTTACCGAGGCCTTCTACACGGACTGCCGGCGGCTGCTGGCTCCGGGCGGCGTCCTGGTCACCCAGAACGGCGTACCCTTCCTCCAGCCCGAGGAGCTGCGCCAGACCATGACGGTCTTCCGCCGGATCTTCGCCGTGCCGGCCTGCTACCGGGCCGCGGTGCCCAGCTACGTCGGCGGCGACATGGCCTTCGGCTGGGGCAGCGACGCGCGCGCGCCCCTGGAGGTCCCGGTCGAGACCCTGGCGGCCCGCTTCGCCGAGGCCGGGCTCGAGACCCGCTACTACACGCCGGAGGTTCACAAGGCCGCCTTCGTGCTGCCGGCCTTCATCCGCGACCTGGTCGAGGCCGGCTGACGCCCGCCGCGGCTCAGTCGAAGCGCTTGACCAGGGGGCTGTCCGCGGCGGGCCAGACGCCCTTGTCGACCGCCTTGCTGCCCTCGAAGACCACGTAGCCGTAGCGCCGGTAGTGCGGCAGCGGCCGCAGCAGCAGCGCCAGGCTCTCGGCGTCCTTCGCCGCGACGATGAGCGCGGTCACGCCGTCGTCGCGGCGGCGGGTCCAGGCGCGGGCGCTGCCCCGGCCGTCGAGGGCCTTGGGCATCGGCGAGACCCGGTGCGCCGTGAGCGTCTCGGGCAGTTCGGACTCGAGGCCGACGATCAGCAGCGGCCCGTTGACCGCCGCGGCCGGCTCGACCCCGGTGGGGGTCGCCGCCACGCCCCGGACCAGCCGCCCGGCCAGGTCCTCGGCGGCCTGGCGGGCCACAGCGTCCGCGCCGGTTGCCAGGACCACGCGGGCCTCGGGGTTCAGCGTGACGTCACGCAGGATCGGCGTCGCCTCGCCGGATGCCAGGCGGCGGAAGAGGTCGTAGTCGGGGTCGATGCGCAGTGCCTTCGGGCGCGCCTCCAGGCGCTCGCTGACCTCCGCCTCGGCGCCTTTCAGCGCGACCCGCAGCGTCCGGCTCCCGTCCTCGGTCTCGATCTGGACCGGCACCGTGAGGCGGAAGGGAGAGCCCTTTTGCGACAGGGTAAAGCTCAACCGCCGGCCACCGGCCTCCTCGTTGACCGCGACCTCGCCGAGTTGCAGCTCCGGTGCCCCGGGGCGCTCCAGCCACTGCGCGAAGAACCAGGACAGCTCGCGGTCCGCGGCGGCCTCGAAGGCGGCCCGCAGTTCGTCCCAGCCGGCCCGGCGGAACTTCTGCGCCTGCCAGAAGCCCCGGATGCCCTCGGCGAAGACCTCCGGCGTCAGCTCCTGCTCCAGCATGTGGAAGAAGAAGGCGGTCTTGTTGTAGCCGATGACCTGCTGGGCATCGTGGGTCTTGGACACGAAGCTGGTGACCGGGCGGTCCAGCCCGGTCGGCAGGGCGGCATAGTCGCGCAGCCAGCCCAGGCGCATCTCGCGCGCGGCTGCCGGCCCGTTCTCGACGGTCAGGGCATAGTCGGCCATGAAGGTGGTCAGGCCTTCGGCCCAGTTGCCGCTGGCATAGTCGATCTCGACCGCGTTGCCCCACCAGTTGTGGGCGATCTCGTGCGCGAGGGACCGGCCCTGCATGAAGGGCAGGTGCAGGATCTTGTCCGAGATGTAGGTCAGGCCCGGAAAACCGAGGCCGACCGGCAGCGGGCCGGCGACGACGTGGAAGGCGTCGTAGGGGTAGGGACCGATGCGTTCATCGAAGATATCGAGGTAGCGTGCCGTGCTGTCCAGGTAGCGGGGCGCCAATGCCTCGGCCGTGGCCGGGAAGTAGGTCCGCAGCAGGATCCCGCCGTGGCGCCGTTCTTCGACCTGAAAGCGGCCGGCGAAGACCGCGGGCGCCGAGACCCCGGGCTGGCCGGCCACGACCACTTTGTGGCGTCCCTTCTCGCTGCGTTCCTCGACCAGGCGGCCGGTCGCGATGGCCCGATAGGGCTCCGGGGCCGATATGGCGAGGCGGTAGTCCGTGCTCTCGTCCTCGGTCTCCGGCATCCAGCCCAGGCGCTCCGGAAGGAAGGCCCCCCGGGGATCGAGGAAGGCGCCACCGGCGTCGCCGGCCAGGGGGCCGCTGTAGCGGATCAGAACCTCGCTCGACTCTTCCCTGGGAAGCCTGGGAAGGCGGATCACCAGCGGTCGCTGTCCCGCCTCGAAGGGCTCCGCCTCGCCGTCGATCTCCAGGGCGTCGATCCGCAGCGAGGGGTAGAGGTAGAGCGCCAGCTCCCGGCGGCCGGTCACGGTGATTCGGCTGATGCCTTCGAGGCGGCCCCGGGCGGGGTCGAGGTCGATCGTGACGTCGTGCGCGACCGCAGGGGCCAGATCATGGGTCTCCGCCCCGGCCGGCAGGGCCAGGACCAGGGCGAGAAGAAAGGCCAGGCGTGCGCTCATTCGAAGGCCGTCGGGAATCTGGCAACGACGTCGAGCGTTTCCTCGCCGCGCTGGACGCGCATCGGCAGCCAGGTGCCGGGAGCCTGGCGCTGGACGATCTCGATCAGCTCGCTGTGGCGCTCCAGCGCCTGGCCCGCGGCTTCGCGCACGAGGTCGCCGGCCTGGAGTTCGGCGGCGGCGGCGACGCTGCCTTCGGCGACATCGCGGATCCGCACGCCCTCCTCGGCGGTCTCGATGATCACGCCCAGACGCGGCCGCGGACGCTTCGGACCGTCCTGGCGCTCGACCACGAAGACCGCGTCGGCCAGACCGGGGTTGAGCGTCTCGCAGGCGGCTGCCGGAGACATCGGCAGCAGGACCTTGACGTTCTCGACGCCCAGGTCTGCCAGCTGATGCGGGATGCCGTGGCGGTTTTGCAGGTGGCCGCTCCCGACGATGCCGACCACTTGCGGCGCGCCCGAGCGCGCCCGCGCGGTCGCCAAGGCCTCGGCCATGGCCCGGTCCCAGGTCAGCTGCGCGTCGACGAAGCGCTCGAAGGCAGGCAGGGCCATGGCCTCCTCGAGACTCAACTTCTCGCCCTCGCCGTGCGCGCCGTCCTTCGATCTCGCCGGCACGTGCTGCTGGTAAACCTTGCCGAGGCTGAACCTATAGGTCGTGCTGGCCGGCTTCGGATCGCCGACGCCTTCGCGCTCCTCCGCCGGGACCGCGGCCCAGCCCTCCTGGCCGACCCTGGAGACCAGGGTGCGCTCGACGTTGAGCGCGACCATCGGCAGCCGATAGAGCCGGGCGAAGTCGAAAAGCGGCAGATAGAGGCCGGGCTCCAGGCCCCAGACCTCGGACCAGCGGGCTTTCCTGAGGAAGGTGGCGTCGCTCCAGGCGCCTTCGACCCAGGTGTCGAGCGCGGGCTGAACGCTGCGCGGGAAGGATTCGAAGCCGATCACCAGTCTGTCGGTCTTGGCGCGAAGGCCGGCCAGGACCGAGAGCTGCCAGCGGTGATGGTCTGCCTGATCGTGGGCTTCGCCCAGAAGTACGATCTCGGCCTCCGCGGCGCTGGCGATGACGTCCTGATGCGAGAGCCGCCGGCCGTTTGCCGGGTCCATCCAGGTCCCGGCCGCCGGGCAGGCGCGCGGCGGCGGATCCCGTTCCTCGGCCAGGAGGCGGTGCTGCGGCACGGCGATGGTTGCGAGAAGGGCGACGGCCGCGAGGCAGCCGAAAAGGCCCGATGAGATCTGCTTTGGACGTGGCATGTCGATCGGCTTCTGTTCTCAAAGGGGCACGGCGGCCTGGCTTCGCGGGATCACCGGTGACGGCCTGCGGACTCCGGCCCGGCAGGCCCTTCGGGTTCCTCGCTAAAGCTCCGCCGGATCGATGACTCCGTGTTTGATCTTGCGCCGGTTCCAGGTGTAGGCGACCTGGACCCGGCCTTCCCTGTCGAGGATGACGGCCGGATAGGAGAACTCACCGGGGGCGTCTTCCAAGACCAGCACATCTTTCCAGTCTCGACCGTCACGCGACACCGCGATGTTGAGCGGGCTGCGATCACGAGTGCTGCAGTTGTAGACCAGCAGTGCCCGACCGTCCCGTAACATTACTGCGTCGATGCCGCTGTCGGGATTGGGCAGGGCGGTGGCCGACATCGGGCTCCAGGTCAGGCCGCCGTCCTCCGACCAGCATTCGGTGACAACGCCCTGGCGGGAGCGGCTCAAGATCTGCAGCCGGCCGCCGCCGTAGTCCAGGATCGCCGGCTGGATCGCCGTGAACTCCTCTCGGCGGTTCAGGGGGCCGATCATCTCCCAGGTGGCGCCCCGGTCGGCCGAGCGCTCCAGGTGGACCCGCCAGCCGGCGTGCTCGCTGCTCGAGGGGCAGAGCCAGCTGCCGTCGGCCAGCTCGATCGGCTTGTTCTTGATCGGCCCGAGGATCCCCTCCGGCAGGCGCCGCGGTTCCGACCAGGTCGCGCCGCCGTCCTCAGAGGCCATGACCTCGCCCCACCAGCGGCTGGGGCTGCGGCCGACCTTGAAGAACAGCAGCAGCGGGCCCCGGGCCGGCTGGAACAGGACCGGATTCCAGCAAGGGTAGCGGCGCCAGCGGCCCAAGGGGCCGCCCGGCACGCCGTCGGCGACCTCCGCCGGCGGCGACCAGACGCCGGCCTCCTGTCGGGCGACCCAGATCCCGACGTCGCGGTGCTTCTCGTGGGTCCCGGCGAACCAGGCGGCGACCAGGCCCTGTTCGGTCGCGGCTAGAGTTGCGGCGTGGGCCGAGGGAAAGGGCGCGTCCTCGAAGATGAAGCCGGATTTCATCGGGCGCCGATCGCCGCCGCTACGGGTGAGGGCAACTGGGCGGCCCCCAGGCAGGCATCCCCGTCGTGCAGGGCGATCACCGGGTTGGCGTAGTGGTTCGGGCTCAGCACCGCCTCGACCAGGCGAACCGGGAAGACCTCGGCGATGCTCTTGGCGACCGCGTCGCCCAGCCTGGGGTCGACCTCCACCTCCGGGCCGCCGTCGACGTTGATCCGCGGCTGCCCGACCGCCGCCTCCGGCGAGAGCCCGCAATCGATCAGGAAGGAGGCGACCTGGAACACGGCCGGCAGGATGCGCCGGCCGCCGGAGCCGCCCAGGGCGAACCAGGGTCCTGCGTCGCGGGTCGCGATCAAGGGGCACATGTTGCACAGCGGCCGCTTGCCCGGCGCGATGGAGTTGGGCCGCCCCGGCCGTGGATCGAACCACATGATCCCGTTGTTGAGCAGCACGCCGGTGTCCGGCGAGACGACCTTGGCGCCGAAAGGCGAAAGCAGGGTGTTGGTCAGGGCCACCAGGTTGCCTTCGGCGTCGGCCACCGAAAGGTGGGTCGTGCAGCCCTGGCCGGCCGGATCGCCGTCATGGCCGATTTCCGCGAGGCGCCGCCGATAGGCCTCGGCGAGCGCCCGGGCGTAGGCGGCGAAGGCCTCGGGCCCGGGGGCGCCGGGGGCGATCGGTCCGAGGGCGTCCAGCGCCTCGGCGAAGCTCGGCCCCGCGGTCAGGCCCGGGGGCAGGTGGATCCCGGTGCCGCCCCGGACGACGGTCAGAGGTTCGGCGATCCGGGCCTCGTAGGCTGCCAGGTCCTCGGCGGAAAGGACGCCGCCCAGCGCGGCGACGTCCGCGACCAGCGCCTCGGCGATGGCGCCGCGGTAGAAGTCCTCGGGGCCGGCCTCGGCCAGGCGGCGCAGGGTCGCCGGCAGCCGGCCGAGGTCGAGCTTCGGCTTGCCGATCTCGGCGGCCACCGGGGGCAGGCCGTCGGGCAGGTAGACGGCGGCGGCCGCGGCGTTCTCGCGCAGGGCGGCGGCGTCGCGGGCGACCATCAAGGTGGTCCACCAGTCGACGACATGGCCTTGCTCGGCGAGGGCGATGGCGGGCGCCAGCACCTCGGCCCAAGGCAGGCTGCCGAAGCGGGCCAGGGCAAGGCCGAAGCCGGCGACGCTGCCCGGCACGCCGAGCGACAAGGGGCCACGGACGTTGCGCTCGCCCTCGACGCCGGGCCAGCCGAAGAGGTCGCCGTCCGCGCTGGCCTCGCTGCGCAGGGGATAGGCCTCCGGATCCAGCGCCCGGGGCGCGATAGTGCCGAAGTCGACCACCTGGACGGCCTGCGCGGCCGCGCCGTAGACGACCATGTAGCCGCAGCCGCCCAGGCCGCTCATCCAGGGCTCGGCGACCGCCAGGGCGCAGGCCGTGGCCACGGCGGCATCCACGGCGTTGCCGCCCGCCTCCAGGATCTCGGCGCCGACCCGTGCCGCCCGCCAGTTCTGCGCCGCCACGACGCCCCGGGACGAACGGGCCAGGGGCTTGGAAATCTGCCAGTTCTCGATCCGCATGATGCTTCTCCGGCTCTCCGGAAGGCAACTCGGGACCCATGAGCATGACCATGAACGGCGAAAGTGTCGAGGCCGTCGGCAACGGCCGCGTCCTTTAGACGGAGCAGGTCACGAGAAGCTCGACGTCGGGCGCTGGCGTGCTTTGGGGCCGCGAGCGTGGCACCGGGGGCCTGACCGCTCAGCCCCCACCGCTCAGCCCCACCACTCAGCCTGTGGAGATCTGCAGCCTTTCGCGTGACCACGGCAAGCTGACAGCAGCGCCTCGGCGATGCCCTTCTTGGCCTCCTCCGGTGGCGTCCGCCGGACCGGCTTTTCGGCGATCCTCTCGGGACGCTCCAGGGCGCGGTCCGGCATGTCGTGACAGAGCCGGCGGACAGCG